>NZ_CADCUP010000191.1 GCF_902805925.1 uncultured Nocardioides sp.
ACCGGCTGCGGCCGCTGGTCCAGGCGGGTGGCCACCAGGCGGAGCGACTGGTGCCGGTGCTGGCCGCATGGGACCTCTCGGTGCTGGTGAGCAGCAGCAGCACGCGCTGCGTGCAGACCGCCACGCCGTACGCCGCGGCGACGGGGCGGCGGCTCGACCTGCGCGACGTGCTCAGCGAGGAGGACGCCACCCCGGACGGCGTCCGGACGGTCGTCGACGAGCTGCTCCACGTGCGGGGCGGGTCGCTCGTGTGCACCCACCGACCGGTCCTCCCGGCCGTGTGGGACGCCCTGGGCGTCGAGGAGGTGCGGCTGCCCCCGGCCGGCATGCTCGTCGTCCACCACCGCAAGGGGCGGATCGTCGCGACGGAGCAGCAGGCGCTCGACTGAGGGGGCCGCGCCGCGGGGTCGCGCGGCGGAGGTGGGCGGTAGTTAGGCGCGAAACGGCTGCCCTGACCGGCATCGAGTAGCCATGTCGCGCCTGACTACCCCGCTGGAGGAGACGCAGCACCCCATCACCCGGCGCGGCGGTAGGTCAGCAGCCTGGCGCGATCGGCGTCTGAGAGCGCCCGGCGCGACTCGACCGACGTCGTCGAGGTCCACCACGGCGGGGCGGTGATGGTCCAGGCCCGGGTCGCCGCCGGCTCCCACCGCGCCCGTCGGCGCGCCTCGCGCAGACGTCGGACGGTGGCCTCGGAACGGCCGTCGCCCGCCATGACCGCGACGTGCTCGAGCCCGTGCGAGCGGAACGCCTCCTCGCGGTCGCGGTCGCGTCGGCGCTGACGCGCGTCGAGGTGGACCGGACCGTCGTACTCGACGGCCACCCCGGCCTCGTGGTCGAGCAGGTCCGGAGTCCCGATGAGCCGGCCGGAGGGGTCGAAGACGGGCTGGTTGCACAGCGGCGGTGGGAACCCGGCGTCGAGGACCCACACGAGCCGCAGCCACGTCTCCATCGGCGACCACGAGCTCTCGCTCGCCAGGGCGCATGCCTGTCTGGCCAGCGCGACGCCGGTGCGGGGTCCGGCGGATCCGGTGAAGGCGCGGACCTCCTCCACGGTCACCAGGTCGTCGTACGCCGCCATGTCGAGGACGATGACGGCGGCGACCAGCGAGGTGGCGTAGCGCATCGCGAAGTGCACGGACCGCACTGCCGTCGTGATGGGCAGACCGTCGACCTCGGCGCGGTGAGCCGGTTGGAGCCAGCTCTCCTTCGTCAGCGCGACGCTCGCCCTGCGGCGCACGGTCTTGGCGCCGGTGACGGGCACCGGGAGTGGGTCGCCCGCGGCAGTCAGACCGTGGAACCAGCTCCCGCCCAGCCACCTCAGTGCCGCCCAGCCGGTGATCAGGGCGTCGGGAGAGGCCGGAAGTGCCTCCACGATGCGCTGCTCGACGAGGTCGCCCCTGACGTGGGCTGGCACGTAGAGGCCGTGGGACGTACGTCGGTAGCCGGGGCCTCGCGCCTGCCCGCGCGTGGGGCCCAGTTGACCGGTCGGGTCGATCGGCACGGGGCGGACCAGGTGCGGTCGTCGGGGGTGGAAGGGCAGCGCGTGAGGGGCCATGGGTCGACCCTGGAGCCGACCGCCCCTCCGGCGTTCGCGCCGGCTGACGGCCTGGTAGTCAGGCGCGGAACGGCTGTCCTGTGGACGGTTCGGCGACCATTTCGCGCCTAACTACCGCCCCGCCGGACGCCCGGGAGGACGCCCCACCAGAGAACCGGATCAGGGGAGGAAGACCTGCGCCACGGCGTAGCAGAGGGCGGCGACCAGCCCGGCCATCGGGAAGGTCAGGACCCAGGCGGTGAGGATCGAGCGAGCGACACCCCAGCGCACGGCCGAGAAGCGCTTGGTCGCCCCGACGCCCATCACCGCGGAGGTGATGGTGTGGGTCGTGGAGATCGGCGCCTCCCAGACGTACGCCGTGGTGTAGAGCACCGAGGCGGCGACCGACTCGGCGGCGAAGCCGCGAGGCGGGTCGAGGTGGATGATCCGGCGGCCGAGGGTGCGCATGATGCGCCAGCCGCCCGACCAGGTGCCCAGCGAGATGGCGGTGGCGGCCGCGATGATCACCCACAGGGGGAGGCCGTCGGACTCGGCGACGTACCCGCCGGTCAGGAGCGCCAGGAAGATCACGCCCATCGTCTTCTGGGCGTCCTGCAGGCCGTGGCCCAGCGCCATCGCGGCGGCCGAGACGGTCTGGGCGATCCGGAAGCCGCGGTTGGCGCGGCCGGGGTTGACGCCGCGGAAGATCCACATGACCGCCAGCATGGCCGCGAAGCCGAGCGCGAACGCCGCCAGCGGGGACAGGATCATCGGGATGACGACCTTGTCGATCACCGTGCTCCAGTGCACGATCGTGCCGGAGGCGATCGCCGAGCCGACGAGTCCGCCGATGAGGGCGTGCGAGGACGACGACGGCAGGCCGTAGTACCAGGTGATCATGTTCCACGTGATCGCGCCGAGCAGCCCGGCCATCACGATGGTCAGCCCGTGCGTCCCCGTCGGTGGCGAGATGGTGTCGGAGACCGTCTGGGCGACCTTCTGGCCCAGGAAGGCGCCGACGAAGTTCATGACGGCGGCCATCGCCAGCGCCACCCGCGGCGTCAGCGCCCGCGTCGACACCGAGGTGGCGATCGCGTTGGCGGCGTCGTGGAAGCCGTTGGTGTAGTCGAAGACGAGGGCGACGACGACGACCGCGATGATGATCGCGAGTTCCACCGGTCAGGACTCCTTGACCGCGATCTGCTCCACCGTGTTGGCGACCTTCTCGAACGCATCGATCGCACCCTCGAGCGAGGTGACGATGTCCTTGAGCTTGAGCACCTCGATGGCCTTGTAGTCGCCGCTGAAGAGGTTGGCCAGGATCCGGCGGAAGCTCTTGTCGCCGGCGTTCTCGAGGCGGTTGATCTCGATCCAGTACTCCTCGAGGTCCTGCATCGACTTCAGTCGCGGCATGGCCTCGGCGGTCAGCTCGGCGCAGCGCTGGATGACCTCGACCTGGTTGGACAGCTCGGCGGGCAGCACCTTGACCTCGTACAGCAGGATCAGGTCGACGGCCTCGTCCATCATGTCCATGATGTCGTCGAGGCCGGAGGCGAGGGAGTAGATGTCCTCGCGGTCGAACGGGGTGACGAAGGTGCTGTTGACCCGCTTGACGATGGCGTGGGTGGTCTCGTCGGCGTCGTGCTCGGCCGCGCGCATCCGGGTGGCGATCTCCTCGCGCTCCTCGCCGTCGGCGAGCATCTGGGCCAGCAGTCCCGCCCCGGTGACGAGGTGGTTGGCGAGGTCGGTGAACAGGTCGTAGAACGACCCGTCGGCAGGGCGGAACTTCAAACGCACGGGGGACTCCTGATGAGGAGGACTTGAACGCGACACATGCTAGGGGGTTGCCCGCGCCGCAGCACAAGCGAGGAGCAGGGCCCGGAGGTCAGCGGCGGCGGCGCTGACGCTCGATCAAGGCCCCGTGGAGATGCACGTCACCGTCGTTGCGGTGCCACACGCCCTCGGAGTCGAGGTCCCACGCCACGGTGGTGGGGTCGAAGGCGAGGTCCAGCAGCGACGCGATCCGGTGGACGTCGGTGTCGGGCAGCCGCACCAGCACCTCGACCCGCCGGTCGAGGTTGCGGTGCATCATGTCGGCGGAGCCGATCCACGCGGTCGGCTGGCCGCCGTTCTCGAACCAGAAGACACGGCTGTGCTCGAGGAAGCGCCCCAGCACCGAGCGCACCTCCATGGTCTCCGACAGCCCGGGCACGCCGGGGCGCATGGCGCAGATCCCGCGCACCAGCAGCTGCACGGGCACGCCGGCCTGGGAGGCGAGGTAGAGCGCGTCGATGACCGCCTCGTCGACGACCGAGTTGGCCTTGAGCCGGATCCGGGCCGGCCGGCCCGCCTGGTGGTGGGCGATCTCCTGCCGGATCTGCTCGACCAGGCCCCCGCGCACGTTGTCGGGCGCCACGAGCAGGGTGTGGTAGGTGGCGTTGCGGCTGATGCCGGAGAGGTTGTTGAACAGGTGTGCGACGTCCTCGCCGATCACCTCGTCGGCGGTCAGCAGCCCGAGGTCCTCGTAGACGCGGGCGGTCTTGGGGTTGTAGTTGCCGGTGCCGATGTGGGTGTATCGCCGGATGCCCTCGGGCTCGTCGCGCACCACCAGGGAGAGCTTGCAGTGGGTCTTGAGGCCGACGAGGCCGTAGACCACGTGGCAGCCGGCGTGCTCGAGCTTGCGGGCCCACCGGATGTTGTTGGTCTCGTCGAAGCGGGCCTTGATCTCGACGATCACCAGCACCTGCTTGCCCGACTCGGCGGCGTCGACGAGGGCGTCGATGATGGGGGAGTCGCCGGAGGTGCGGTAGAGCGTCTGCTTGATCGCGAGCACGTGCGGGTCGGCGGCCGCCTGCTCCAGGAACCGCTGCACCGAGGTCGCGAACGAGTCGTAGGGGTGCTGCAGCAGCACGTTGTGCTTGCGGACCGCCTCGAAGACGTCGACCGGTGAGGAGCTCTCGACCTCGGCGAGGAACGGGTGGGTCGAGGGCACGAAGGCGGGGTACTGCAGGTCCTCGCGCGGCAGGTCGGCGATGCCGTGCAGCCCGCGCAGGTCCAGGGGCCCGGCCAGCCTGAACACCTCGTCCTCGGCGACGCCGAGCTCGGAGACGAGCAGGTCGAGCACCTTGCGGTCGATCGACTCCTCGACCTCGAGGCGCACCGGCGGCCCGAACTTGCGGCGCAGCAGCTCCTTCTCGAGCGCCTTGAGCAGGTTCTCGGCGTCGTCCTCCTCGACCTCGAGGTCCTCGTTGCGGGTGACCCGGAAGGTGTGCGCCGCGAGGACCTCCATGCCGGGGAACAGCCGCTTGAGGTGCTCGCCCATCACGTCCTCGAGCGGCACGAACCGCTGGTTGCCCAGGGGCACGAACCGCTTGAAGATCGGCGGCACCTTCACCCGGGCGAAGTGCTCGGTGCCGGTCTGGGGGTTGCGCACCAGCACGGCGAGGTTGAGCGAGAGGCCGGAGATGTAGGGGAAGGGGTGCGCCGGGTCGACCGCCAGCGGGGTCAGCACCGGGAAGATGCGCTCCTTGAAGAGCCGCTTGCAGTGCTTCTGCTCCTCGCGGTCGAGCTGGTCCCACCGCAGCAGCTCGACGCCCTGCTCGCGCAGCTCCGGCAGCAGGTGGTCGTTGAACACCAGTGCCTGTCGCTGCATCAGCTCGCGGGTGGTCGTCCAGATCGTCTCGAGCACCTCGCGCGGCAGCATGCCCGACGCCGCCCGCACGGCGACGCCGGCGGCGATCCGGCGCTTGAGACCCGCCACGCGCACCATGAAGAACTCGTCGAGGTTGCTGCTGAAGATCGCCAGGAAGCGCGCCCGCTCGAGCAGGGGCAGCGTGGCGTCCTCGGCGAGCTCCAGCACCCGCTGGTTGAAGCGCAGCCACGACAGCTCGCGGTCCAGGAACCGGTCGTCGTACTTCTCGACGGCGGCGATCTGGGCGGCGTCGGGGACGTACGGCGGCTCCACGTCGAAGGTGTCGTGGGGGTGCGCCAGCGGGTCGAGCTGGGCCGGGCCCTCGTCGCTGACGGCGCTCACGGTCGCGGGCAGCGTGCTCTGGCGGGCGGTCTGCGACGTGGGCATGGGACGAGTCTGGCGCACCCGGGTGAACAACCGAAGCCGGGCCGAGGCCTTCTCAGTAGACGAGCGCCTGCACGTCGGGCGCCAGGACCTCCTCGGCGAACGACGCCGCACCCGCGATGGTGACCCCGTCCACGAGGTCGGCCTCGACCAGGCCGCGGCGGGCCGCGCACTGCCCGCACACCGTCACCCGGCCGCCGGCCAGGACGGCGTCGCGCAGCTGGTCGAGCGGGGTGGCGAGGTCGAGGTGGAACTCCTCGGCCCGGCCGGGGACGCCGAACCAGGTGGCGTCGCCGGTGAGCCACAGCGAGACCGGCGCCCCGGCGGCGACGGCGGAGGCGGCGACGGTGAACGCCTGGTTGCAGCGCTCGGGCGACTCGGCGCCGCAGGTGACCTTGACGACCAGGGAGCGTGGCATGGCTCCACACTAAAGTGTCCCCATGCCGTTCGAGCTCCCCGACAACCTCCACCCCAACTGCGGCCCCGTCGCCTGGCTGCTGGGCACCTGGCGCGGCAACGGACGCGGCGACTACCCGACGATCGAGGCGTTCGAGTACCGCCAGGAGCTGATCTTCACCCACGACGGGCGTCCCTTCTTCCACTACATGGCGCGGGCCGAGCTGATCGACGAGCACGGCGAGAAGGTCCGCGACGGCGCCATCGAGACCGGCTTCCTGCGCTGCCCGGAGCCGGGCCGGGTCGAGCTGCTGCTGACCCACCACACCGGCTTCGTCGAGATCTACTACGGCGAGGCGGAGGGCGGGAAGCTCGACCTGACCACCGACGCGGTCGTCCGCACCGCCACCGCCAAGGAGTACGCCGGCGCCAAGCGCCTCTACGGCAACGTCGAGGGCGACCTGCTCTACGCCGTCGACATGGCCGCGATGGGCGAGCAGCTCCAGTCGCACCTGTGGGCGCGGCTCAAGCGGGCGTGATGGCCGAGGACCTGGCGGACCGGCTCAGGGGCAGTGGCTACCGGCTCACGGCCCAGCGGCAGCTGATCCTGCGAGCCGTCGAGGAGCTCGCGCACGCGACGCCCGACGAGGTGCTGGCGCACGTGCGCGACCAGGCGTCGGCGGTGAACGCCTCCACGGTCTACCGCACGCTGGAGGTCCTCGAGGAGCTCGGGCTGGTGCGGCACGCCCACCTGAGCGACCGGGCGCCGACGTACCACTCGACGTCGGGGCCGGCCCACTTCCACCTGGTGTGCAGGAATTGCCAGAGGGTCAGGTCCGTTGCACCAGGGGTGGCCGCCGCCCTCGTCGAGACGCTGCGCGCCGACCACGGCTTCGTGATCGACCTCGGCCACCTCACGGTGTTCGGCCACTGCGAGGCCTGCGCACCCACCGACCCCCCGGAGGAGCACTCCCATGGCTAGCCCGCTGCTCGACCTGCCCGGCGCGGTCGCCGGCGACGGCGTGGACGCCGCCGTCGCCGCGCACTACGGCTCCTTCAACGGCGAGCAGCGCACCCTGGTCGGTGGCGACGGCTTCGTCGACCTCTCGCACCGCGACGTGATCCGGGTCGCGGGTCCCGACCGCCTCACCTGGCTGCACTCGCTGACCACCCAGCACCTCACCGACCTCGCGCCGGGCACCTGGACCCAGACCCTGGTGCTGAGCCCGCAGGGCCACGTCGAGCACGCGCTCACCGGCGTCGACGACGGCGAGGCGTTCACCGCCCACCTCGAGCCGGGCGCCGGGGCGGCGGCGATCGGGTTCCTGGACCGGATGCGGTTCCTGATGCGCGTCGAGGTCACCGACGTCACCGACGAGCTGGCCGTCGCCTGGCGCAACGGCCGCTTCGACCTGGTCCCGCGCGAGCGGCTCACCGAGTACGCCGCCGCGGCAGGCCCGGCGTGCGGCCTGTGGGCCCACGAGGCGCTGCGCATCGAGCGCGGCGAGGTCCGCTACGGCATCGACACCGACCACCGCACGATCCCCAACGAGGTGGGCGCCATCCCGGTCGCCGTGCACCTGGACAAGGGCTGCTACCGCGGCCAGGAGACGGTCGCCCGGGTGCACACGCTCGGCCGCCCGCCGCGGCGGCTGACCCTGCTGCACCTCGACGGCTCGGAGAACCGGCTGCCGCCCGTCGGCGCCGAGGTCCGCCACGGCGACAAGGTCGTCGGCCGCGTCGGGTCGAGCGCCCGGCACCACGAGCTGGGCCCGATCGGCCTCGGCCTGGTCAAGCGCAACGTCCCCCTCGACGCGACGCTCGAGGTCGACGGCATGCCGGTGGCCCAGGAGGTCGTGGTCGACCCCGAGGTCGGCCTGCACGTGCGCCCCCGGCTGCGCTGACTACCGGGCGTACATGACGTGGGTGTCGGCGTCGGCGTGGGTGAAGCCGAGGCCGGAGTAGACGGCCAGGGCCGCCGCGTTGTCGGACTCGACGTAGAGCAGCACCGACGCGACGCCCAGGCCCGCGAGGTGCTCGAGGCCGGCCAGGGTGAGCGCCCTGCCGAGCCCGCGGCCCTGCGCGGACGGGTCGATGGCGACCACGTAGACCTCGCCGAGGCTCGCTGAGTGCTGCTTGGTCCAGTGGAAGCCGAGCACCCGCCCGCCGTCCACGGCGACCAGCAGGCCGGCGGGGTCGAACCACGGCTCGGCCATCCGGGTGGCGAGGCCGGCGGCGTCCATCGAGCCCTGCTCCGGATGGTGTGCGAAGGCGGCGGCGTTGACCCGGACGACCTCCTCGGCGTCCTCGTCGCGGTAGCCCCGGACCACGATGCCCGGCAGGTCGCGCGCTGCCGGCAGGGCGAGCGCGGTCGGGCGGCGCATCACCCACAGGTCGCGCACGCGGGCGAAGCCGTGCCGGGCGGCGAGCGCCGCTGCCGCGGGGTGCCCGCCGTGCGACCACGCCCGGAGCGGACCGTCGTGGCCGGCCAGCGCCCGGGCGGCGAGCCGGCCCCCGAGCCCCGCGCCGCGGCGTACGGGATCGACGACGACCGCGAGCTCGCCGTCACGGAGCAGGGTGAAGCCACCGTCCTCGACGTGGGCGACCACGTCCGCCGGCCGGTGGCGCAGCGCGAGCCAGGACGCCTCGTCGAGCGGCTCGGCGCCGTCGGCGGCAGCCGCTGCGGCGGAGACGGCGGTGACCCGGTCGAGGTCCACGACGTCAGGCGCCGGAGCGGTGAGGCTCGGGCACGTCCGCGGGCTCGCCGGTGTCCCTACCGGTGTCCCTGCCGGTGTCCCTGCCGGTGTCCCTGCCGGTGTCCCCGCCGGTGTCCTGGCGGGGGAGCACGAACCGGTAGCCGACGTTGCGCACGGTGCCGATGAGCGTCTCGTTCTCGGGCCCGAGCTTGGCCCGGAGGCGCCGCACGTGGACGTCGACGGTGCGGGTGCCGCCGAAGTAGTCGTAGCCCCAGACCTCCTGGAGCAGCTGCTGGCGGGAGAAGACGCGGCCGGGGTGCTGGGCGAGGTACTTGAGCAGCTCGAACTCCTTGAACGTCAGGTCCAGCGACCGCCCGCTCACCTTCGCGGTGTACGACGCGTCGTCGACGACGACCTCGCCCGTGCGGATCACGTGCGACTCGGGGTCGTCGGCCTCGCGCTGGGCGCGCAGGCGCCCCACGGCCAGCTTGATCCGGGCCTCCAGCTCGGCGGGTCCACAGGTGTGCAGCACCACGTCGTCCATGCCCCAGTCGTGCAGCACGACGGCGAGGCCGCCCTCGGTGACGACGAGGAGGACCGGCACGTCGGTGCCGGTGGTGCGGATCAGCCGGCAGAGGTCGCGGGCCGAGGCCAGCTCCTGGCGCCCGTCGACCAGCAGCAGGTCGGCGTCCGGGGCGTCGAGCAGGGCGCTGCCCTCGGCGGGGAGGATGCGCACCTGGTGGCCCAGCAGGCCGAGCGCCGGCAGCACCTCGGCCGAGGGCTGCAGCGCGCTCGTGAGGAGCAGCAGCGTGCTCATGGCAGCTCCTCCCGACGCAGCGGCCGATGTGGACGGATAGGGAAGGATATCGAGTCATGGGCACCACTCCACGAGGTTCGTCGGCTCCTGAGACCAGCCGCACGGTCACCGTCCACTACTGGGCGGCGGCGCGGGCGGCCGCCGGGGCGGAGTCCGACACCTTCGAGGTCGACGGGCCGGTGTCCCTGGCCGAGGTGCTTGCGCGGGTGCTCGCCGCCCGTCCCGGGCCGGACCTGGCACGCGTCCTGGGCGTCTGCTCGGTCCTCGTCGGGGAGCGACCGGCGGGCTCCCGCGAGCCCGCCGACGTGGTCGTCGAGCCCGGGGAGACGGTCGAGCTCCTGCCTCCCTTCGCCGGCGGCTGATCGACACCGCGCGCACCCGGAATGCCCGGGCCCGCCCGGTCGTTGTGCCTCTCATGACGACCGGTGCGTGGGTGCTCGTGGCCGCCGTGACGCTGTCGGCGGTGTTCGGGGGCTGGCGTCTGCGCGTCGACGGACGCTTCCGCGGGGCCCCGGTGGCCGAGGCACCCGAGACGCCCGAGGAGGAGCCCGCGCCCAGCCTCCTCGCCCGGACGCCGTACGACGACCGGCTGGGGGAGCGGGCGACGCTGCTGCAGTTCTCCAGCGCGTTCTGCGCGCCCTGCCGCACGACCCGGGTGGTGCTCGCCGACATCGCCGGCGTGGTGCCCGGCGTCGCCCACGTCGAGGTGGACGCCGAGCAGCACCTCGACCTGGTGCGCCGCGTCGGGATCACCCGCACCCCCACCACGCTGGTGCTCGACCGCGCGGGCCACGAGGTGACCCGGGCCGCCGGGGCGCCGACGCGCCAGCAGGTGCTGACAGCGCTGGCGGGGACGGCGTGACCAAGATGCGGACACACCATCCATGATCCGAGACGTCCGCTGGGTGGGGCGTGGCGGCTCGCCTACTGTTCTTCCCATGTCCTCGACCATGCTGACCCGCCGCCGCGCAGTGGACCACTGCCGCATGCGGTCGTCGCTGTGTCTGTCCTGACGGGCGCGCTGCTCCTACCACTCTCCTGACCAGTCACCGGCTGGCGACCGGGTGGCCGCGCGCGCTCGAGCCGTCCGCCCGCCCCAGGACCTCAGGAAGACACCCATGACCCAGCAAGCGCTCAGTCCGGCCCCGGCCGGCGGCACGGCCACCGCGGCCGGGATCGACCCCCGCGGCCCGCGCGTCTCCGCAGCGTTGACGGCGCTCGTGCTCGCGGCCGTCCTCCTCCTGGCGCCGGGTCCGCTCGCCACCCTGCTGGTCGGGGTGCAGGCGGTGGTCTTCGGGCTCGGGGCGGCCCTCGGCGTGCAGCACGCGCCGTACGCGCTGCTCTTCCGCTCCGTCGTCCGGCCTCGACTGGCGGCGCCCGACCACCTCGAGGACCCGCGACCCCCGCGCTTCGCCTCGGCGGTGGGGTTGGTCCTCGCCGTCGTCGCCCTCGTCTCGTTCCTCCTCGGCGCCACCACCGCCGGTCTCGTCGCGACCGGTCTCGCACTGGCCGCCGCCCTGCTCAACGCAGCCACGGGCCTCTGCCTCGGCTGCGAGCTGTACCTCCTCGGCGTGCGGGTCTCCTCCCGTCGCGCCACCGCCCACCCCTGAGCCGCAACCAGAAAGAGATCACCATGAGCCGCGAATCCGCACTCGTCTCCGCCCAGTGGGTGGAGGACCACCTCGAGACCGACGGCGTCGTCGTCGTCGAGGTCGACGAGGACACCACGTCCTACGACAAGGGCCACCTGCGTGGCGCCATCAAGCTCGACTGGACCACCGACCTGCAGGACCAGGTGCGTCGTGACTTCGTGAACAAGGAGCAGTTCGAGGCCCTGCTGTCCGAGCGGGGCATCGCCAACGACGACACCGTGGTGCTCTACGGCGGCAACAACAACTGGTTCGCCGCCTACGCCTACTGGTACTTCACGCTCTACGGCCACCAGTCCGTCAAGCTCATGGACGGCGGCCGCAAGAAGTGGGAGCTGGACTCCCGCGAGCTGACCGACGCCGTCCCCACCCGCGAGAGGACCTCCTACACCGCGCAGGAGCAGGACCACTCGATCCGCGCCTTCCGCGACGAGACCGTGGCGGCCATCGGCGTCAAGAACCTCATCGACGTCCGCAGCCCCGACGAGTACGCCGGCCGCCTGCTCGCCCCGGCCCACCTGCCGCAGGAGCAGGCCCAGCGCGCCGGCCACGTGCCCACCTCGCTGAACGTGCCGTGGAGCAAGAACTGCAACGACGACGGAACCTTCAAGTCCGACGAGGACCTCACGGCGCTGTACGCCGGGGTCGGCCTCGACGACACCAAGGAGACCATCGCGCTGTGCCGCATCGGTGAGCGCTCCTCGCTGACCTGGTTCGTGCTCAAGGAGCTCCTGGGCCACCAGAGCGTGAAGAACTACGACGGCTCCTGGACCGAGTACGGCTCCCTCGTCGGCGTCCCGGTCGCCCTCGGCGACGAGCCCGGCTCCGCCGACCAGGTGCGTGCCTGATGTGCGGCGCGACCGAGGGCGGGCTGTCGCTCGACGGCGTCAACGTCGCCAAGGAGGCGGTCATCCAGGGGCAGGTGACCCGCGACGGCGAGGCCGTCGGGTCGGCGTACGTCCGGCTGCTCGACCGCACCGGTGAGTTCACCGCCGAGGTGCCGACCTCGGCCACCGGCCACTTCCGGTTCTTCGCCGGCGAGGGCCAGTGGACGCTGCGCACCCTGGCGCCGAAGGCCGATCCCGTGGACACCCCCGTGAAGGCGGCCGTGGGCTCCGTCGCGGAGGTCGCGGTCGCCCTCTGACCCGCTCCGCCTCGAGGCCCCGCTCCCGGTCCGGGGGCCGGGGCCTCGTGCGTAGGCTGGGGCGGTGGAGCGTGCGAGGGTCGTGGTCCGTGGTCGCGTGCAGGGCGTGACGTTCCGCGCCTCCTGCGCCCAGGAGGCGCGCAGCCGCGGGGTCGCCGGCTGGGTGGCCAACCGGCCCGACGGGTCGGTGGAGGCGGTCTTCGAGGGCCCTCCCGACGACGTGGCGGCGATGGTCGCCTGGTGCCGCTCCGGCCCGCCGGCCGCCCGGGTCGAGGGGGTCGACGTGGTGGGCGAGGACGCGCAGGGCGAGCAGGGCTTCGAGGACCGCTGATCCTCAGCGCTCCAGCAGCACGGTGAACGGGCCGTCGTTGACGGACTCCACGCGCATGCCGGCACCGAAGCGGCCCTCCTCGACGCCGGCGCCCAGCCGTCGCAGCTCGGCGCAGAACGCGGCGTACACCGGCTCGCTCACCTCGCCGGGCGCCGCGGCCTGCCAGGTCGGGCGGCGACCCTTGCGGGCGTCGCCGTACAGCGTGAACTGGCTGACGACCAGGACCGGTGCGCCGGTGTCGGAGGCCGACCGCTCCTCGCGCAGGATGCGCAGGTCCCACACCTTGCGGGCCAGCCACGCCACCTCGTCGGCGCCGTCGTCGTGGGTGACGCCGAGGTAGACGAGCAGCCCCGCGCCGATCTCGCCCACCACCTCGTCCTCGACGGTGACCCGGGCCGAGAGGACCCGCTGGACGACGGCGCGCATGCCGACAGTCTGCCGGGGCGGCGGCTCTGACACGATGCTGCCCATGTCGCTGCCCCCGTCCGGCATCCCCGCCGACCGCCTTCTCGTCACCGTCGCGCCGACCGGCGCCGAGACCAGCAAGGCCGACTGCCCCCAGCTGCCCACCACCCTCGAGGAGCTGGTCGCCACCGCCGTCGAGTGCGAGGCGGCGGGCGCGGCGATGATCCACGTGCACATCCGCGACGACGAGCACGCCCCCACCCTCGACCTCGGGCGCCTGACGGAGACGGTGGCGGCGCTCAAGGAGAGCACGAGCCTGGTGGTGCAGCTCTCGACCGGCGGGTCCGTGCACGACCCGCTCGAGCAGCGGCTGAGGGTGCTCGACGCGCAGCCCGACTCGTGCAGCCTGACGATGGGCACCACCAACTTCGGCGACGACGTCTTCTCCAACCCCTGGCCCTTCGTGTGCGAGCTCTACCAGCTCACCCAGGAGCGCGGCGTCGTGCCGGAGTTCGAGCTGTTCGACCTCGGCCAGGTGCACGCGCTGACCCGGTTGCTCGCCACGTACGGCCTGCCCGCCGGCGGCAAGGTGCACTGCGACCTGGTGATGGGCGTGCCCGGCGGCATGAACGGCACCGCCGACGCCCTCGTCGCCTCCGTGCGCGACCTGCCTCCCGAGGTGACGTCGTGGTCGGCCACCGGCATCGGCCGCTCGACGCTGCCCGTGGCCCTCGCGGCGCTGTCGAAGGGCGGCCACCTCCGCGTCGGGATGGAGGACGTGCTCACCCTCAGCCGCGGCGTCCCCGTCGAGAGCAACCGCCAGCTGGTCGACCGGGCCGTCGAGCTCGGTCGTGTCGTCCAGCGCACGCCGATGACGCCCGACGAGGCGCGCACGCTCCTCGGGATCGGCTGAGGTACACGATCAGCTGAGGTCCACGATCGGCTGGTGGCTGCCGCCCCCGCCGGACGCACGACGGCCCGGCAGACCAGGGTCTGCCGGGCCGTCGTGGTGTCGGGTCAGGAAGCGGAGTTGATCATCCCGGCACCGACGGTCACGCCGGTCGCCTCGTCGATGAGGATGAACGAGCCCGTGGTGCGGTTCTGCGCGTACGGGTCGCACAGCAGCGGCACCGTGGTGCGCAGCTGCACGCGGCCGATCTCGTTGAGGCCGATCTCCTTGGTGTCCTGGTCGCGGTGGAGCGTGTTGACGTCCAGGCGGTACTGCACGTCCTTGACCAGGGCACGGGCGGTGCGGGTGGTGTGCTTGATGGCGAGCTTCTGGCGCGGGCGCAGCGGCTCGTTGGTCATCCAGCACACCATCGCGTCGATGTCCTGACTCGGCGCCGGTGCGTTCTTGATCCGGGCGATCATGTCGCCGCGCGAGACGTCCACGTCGTCCTCGAGCCGCACGGTGACCGACATCGGCGGGAAGGCCTGGTCGATCTCCTTGTCGAAGAGGTCGATGCCCTGCACCCGCGACGTCATCCCCGACGGCAGCACGACGACCTCGTCGCCGGCCTTGATGACGCCGCCGGCGACCTGGCCCGCGTAGCCGCGGTAGTCGTGGTAGGCGTCGGACTTGGGCCGCACGACGTACTGCACGGGGAAGCGGACGTCGACGAGGTCACGGTCGGAGGCCACGTGCACGTGCTCGAGGTGGTGCATGAGCGTCGGGCCGGCGTACCACGGCATGTGCTCGGAGCGGTTGACCACGTTGTCGCCCTGGAGCGCCGAGATCGGGATGACCACGAGGTCGGGGATGTTGAGCTTGGTGGCGAACTGCGTGAACTCGGTGTGGATCTTCTCGTAGGTCTCCTCGGAGAAGTCGACGAGGTCCATCTTGTTGACCGCGAGCACCAGGTGCGGGACCCGCAGCAGCGAGAGGATCACCGCGTGCCGGCGGGACTGCTCGGTGAGGCCCTGGCGGGCGTCGACGAGCACCAGGCCGAGGTCGGCGGTGGAGGCGCCGGTGACCATGTTGCGCGTGTACTGCACGTGGCCGGGGGTGTCGGCGATGATGAACTTGCGGGTCGGCGTCGCGAAGTAGCGGTAGGCCACGTCGATCGTGATGCCCTGCTCGCGCTCCGAGCGCAGGCCGTCGGTCAGCAGCGCGAGGTCGGTGTAGTCGTAGCCCTTGGACTTGCTGGTCGACTCGACCGACTCGAGCTGGTCCTCGAAGATCGACTTGGAGTCGAGCAGCAGGCGCCCGATGAGGGTGGACTTGCCGTCGTCGACCGAGCCGGCGGTCGCGAAGCGGAGCAGGTCCATCTGGGTGCTCTCGTCAGCCATCAGAAGTAGCCTTCCTTCTTGCGGTCTTCCATGGCCGCCTCGGAGAACCGGTCGTCGCCGCGGGTCGCGCCGCGCTCGGTGACCCGGGCGATCGCGATCTCGTCGATGATCTCGGCCGTGGTCCCGGCGGCGCTCTCGACGCAGCCGGTGAGGGTCATGTCGCCGACGGTGCGGAAGCGCACGGTCCGGCTCTGGATCGTCTCGCTGCCTCGGGGCTGCACAGCCTCGGAGGCCGAGAGCAGCATGCCGTCGCGCTCGATCACGTCGCGCTGGTGGGAGAAGTAGATCGAGGGGATCTCGACCTGCTCCCGGTCGATGTAGTGCCAGATGTCGAGCTCGGTCCAGTTGGACAGCGGGAAGATCCGCATGTGCTCACCCTCGTGGATGCGGCCGTTGTAGAGGCTCCACAGCTCGGGGCGCTGCATCTTGGGGTCCCACTGCCCGAACTCGTCGCGGTGGGAGTAGACGCGCTCCTTGGCGCGGGCCTTCTCCTCGTCGCGGCGGCCGCCACCGAAGGCGGCGGTGAAGCCGTTCACCTCGATGGCGTTGAGCAGGCTGCCGATCTGCATGCGGTTGCGGCTGGTCTTCCCGTCGTCGACGATCACGCCGCTGGCGATGTCGTCGTCGACCGAGGCGACGACGAGGCGGACGCCGAGCCGGTTGACCCAGGAGTCGCGGCACGCGAGCACCTCGGGGAAGTCGAAGCCGTTGTCCACCTGGAGCACCGGGAACGGGATCCTGGACGGGTGGAACGCCTTCTCCGCCAGGCGGAGCATCACGATGGAGTCCTTGCCGCCGGAGAACATCAGGACGGGCTTCTCGAACTCCGCGGCGACCTCACGGAAGATGTGGATCGACTCCGCCTCGAGCTGGTCGAGCTGGCTCAGCCGGTAGTCGGCGTGCGTTTGGGTCATGACTGACGGGGGACCTCTCGTCGGAATGGCAGGCCACATGCTAACCGTGACTGCAGGTGGGCGGTGAAACGGCGCCCGGCGGTGGTCTAGGCGCGCCGGACCGGCTGGTCGCGATGACCTCAGCACCTGTGCCCGGTCTCGGGACCAGCATGCCTGCGGATGCCGGTTCGTCGCTGCCGATCACGGGCACGGGTAGCCGTGGACCAGCCCACCTCGCTCCCGGTCGTCCCTGCCCGGCACGGCGCCCCCGCGACCCGGAACCGCGGGAGCCTCTCAGCGTCCGGAGCGCCTCATCCCCATCGACCGCGAGCGGTGTGCCGGGGCCTCGAGCTCCGCCACGGTCGGGGAGCCGAACATCGGGAGCCCGGTCGAACGGCGGACGAGGCCCCACACCAGCGGCACCAGCACCAGGGTCGCGACGCCGACGCCGGCCACCAGCAGGGGCGAGGTCTCGTCCTCGCCGGCGCCCAGCGGTGCCCACCCGGCCTTGTCGAGCAGCGCCACGCCGCTCATCGTCAGCACGACCACGATGCCGCGGCGGATGTAGGACTGCGGCACGCGCGGTGCGATCTTGCTGCCCAGGATGGTGCCGGGCACCGAGCCGATGATGAGCGGGATGGTGACGCCCCAGTCGAGGCCGTGCAGCGCGATGTTGGAGATCGCGGCGGCGAGCACCAGCGGCACCGCCTGCACCAGGTCGGTGCCGACGAGCTTCACCGCCGACAGGCCGGGGTAGAGCATCAGCAGCGCGATCATGATGACGGAGCCGGAGCCGACGCTGGTGACGCCGACGAGCAGGCCGCCGAGCGCGCCGACCGCGAGGGTGGCCAGGGGGCGGATGGTCGGGTCGTCGTCGACGGTGTGGGTGCCGCTGCGCACGCGCCGCAGGTTGATGTAGAGCCGCAGCGCATAGGTGAGCGCGGCGAAGAGCAGGGCGAAGCCGATGCACAGCTTCAGGAGCCGGTCGAGCTCATCGGGCGACTCGGTGACCCACGAGACGAGGTAGGGCCCCAGGAGGGCCATCGGCACCGAGCCCAGGACCAGCCACTTGGCCAGGGCCAGGTTGGGCGAGCCCTCCCGCTTGTGCACCAGGGCACCGCCGGTCTTGTAGACCGCGGCGGCCGTGAGGTCGGCGGTCACCACCGTGGCGGTCTCGCCGACCCCGAGGAAGATGAGCGCGGGGGTCATCAGGGCACCGCCGCCCATGCCGGTCAGGCCGACCACGACGCCGACGAAGAAGCCGGCGGCGATGATCGCCAGGAAGGTGGTGGTGAGCCAGTCCATCAGGCGTCCTCGGGCGTCGTGGGGAGGTCGAGGTGTCCGCCGCCCCGCAGGGCGTGGAGCACGTCGTCGAGCGCGTCGTCGATGCTGCGCCCGGTCGTGTCGACGCGGACGGCGGCGTCCTCCGGCTCCTCGTAGGGGGAGGAGATGCCGGTGAACTCCGGGATCTGGCCGGCTCGCGCCTTGGCGTACAGGCCCTTGCGGTCGCGCCGCTCGCACTCCTGAAGCGGCGTGGCCACGTGCACCAGGAAGAAGGCGCCGCCGGCGTCCTCGACCATCTCGCGGACCTGCCGCCGGGTGTCGTCGAAGGGGGCGATCGGGCTGCACACCGCGACCCCGCCGTGGCGGGAGATCTCGGCGGCCACCCAGCCGATGCGGCGGATGTTGGTCTCGCGGTCGGCCTTGGAGAACGTCAGCCCGGCCGACAGGTTGCGGCGTACGACGTCGCCGTCGAGGCTGGTGAGGGTGCGCTCGCCCTGCTCGAGCACCCGGTCGATGAGGGCCTGCGCGAGCGTCGACTTGCCGCTGCCCGAGAGGCCGGTGAAGAAGACGACGAGTCCCTGCTCGCCCGGCTCGGGACGGTCGTGGGCCACCACGGCTGCCACCTCCGCCGGCCACGCGTCGTCGGGGTGCGGCTCGTGCAGGGCGTGCACGGGGTCGCCCGCGGCGTAGTTCCGCACCACCCGGATGCCCAGCTCGTGGTCGACGGCGGCGTCGCCGTGGCTGGCCAGCGGCACCACGACGACGTGGGCGTCGGGCAGCTCCCGGGCGGCGGCCAGGGTCGCGCGCACCAGGCCGGCGGGCGAGAGGCCGGAGGTCCCGTGACCGGCGAAGGCGAGCAGCACCACGCGCCCGGCCTCCGCGAGGGCGGCGAGCTGGCCGTTCGTC
>NZ_CADCUP010000192.1 GCF_902805925.1 uncultured Nocardioides sp.
CCCGGCCGGCCCCGGCCGCGCCCTGCAGCCCGAGGTCGCGCAGGGGTGCCGCCGCGCCTCCCGACAGGCACGGCGCCGAGGCCAGGCTGGCGGCCTGCTCGACGGGATTGAGCGGAGGACCCGACACCGCCGACAGCAGGGCGACCAGGAGCGCCCCCACGCCCACCACGAGCAGCAGCCACCGGGGCTGGTGCGGACGGCGCACGTGCGCGGGGCGTACGACGCGGCGCCTGCTCACCAGCGACACCTCGCGTCGGCGGGAGGACGGGCAGGACGGCTGCTCGAGGCCGGCGCGCGGTGCGTGCGGCCTCGCCCGGTCATGGGGAGACCCGGCCCGAGGACACGAGCGCGAGTCGCTGCCGCTGCCCCGGGCACTCCGGGCGCCGCACGACGAGGTGGTCGGCGGAGTGGATCCGCCGCGACTCCGTCACCAGGGTCGGGAGAAGCCGCAGGCCATGGAGCAGCGAGCGCACGGAGCCGTCCCCGCGCCCCCGGCTCAGCTGCGTGGTCGGGACCTCCGCGACCGCGGCCTCGGCCGCTGCCAGCCGGCACCTGATCGCCGTGCGCTCCACCTCGAACACGTCACCCCAGACGACCCGCCCGCGAGCCGGGCCGAGGTCCGGCGACGGCACGAGCACCGGGAGGAGGTCGGCCCAGAAGGCGTCGAAGCCGTGGTGGAGGTCGCCCATCCCCTGGCCCAGCACGCGGCGGGCGATGCGGTTGAGCACGGCGTCGCCGAGGCGGCGGCCACCCGCGCCGTCGTGCCCGCGGTCCGCGGGGAGCCGGCTGCCCGAGGCGACGTCGGCGCCGTCGACCAGCGCCGCGACGAGGCGTGGGATCTCCCCGGGATCGGCGGAGGTGCCGGCGTCGAGCAGGACCACCACGTCACCGGTGACCTCGGCCAGCCCCGCGGCGAGGGCGTGTCCCTCGTCGCGGTGACGCTGACGGGTCACGCGGACGTCGGGCAGCTGCCGTCTCGCGGTCGCGACGGTGTCGTCGGCCGACCCGCCGTCGACGAGGATGACCTCGTGCACCGGCGGCAGTGCCGGCAGCAGCAGGTCCAGGGCGCGCGCCTGGTCGCGCGCAGGCACCACCACGCTGACCCGCGGGTCGGCAGGGCGTGCAGCAGTTGCGACCCCCCCGGGCCGCTCGCTCGTGTGGAACATCTGAATCCCCCCGGATTCGGTGTGAAGTTGTGACACCCGTGTCGCGTGGTGGTGTGCACTGTCCCGAGCGTGGACATCACGACGACGAGGTCAACCTACGCCACGCCGCACCCCCGCGACCAGGTTTCGCGCAGGGCTGTGGACGGCCGGACGGCGGGCCGCGGCGCTCAGCGGGTGAGCAGGGGGTCGAGCGCGACGGCGACGAAGAGCAGTGACAGGTAGAGGTTGGAGCTGTGGAAGAGCCGCATCGGGGCGATCACCGACAGGCTCTCCGAGGTCTTGGCCCGGGCCCACATCCGGTGCGCCTCGAGGAGGAACACCGCGCCCAGCACGGCGGCCGCGACGGGATAGACCGGGCCGGTGCCCGCGACCGGCCAGAGGACCAGCGAGGTGGCGACCATGACCCAGCTGTAGAGGACGATCCGGCGGCCGACCTCGTGGGCGGGCGCCACGACCGGCAGCATCGGGACCGAGACGTTGGCGTAGTCCTCGCGGTAGCGCAGCGCGAGCGCCCAGGTGTGGGGCGGGGTCCAGAAGAAGACGACGAGGAAGAGCACCACGGGGGTCCACGCGAGCTCGCCGGTGACGGCGGTCCAGCCGATGAGGGCTGGGAAGCAGCCGGCCAGGCCGCCCCAGACGATGTTCTGGGTGGTGCGCCGCTTCAGCACCATCGTGTAGACGAGCACGTAGAAGGCGTTGGCCACCACCGACAGCACGGCCGAGAGCGGGTTGACCCAGAGGGCCAGGACGACGGTGCTGACCACGCCCAGCGTGAGCCCGAAGACGAGGGCCGAGGCCGGGGAGACCACGTGGCGCGGCAGCGCCCGGCGACGGGTGCGGCGCATCTGCTCGTCGATGTCGCGGTCGTAGACGCAGTTCAGGGCGGAGGCGGACCCGGCGCTGAGCGTGCCGCCGACGACCGTGGCGACCACCAGGCCGAGCGGTGGGACGCCCCGGGCCGCGAAGAACATCACCGGCACGGTGGTCAGGAGCAGCAGCTCGATCACCCGGGGCTTGGTGAGGCCGACGTACGCCGCGACGACGTCCTTGACGGTGACCTGCTCCGCCACCCCGGAGACCCGGGCCGAGCCACCCTCGTCGTCCGAGGACGCGGCCGAGGAGGCCGACTGGCCGAGGTAGGTCACGAAGGTCCTCACAGACGAGCGGGAGCGGTGGGCGCGCTGCGAGTCTATCCCCGCACCTGAGTAGGCTCGTCCTCGACGTGCTCCCCACCCCCCGGCGAAGGGTAAACCGTGACCGACAACCCGTCCCAGCTCGACTGGACAGACCTCGACCGGAAGGCCGTCGACGCGGTCCGCGTGCTGGCCATGGATGCCGTGCAGAAGGTCGGCAACGGCCACCCCGGCACCGCGATGAGCCTGGCGCCGGCGGCGTACCTGCTCTTCCAGAAGGTGATGCGGCACAACCCCGCCGACCCCCACTGGCCCGGGCGCGACCGGTTCGTGCTCTCCGCGGGGCACAGCTCGATCACCCTCTACACCCAGCTGTACCTCGGGGGGTGGGGCCTGGAGCTCGACGACCTCCGGGCGCTGCGCACGTGGGGCAGCAAGACCCCGGGCCACCCCGAGCACGGCCACACGGCCGGCGTCGAGACGACCACCGGGCCGCTCGGCCAGGGCGTCGGCAACGCCGTGGGCATGGCCATGGCCGCCCGCCGGGAGCGCGGGCTGCTCGACCCGGGTGCGGCCGACGGCGCCTCCCCCTTCGACCACCACGTCTACGCGATCTGCAGCGACGGTGACCTCCAGGAGGGCGTGAGCGCCGAGGTGTCCTCCATCGCCGGCACCCAGAAGCTGGGCAACCTGACCCTCATCTACGACGCCAACCGGATCTCCATCGAGGGCGACACCGACGTGGCGTTCACCGAGGACGTCGGCAAGCGCTACGAGGCCTACGGCTGGCACGTCCAGACCGTCGACTGGACCCACGACGGCACCGGCTACACCGAGGACGTCCCGCAGCTCTACGCCGCCATCCGCGAGGCCGAGGCGGTCACCGACCAGCCGAGCCTCATCGTGATGCGCACCGTCATCGCCTGGCCCGCCCCCAACGCCCGGGGCACGGGCGCCTCCCACGGCTCGGCGCTGGGGGCCGAGGAGGTGGCGGCGACCAAGGAGATCCTCGGGTTCGACCCCGAGAAGCACTTCGACGTGCCCCAGGACGTGCTCGAGCAGACGCGCTCCCTGGTGGCCCGCGGCAAGCAGGCCCAGGCCGACTGGGAGGAGCAGCTCACCGCCTGGCGCGACGGCGCCTCCGAGGAGGTGCTGGCGACCTGGGAGCGCATGCGGACCCGGGCGCTCCCCGAGGGCCTGGCCGACGCGCTGCCCACCTTCGACGCCGACCCCAAGGGCGTCGCGACGCGCAAGGCGTCGGGCGCCGTGATCAACGCGGTCGCCGCGATCATGCCCGAGCTCTGGGGTGGCTCGGCCGACCTGGCCGAGTCCAACAACACCACGATCTCCGACGCCCCCTCCTTCATCCCCAAGGACCGCTCGACCGAGCAGTGGGAGGGCGACCCCGAGGCGGGCCGCGTCCTCCACTTCGGCATCCGCGAGCACGGCATGGGCTCGATCCTCAACGGGATCACCCTGCACGGCGGCACCCGTGCGTTCGGCGGCACGTTCCTGACGTTCTCCGACTACATGCGGGGCTCGGTGCGCCTCGCGGCGCTGATGGGGCTGCCCGTCACCTACGTCTGGACCCACGACTCGATCGGGCTCGGCGAGGACGGCCCGACCCACCAGCCGATCGAGCACCTCGCCGCCCTGCGCGCGATCCCCGGTCTCGACGTCGTGCGCCCCGCGGACGCCAACGAGACCGCGGCCGCGTGGCACGCGATCCTCACCAACACCGACCGGCCGGCGGGCCTGGCGCTGACCCGGCAGAACGTCCCGGTCTTCCCGCGCGGCACCGAGGGGTACGCCGACACCTCCGAGGTCCACCGCGGCGGCTACGTCCTGCTCGACGCCGAGGGCGGGCTGCCCGACGTGGTCCTGGTCGGCACCGGGTCCGAGGTGCAGGTCGCCGTCGCCGCGCGCGAGCTGCTCGCCGAGGACGGCGTCCGCGCCCGGGTGGTCTCCATGCCGTGCCGCGAATGGTTCGAGGAGCAGGAGGAGGCCTACCGCGAGTCCGTGATCCCGCCCAACGTCAAGGCGCGGGTCTCGGTGGAGGCCGGGGTGGCGCAGGGCTGGCGCGAGATCGTCGGCGACCACGGCCGCATCGTCTCGATCGACACCTACGGCGCCTCGGCCGACTACGCGCGCATCTACCAGGAGTACGGCATGACGGGCGAGGCCGTCGCCGACGCCGCCCGCGACAGCATCCGGGTGTCCACCGACTGACTGACGCACCACCGGACGGGTACCCCAAGGCACCGACCACAGGAGGAACGATGAGTGACCGCTTGAAGGCTCTTGCAGACGCGGGTGTGTCCATCTGGCTCGACGACCTGTCGCGCGAGCGCATCGAGACCGGCAACCTCGCCGAGCTCGTCAAGGAGAGGTCCGTGGTGGGGGTGACCACCAACCCGACCATCTTCGCCTCGGCCATCGCCAACGGGGAGCGCTACGACGAGCAGGTGGGCAAGCTGGTCGCCGAGGGGGCGTCGGTCGACAAGGTCATCCTCGAGCTCACCACCGAGGACGTCCGCAACGCCTGCGACGTCCTCGCGCCGGTGGCGGAGTCGACCGCGCACGACGGTCGGGTCTCGATCGAGGTGGAGCCCGACCTCGCCAACGACACCGAGGGCACCATCAACTCCGCGAAGGCCCTGTGGGCCGCCGTCGACCGTCCCAACGCGCTCATCAAGATCCCCGCCACCCTCGAGGGCCTGCCGGCCATCACGGCTGCCATCGCCGAGGGCATCAGCGTCAACGTGACCCTGATCTTCGGCGAGGAGCGCTACCGCGAGGTCATGGACGCCTACCTCACCGGTCTCGAGCAGGCCCGCGACGCGGGCCGCGACCTCTCCCAGATCCGCTCGGTCGCCTCGTTCTTCATCTCCCGGGTCGACGCCGAGGTCGACAAGCGCCTGGACGAGGCCGGCACCGACATCGCCACCGCCCTCAAGGGCAAGGCGGCCGTCGCCAACGCCCTGGTGGCGTACGGCGCCTACGAGGAGGTGAGCGCCTCCGACCGGTGGCGCGACCTGGAGGCCGCGGGGGCCAACCGCCAGCGGCCGCTGTGGGCCTCGACCGGGGTGAAGAACCCTGACTACCCCGACACGATGTACGTCGCCGACCTCGTCGTGCCCGAGACCGTCAACACGATGCCCGAGAAGACGCTCGAGGCCTTCGCCGACCACGGCGAGGTGATGGGCGACGTGGTGACCGGCAAGGCGTCCGAGGGCCGGGCCATCCTGGACCGCCTCGGGGACGTCGGCGTCGACTTCCTGGACGTGCTGGTCAGCATCGAGCACGAGGGCGTCGACAAGTTCAAGAAGTCCTGGACCGAGCTGGTCGAGACCGTCGAGGGCCAGATGGCGAAGGCCGGGCGGTGACGGCGGCCGACACCGCCGCCGAGGCAGGTCTCTACGAGCTGTCCTTTGGCTACCGCGACGAGAAGGCCTTCGTCGACACCGTCTCCTCGCTCGTGGAGGAGCAGGTCGCCTCCCGCCTCGCCGACCGCGACGCCACGCTCTGGGGTGAGGCGGCCGAGGAGGAGGCCGGCAAGCGGCTGGCCTGGGTCGACCTGCACTCCACCTCGCGTCCGCTGGTCGCGGAGGTCGAGGAGCTCAGGGCCGACCTGGCCGGGCAGGGGCTGGCCCGCGTGGTGCTGTGCGGGATGGGCGGCTCGTCGCTGGCGCCCGAGGTGATCTGCGCCGCCGACGGCGTCGACCTCGTGGTGCTGGACTCCTCCGATCCCGACTTCGTCCGTGCCGCGCTGGAGGACCACCTCGACACCACCGTGATCGTGGTGTCCTCGAAGTCCGGCGGCACGGTCGAGACCGACAGCCAGCGCCGTGCCTTCGAGAAGGCGTTCACCGACGCCGGCATCGACCCCGCGGGCCGCATCGTCGTCGTCACCGACCCCGGCTCCCCCCTCGACGCCGCCGCCACCGAGTCCGGCTACCGCGTCTTCCGGGCGGACCCCGAGGTGGGCGGCCGCTACTCCGCGCTCACGGCCTTCGGCCTGGTGCCGAGCGGCCTGGCCGGCGCCGACATCGCCCGCCTGCTCGACGAGGCCGCCGCCATCGCGCCCGCGCTCGCGGCCGACTCCCCCGACAACCCCGGCCTGCGGCTGGGCGCCCTGCTCGGCGCGGCCAACGCCGCCGGCGCCGACAAGCTGGTGCTCGCCGACGGCGGCTCGCCGTACGCCGGCCTCGGCGACTGGGCCGAGCAGCTCGTCGCCGAGTCGACGGGCAAGGACGGCAAGGGCATCCTGCCCGTGGTGGTGGAGGGCACCGACGCACCCAACTTCTCGCCGAGCACCGACGACGAGGTCCTCGCCACCTACGGCCCGGACGGTCCGGGGGTCACCCCCGCGTCGGGCTGGGGCGTCACGGTCGACGCCGCCCTGGGCGCCCAGATGCTGCTGTGGGAGGTCGCCACCGCGGTCGCCGGCCGCGTTCTCGGCATCAACCCCTTCGACCAGCCCGACGTCGAGAGCGCCAAGGCCGCGGCGCGCGACATGCTGGAGGGCGGCGGGGAGCAGCCGACCGCGACCTTCGTGGACGGCGCGGTGACCGTCTACGCCTCGGGCGACTGGCTGCCCGAGGGCACCGACACCGTGGCCGGTGCCGTCACCGCGCTGCTGGGTCGGCTCGACGACGACCACGGCTACCTCGCCGTGCAGGCCTACCTCGACCGGCACCGCGACGCGGCGCTCGCGGGCGTGCGGCCGGCGCTCGCCCGGCGTACCGGGCGACCGGTCACCTTCGGGTGGGGACCCCGCTTCCTCCACTCCACCGGGCAGTACCACAAGGGCGGGCCGGACACGGGGGTCTACCTCCAGGTCACCGGACAGCCCTTGGCCGACCTCGCGGTGCCCGACCGGCCGTTCACCTTCCACGAGTTCCTCACCGCCCAGGCGGTCGGCGACGGAACCGTGCTGGCCGACAAGGGCCGCCCCGTGCTCCGGCTGCACGTCTCCGGGCCCGACGACCTGGCCGCGGTCGCGGACGTCCTCGCGGACGGCGCCTGATGGCCGCCGCCAACCCGCTGCGGGACCCCGAGGACCGCCGGCTCCCTCGGATCGCGGGCCCGTGCGGCATGGTGCTCTTCGGCGTCACCGGCGACCTCTCCCGCAAGAAGGTCGTGCCGGCGGTCTACGACCTCGCCAACCGTGGGCTGCTGCCGCCCGGCTTCAGCCTCATCGGGTACGCCCGGCGCGACTGGGCCGACCAGGACTTCGCCCAGATCGTGCACGACTCGGTCAAGCAGCACGCGCGCACCGAGTTCCGGGAGGAGGTCTGGAACCAGCTGTCCGAGGGCCTGCGCTTCGTGCAGGGCGACTTCGACGACGACGTCGCCTTCGACACCCTGCGCCGCACCATCGAGGAGCTCGACCAGGCCCGGGGGACCGGCGGGAACTACGCTTTCTACCTCGCCATCCCGCCGTCGTTCTTCGGCGCGGTCGTGGGCCAGCTCCAGGAGCACAAGCTCGCCCAGCCACCGGCCGACGCCTGGCGCCGGGTCGTCGTGGAGAAGCCGTTCGGCCACGACCTGGAGTCGGCTCGGGTGCTGAACGACACCCTCGACGGCGTCTTCCCGCCCGAGTCGGTGTTCCGCATCGACCACTACCTGGGCAAGGAGACGGTGCAGAACATCCTGGCGATGCGCTTCGCCAACAACATGTTCGAGCCGGTCTGGAACGGCAACTACGTCGACCACGTGCAGATCACCATGGCCGAGGACATCGGCATCGGCGGTCGCGCCGGCTACTACGACGGCATCGGGGCCGCCCGCGACGTCATCCAGAACCACCTCCTCCAGCTGATGGCCCTGGTCGCCATGGAGGAGCCGACGTCCTTCGACGCCGACAGCCTGCGCCTGGAGAAGCAGAAGGTGCTCTCCTCCACGACCCTGCCCCGACGACTCGACCTCAGCACCGCGCGCGGGCAGTACGTCGAGGGCTGGTCCGGCGGCGAGAAGGTGCAGGGGTTCCTCGACGAGGAGGGCATCAAGAAGTCCTCGACGACCGAGACGTTCGCCGCCATCACCGTCAACATCGAGACCCGGCGCTGGGCCGGGGTGCCGTTCTACCTGCGGCACGGCAAGCGGCTCGGGCGTCGGGTCACCGAGGTGGCGATCATCTTCAAGCGCGCGCCGCACCTGCCCTTCAGCGTGACCTCCACCGAGGAGCTCACCCAGAACGCCCTGGTCGTCCGGGTGCAGCCCGACGAGGGGATGACCCTGCGATTCGGCTCCAAGGTGCCGGGCACCACCATGGAGATCCGCGACGTCAACATGGACTTCGCCTACGGCGGCTCCTTCACCGAGGCCAGCCCCGAGGCCTACGAGCGACTGATCCTCGACGTCCTGCTGGGCGACCCGCCGTTGTTCCCGCGGCACGAGGAGGTCGAGCTCTCGTGGAAGATCCTCGACCCCGTCCTGGACCACTGGGCCCGGAAGGGCCGGCCCGACAGGTATCCGGCGGGCACCTGGGGCCCACCCTCCGCCGACGCGATGCTGGCACGCGACGGCCGCACCTGGAGGCGACCATGACGACCGAGCTGATCGACACCAACTCCTCCCGGATCGCTGCGGAGTTCGTGCGGTCGCGCCGGCGGGCGGGCAGCCCGGCGATGGGCATGGTGCTGACCCTCATCATCGTCGCCGACGAGGACGACGCCGAGCACGCCATGGCCGCCGCGCGCGCAGCGTCGCAGGAGCATCCCGCCCGGGTCCTCGGGGTGATCCTCGGCGACGGCCGGGGCGCCGGCGTGGTCAACGCCCAGGTGGGCATCGGCTCCGGCTGGACCGGTGAGACGGCGCTGATCCGGCTCAAGGGCGAGGTCGTCCGGCACGCCGAGTCCGTCGTCCTGCCGCTGCTGCTGCCCGACTCCCCGGTGGCCATCTGGTGGCCCACCGACGCTCCCGACGACCCGGCCAAGGACCCGCTCGGCAGGCTGGCCTCCCGCCGGATCACCGACGCCGCCGCCGTCACCCGCGGCAAGACGGCCGCGATGCACCGTCAGTGCTCGACGTACGCCCCGGGCAACACCGATCTCGCGTGGACGCGCATCACCCCGTGGCGGGCGCTGCTGGCCGCCGCGCTCGACCAGCACCCGTTGAAGGTGCAGCGCGCCACGGTGGCAGCCGAGCGCATCTCGCCGAGCGCCGAGCTGCTCGCCGCGTGGCTGAGCAGCCGGCTCAAGGTCAAGGTGGACCGGACGGTCTCCTCCGGCCCGGGCATCAACGAGGTCGTCCTGGGGACCCGCGACGGTCCCATCACGATCAGCCGCGGCGACGGGCGCCTGGCCACCTTCTCCTCCCCCGGGCAGCCCGACCGGCCGGTGGCGCTGAAGCGGCGCGAGCTGCCCGAGCTGCTCGCCGAGGAGCTGCGCCGCCTCGACGAGGACGACATCTACTCCGCCGCCGCGAAGGAGCTGGTGAAGCTGGAGGCGAAGTCGTGACCGGGCGCGAGGTCCTCGTCCACGACGACGCCGGCGCGCTGGCGGCCGACGCCGCGAGCCGGCTGCTGGAGGTGCTCGAGACCGTGCAGGCCGCGGGCGGCACGCCCCAGATCGTGCTCACTGGTGGCTCCATCGCCGAGACGCTGCACCAGGAGGTCGCCCGCCGGGCCGCGGACTCCGCCGTCGACTGGTCGCGCGTGGTGGTCTGGTGGGGCGACGAGCGCTTCGTGGAGGCGTCGTCACCCGACCGCAACGCCGGTCAGGCGCGCGAGGCGTTCGGCGACCGGCTCGGGCTCGACCCGGCCAATGTCCACGAGATGCCCGCCGGCGATGCCGGCCTCGACCTCGAGGCCGCCGCCGCGGCGTACGCCGAGGACCTGCGCGCCCACGGCGGCGACGCGTTCGACGTGCTGATGCTGGGGGTGGGACCCGACGGCCACGTCGCGTCCCTGTTCCCCGGGCACCCGGCGCTGGAGTCCGACGACGTCACCGTGGCCGTGCGGAGCTCGCCCAAGCCGCCGCCCGAACGCATCTCGCTGGCGTTCCCCGCGCTGAACCGCAGCCGTGAGGTGTGGTTCCTGGTCAGCGGTGAGGGCAAGGCCGACGCCGTCGCGGCTGCCCTGGCCGACGACGGCTCGGTGGCGGCCACCCCGGCGCGCGGGGTCAGTGGTCTGGACCGGACCGTGTGGTGGCTCGACCGGGCGGCCGCCGGGGACGCCACCGACCCAGGCGCCTAGACAACCCGGCGTTCCAGAGAACCCGGGGTCTAGAAGATGATCTCTCCGGACTTGCGGCGCGACCTCAGCAGCTGGATGGCCTCGTCGAGGATGTCGGCCGCCTCGGCGTCGGAGCGGCGCTCCTTCACGTAGGCGAGGTGGGTCTTGTACGGCTCGATCTTCGGCGCGGGCGGCGGGTTCTCCGAGTCCATGCTGGCCGGCAGGCCGCACTTGGGACAGTCCCACGACTCGGGGACGGTCGCCTCGATGGCGAAGGTCACCACCGACCGGTGTCCGTGCGAGCAGAAGTACGTCACCGCCTGGCGCGGTGCTGACTCCCCCCGCTCTGCCTCGCCCATCGGACCTGCGCCGACCCGGCTCCCGCGGATCGCATTTCCAGCACCAGCCACGTCACTCCCTCTTTCCCAGAAACTCTCAGACGCTGTAGGCCGTGAGCAGGCCCAGCGCAACGATGCAGGAGAACCAGATGACCCCGACACCCACCGTGAAGCGGTCGAGGTTTCGCTCGGCGACCGATGAGCCGCCTCCCAGCGAGGAGGACACGCCGCCACCGAACATGTCCGAGAGTCCACCGCCACGGCCCTTGTGGAGCAGCACCAGCAGGATGAGGATCAGGCTCGTGATGACGAGCAGGACTTCGAAAAGCAGAATCACGGTGCGAAGCCTACGTCACTTCCGCACGGTCACAGGACCGGCATGTCGTAGAACCGACAAACTCCACCGAACTCGTCGACCTGCAGGCTGGCGCCGCCGACCAGGGCACCGTCGACGTCCGGCCTGTCCATGATGGCGCCGACGTTCGAGGCCTTGACGGAGCCGCCGTAGAGGATGCGGCAGCCGTCGGCCGCGCCGTCGCCGTGCACCTCGCGGAGCCGCTCGCGGATGGCGGCGCAGACCTCCTGGGCGTCGTCGGGCGTGGCCACCTCACCGGTGCCGATGGCCCAGACCGGCTCGTACGCGACGACGAGTCCGGCCACCTGCTCGGCGGTGAAGCCGGCCAGCGAGCCGTCGACCTGCGCGAGCGTGTGCGGGACGTGCTGGCCGGCCTGCCGGACCTCGAGCCCCTCGCCCACGCAGACGATGGGGGTCATGCCCGCCGCCAGCGCCCGGTGGCCCTTGGTGTTGACGACCTCGTCGGTCTCGGCGTGGTGGTCGCGGCGCTCGGAGTGACCGACCACGACGTAGCTGCAGCCGAGCTTGGCCAGCATGGCTGCGGAGACCTCGCCGGTGTAGGCGCCGCTGTCGTGGGTGGAGACGTCCTGGGCGCCGTAGCGCACCGAGAGCCGGTCACCGTCGACGAGCGTCTGCACCGAGCGGAGGTCGGTGAACGGCGGCAGCACGACGACCTCGGCCTTCCCGTAGTCGTGCCGCTTGTCGGACAGCGTCCACGCCAGCTTCTGGACGAACACCACCGCTTCCTGGTGGTTGAGGTTCATCTTCCAGTTGCCCGCCATCAGCGGCGTGCGTGCGTTCTTGGCCATGGTGTCGCTTTCGGTCGTCAGGGGCGTTCGAGGACGGCGATCCCGGGCAGCTCCTTGCCCTCGAGGTACTCCAGGCTGGCACCGCCGCCCGTGGAGATGTGGCCGAAGGCCGCCTCGTCGAAGCCGAGGGCGCGGACGGCGGCCGCGGAGTCGCCGCCGCCGACCACGGAGAGCCCGTCGATCGTGGTCAGTGCCTGCGCCACCGCACGCGTGCCGTCGGCGAAGGCGCCGACCTCGAAGACGCCCATCGGGCCGTTCCAGAAGACGGTACGGGCGTCGCCGAGGGCGTCGGCGAACGCCCGCGCGGACGCGGGGCCGATGTCGAGGCCGAGGGCGCCCGCGGGGATGGCGTCGGCCGCCACCACCTGGGGCTGCGGCTCGCGGTCACCGGACGGGAACGCCGTGTCGACCACGATGTCGGTCGGCAGCACGATCTCGACGCCCTTCGCCTCGGCCTGCTCGAGGTAGCCGCGGCAGGACTCGACCTGGTCCTCCTCGAGCAGGCTCCTGCCCACCTCGTGGCCCTGGGACCGCAAAAAGGTGAACACCATGCCGCCGCCGATGACCAGCCGGTCGGCCTTGTCGAGGAGGTTGTCGATGACGCCCAGCTTGTCGGAGACCTTGGAGCCGCCGAGCACCACGACGTAGGGACGCTCGGGGTCGGCCGTCAGCCGGCGCAGCACGTCGATCTCGGTGGCCACCAGCCCGCCCATGGCGCTCGGCAGCCGCAGGGCGACGTCGTACACGGAGGCCTGCTTGCGGTGCACGACCCCGAAGCCGTCGGAGACGAAGACGTCACCGAGCTTCGCCAGCTCGGAGGCGAAGGCACCCCGGGACTCGTCCTGCTTGCTGGTCTCACCGGGGTTGAACCGGACGTTCTCCAGCACCGCCACGTCGCCGTCGGCGAGGCCCTCGACCGTGGCGGTCGCGCTCTCCCCCACCGTGTCGGTGGCGAAGGCGACGTCCCGCCCGAGCACCTCGCCCAGGCGCGCAGCCACCGGTGCCAGGGAGTAGGCCGGGTCCGGCTTGCCGTCGGGGCGGCCGAGGTGGGCCATCACGACGACGCGGGCGCCGGCCTCGGACAGCTGCTGGATCGTGGGCGCGCTCGCCCGGATCCGGCCGTCGTCGGTGATGGTGCCACCCTCGAGCGGCACGTTGAGGTCTGAGCGGACCAGGACCCGCTTGCCGGTCAGGTCACCGAGGGACGACCAGGTGCCGGCGGGGTCGTGGGTGGCGCCGGGCATCAGAGCGTGGCGCCCACGTGCGTGATGAGGTCGGCCAGGCGGTTGGAGTAGCCCCACTCGTTGTCGTACCAGCCGACGACCTTGACCTGGTTGCCGATGACCTTGGTCAGCGGCGCGTCGAAGATGCAGGACGCCGGGTCGGTCACGATGTCGGAGGAGACGATCGGGTCGGTGGAGTAGCGCAGGAAGCGGCCGTCGGCAGCCTTCTCGACGGCGGCGTTGACCTCCTCGACGGAGGTCTCGCGGCCGGCCTCGAAGGTGAGGTCGGTGGCCGAGCCGGTGGGCACGGGCACGCGCAGCGCGTAGCCGTCGAGCTTGCCCTTGAGCTCGGGCAGCACCAGGCCGATCGCCTTGGCGGCACCGGTCGAGGTGGGCACCACGTTGATGGCGGCGGCGCGGGCGCGGCGCGGGTCCTTGTGGATGTTGTCCTGGAGGTTCTGGTCGGCGGTGTAGGCGTGCACGGTCGTCATCAGGCCCTTGACGATGCCGAACTCGTCGTTGAGGGCCTTCGCCATCGGGGCCAGGCAGTTGGTGGTGCAGGAGGCGTTGGAGATGACCGTGTGCTGCTCGGGGTCGTAGTCCTCGTGGTTGACGCCCATCACGACGGTGATGTCGTCGTTGGTCGCCGGCGCGGAGATGATGACCTTCTTGGCACCCGCGTCGACGTGGGCCCGCGCCTTGGTGGCGTCGGTGAAGAAGCCCGTCGACTCGACGACGACGTCCACGCCGAGGTCGCCCCAGCCGAGCTGGGAGGGGTCACGCTCGGCGAAGGCCCGGATCGACTGGTCGCCGACCCTGATCGAGGTGTCGTCGGAGGTGACGTCGGCGTCGAGCCGACCGAGGATGGAGTCGAACTTCAGCAGGTGCGCCAGCGCGGCGTTGTTGGTGAGGTCGTTCACCCCCACGATCTCGATGTCGGCACCCGACGCGCGGACCGCGCGGAAGAAGTTGCGGCCGATGCGGCCGAAGCCGTTGATTCCCACACGAACAGTCACGGTTTCTCTCCTGGCAGCGTTGGTCGATCCGGCGCTCCGACCCTATCGGAGCCCCGGACGCCGCGACCGGGCCGTCCGGCCTCCGCGCCCGGTCACCGCCGGACGTCCCCTGAGACGTCGGTGGTCAGGCTTCCTCGGCGAGCATGTCAGGAGTCAGCGACGCCTCGGTGTCGGGGATGCCGAGCTCCTCGGCGCGCTTGTCGGCCATGGCGAGGAGGCGGCGGATGCGGCCGGCGATGGCGTCCTTGGTGAGCACCGGGTCGTGCAGCTGGCCCAGCTCCTCGAGCGAGGCCTGCTTGTGCTCGAGGCGCAGGTGTCCGGCGAGCTTGAGGTGGTCGGGCACCTCGTCGGCCAGGATCTCCAGCGCCCGGTCGACGCGGGCACCCGCCGCGACCGCCGCCCGGGCGGAGCGGCGGAGGTTGGCGTCGTCGAAGTTCGCCAGCCGGTTGGCGGTGGCGCGCACCTCGCGGCGCATCCGGCGCTCCTCCCAGGCCATCAGCGACTCGTGGGCGCCCAGCCGGGTCAGCAGCGCACCGATCGCGTCGCCGTCGCGGATGACGACACGATCGACCCCGCGCACCTCCCGGGCCTTGGCGGCGATGCCGAGGCGGCGGGCGACGCCGACGAGGGCGAGCGCGGCCTCGGGGCCGGGGCAGGTGACCTCGAGGGCGGAGGAGCGGCCGGGCTCGGTGAGCGACCCGTGGGCCAGGAAGGCACCGCGCCACGCCCCGACGGCGTCGCACCCGCCGCCGGAGACCACGGCAGGCGGCAGCCCGCGCACCGGGCGCCCGCGCTGGTCCAGGAGCCCGGTCTGGCGGGCGAGCGCCTCGCCGTCCTTGACGACGCGGACGATGTAGCGGCTGCCCTTGCGGATGCCGTTGCCCTGCACCATCACGACGTCGGACTGGTGCCCGTAGACCTCGGAGATGTCCTTGCGCAGCCGCCGGGCGGCGGCGCCCGTGTCGAGCTCGGCCTCGACGACGATGCGGCCGCTGACGATGTGCAGTCCGCCGGCGAAGCGGAGCATCGAGGCGACCTCCGCCTTGCGGCAGCAGGTCTTGGTGATCTGGGTGTTGGCCAGCTCGGCCTTCACCGGTGCAGTCATCGCCATGGACGCGATCCTGCCATGCGAGTCAACGACCCTCGGACCCCAGGATCCCCTCGAGGACACGCCCGAGCCGCGCCGGATCGTGGGCGGCGCTGCCGTCCCCGCGCGAGACGTCGCCGACCACCAGGCGGCCCCCGAGGTCGAGCACCGCCTTCTCCAGCGCGTCGACGTCGGCCACCGTGTCTGCGTCGGCCACCACCGAGTGGGCGGTGAGGTCGGGGGCCAGCTCGCGGAGCACCGCGAGGTGGTCCTCGGGCGCGAAGCCGTGGGTCTCGCCCTGCTGGGTCTCGAGGTTGAGGACGATGACGAGCCGGGACCCGCGGGCCACCACCGCGTCGCGCAGCTCGGGCACCAGGAGGTGCGGGATGACCGAGGAGTACCACGAGCCCGGGCCGAGGACGACCCAGTCGCTCCCCCGCACCGCCGCGACGGCCTCGGGGCACGCCGGCACGGGCGCCGGCTCCAGGAGCACGCGGTCGATGCGACCGGCGGTGGTGGCCACCTCGACCTGGCCCCGCACCCGGGTGAGCGCGCGGGGGTCGCCGGGCACCAGCCCGGCGACGTCGGCGGCGATGTCGATGGGCGTCGTCGACATCGGCAGGACGCGGCCCCGGGCACCCAGGAGGCGACCCACGAGGTCGAGCGCCGCGACCGCGTCGCCGAGCTGCTCCCACATGCCGACGATGAGCAGGTTGCCGACCGCGTGGCCGCGCATGTCGCCGGCGCCGGCGAACCGGTGCTGCAGGACCTCCGCCCACGTCTGGCCCCAGTCGTCGTCGCCGCACAGGGCGGCCAGGGCCATGCGCAGGTCGCCGGGAGGCAGCACGTCGAACTGCTCGCGCAGCCGCCCGGACGAGCCGCCGTTGTCGGCCACCGTCACCACCGCGGTGACGTCGCGGGCGACCCGGCGCAGCGCCGACAGGGAGGCGTGCAGCCCGTGCCCACCACCGAGCGCGACGACCGAGCAGTCGACCGTCGCCACGCTCACTCCCGACCGAGGTCGCGGTGGACCGCGCGCGTGTCGTGCCCGCGCTCCCGCAGCCGCCGGGCGACCTCCTCGCTCATCGCCACGCTGCGGTGCTTGCCGCCGGTGCAGCCGATGCCGATGGTCATGAACCGCTTGCCCTCGTTGAGGTAGCCGCGGGCGGCGATCTCGAGCACCGGGAGGTAGCCGTCGAGGAACTCGGTGGCACCCGGCTGCCTCATGACGTAGGACGAGACGTCCTCGTCGCGGCCGTCGTGCGGGCGCAGCTCGGGCACCCAGTGCGGGTTGGGGAGGAACCGCATGTCGCCCACGAAGTCGGCGTCGACGGGGATGCCGTACTTGAAGCCGAAGCTGATCACCGTGACCTTGAGCCGCATGGCCTGCGCGGAGCCGAAGCGCTCGGCGATCCGGCGGGTGAGCTGGTGCACGTTGAGGTTGGTCGTGTCGATGACGAGGTCGGCGTCGCCGCGGACGCTGGCCATGACCTTGCGCTCGCGGGCGAGGCCGTCGACCAGCCGGCCGGTGCCCTGGAGGGGGTGCGGCCGGCGCACGGCCTCCTGCCGGCGCACGAGCACGTCGTCGCTGGCCTCGAGGAACACCAGGGTGGCCGGCCGGCCGTGGACCTGCTGCTGCCGGTTGGCGTGCAGGGCCTCGAAGAAGGACCCCGAGCGCACGTCGGTGACCACGGCGATGGGCTGGCTCACGCCGCGGCTGTCGTCGACGAGGCGTACGACGTCGCGCACCAGCGCCGGCGGGAGGTTGTCGACGACGAAGAAGCCGAGGTCCTCGAGCTCCTTGGCGGCGGTGCTGCGCCCGGCACCGGTCATCCCGGTGACGACCACCAGCTCACCGGGCTGCGGGACGGCGGTCTCGGACATCAGTCCTCCTCGATCTCGCCGGTGGCGGTGTTGACCCGCAGCGGCTGGGTGGGTGCGGTGGTGCGCGCGGCGTCGGCGGTGGCGAGGGCCTCCTTGATGGCCCGCGAGGTGCTGGGCCCGATGCCGGGCACCATCGCGATCTCCTCGGGCTCCGCGGCGCGCAGCTTCCTCAGGGACCCGAAGTGCTTGAGCAGGGTCCTGCGGCGCACCTCGCCGAGGCCGGGCACGTCGTCCAGGACGCTCTCGACCATGGACTTCGAGCGCCGGCTGCGGTGGTGGGTGATGGCGAACCGGTGCGCCTCGTCGCGCACCCGCTGGAGCAGGTAGAGGCCCTCGCTGGTGCGGGCGAAGATCACGGGGTCCTCCTCGCCGGGCAGCCACACCTCCTCGAGGCGCTTGGCCAGCCCGCAGACCGGGATGTCGTTGATGCCGAGCTCGGCGAGCGCCTGCTGCGCGGCCGCCACCTGCGGCGGGCCGCCGTCGACCACCACGAGCCCCGGCGCGTAGGCGAACTTGCGCGGACGGCCGGTGTCGGGGTCGACGAGCATGGGGGCGGAGGGATCCTCCGGCTGGGCGTGCGGAGCCGTCGGGTCGTCCTGCACCGCCCGCGGAGCCGCTTGGGCATCGACCGAGCGGGCCTGCTCGTCGAGCAGCCGGCGGAAGCGCCGGGTGATCACCTCGTGCATGGAGGCGACGTCGTTCTGGCCGTCGACGCCCTTGATGACGAAGCGGCGGTACTCGCCCTTGCGCGCCAGGCCGTCCTCGAAGACCACCATCGAGGCGACGACCTCGGTGCCCTGCAGGTTGGAGACGTCGTAGCACTCGATGCGCAGCGGCACCTCGTCGAGCGAGAGAGCCTGCTGGATCTCCTCGAGGGCGCGGTTGCGGGTGGTGAGGTCGCTGGCACGGCGGGTCTTGTGCAGCACCAGCGCCTGGCCGGCGTTGCGGGCGACGGTCTCCTGCAGCGTCTTCTTGTCGCCGCGCTGCGGCACCCGGATCGCCACCCGGCTGCCCCGCAGGCCGCTGAGCAGCTCCTCCATCGTCGCGTGATCGGTCGGCAGCGCCGGCACGAGCACCTCCCGCGGGATCGACTCGGAGTCGCCGCCGTAGAGCTGGAGGAGGAAGTCCTCGACGAGCGCGGCGGTGTCGCCGTCGTCGGCCCGGTCGGCCACCCAGCCCCGCTGGCCGCGGATGCGGCCCCCGCGGACGTAGAAGATCTGCACGGCCACCTCGAGCGGGTCCTCGGCCAGCGCGATGACGTCGGCGTCGGTGCCGTCGCCGAGCACGACCGCCTGCTTCTCCAGCGCCCGGTTGAGCGCGCCGAGGTCGTCACGCAGCCGGGCGGCCTTCTCGAAGTCCAGCGCCTCGGAGGCGGCGTACATCTCGCGCTCGATGCGCCGGACGAAGCCGGTGGTGTTGCCGGCCATGAAGTCGCAGAAGTCGTCGACGATGGCGCGGTGCTGGTCGGCGCTGACGTTGCCGACACAGGGCGCCGCGCACTTGTCGATGTAGCCCAGGAGGCACGGCCGGCCGATCTGGGCGGACCGCTTGAAGACGCCGTTGCTGCACGAGCGCATCGGGAAGACCCGCAGCAGCGCGTCGACCGTCTCCCGGATGGCCCAGGCGTGGCTGTAGGGCCCGAAGTAGCGGGTGCCCTTGCGCTTGGCGCCGCGCCCCACCATCACGCGGGGGAACTCCTCCCCCACGGTGACGGCGAGCCAGGGGTAGGACTTGTCGTCGCGGTACTTGACGTTGAAGCGCGGGTCGAACTCCTTGATCCAGCTGTACTCCAGCTGGAGCGCCTCCACCTCGGTGTTGACGACGGTCCACTCGACGCTCGCGCCGGTGGTGACCATCGAGGCGGTGCGGGAGTGCAGGTTGCCGATGTCCTGGAAGTACGACGACAGCCGGGCCCGCAGGTTCTTGGCCTTGCCGACGTAGATGACGCGGCCCCGGGCGTCACGGAAGCGGTAGACCCCCGGCTGCGTCGGGATCGACCCGGGTGCCGGGCGATACGACGCGGGTGAAGCCATGCGACAACCCTACGGGCAGCCACCGACGCTCCGGCCCGGCCTCGGGTGAGGTGCGGCACACGAGCCGTCCCCCGGGTCAGGCCAGGGCGATGTCGTCACCGTCGACGACGATCTCGACGGCCTCGAGTGGGGCGCTGGCGGGACCGGCCTGAGGTGCGCCGTCCTCGAGGGAGAACTGGCTGCTGTGGCAGTTGCAGGGGATGACGCCCTCCGAGCCCGAGGAGACCAGGCAGCCCTGATGGGTGCAGACGGCGCTGAAGCACCTGAAGTCGCCCTCGGTCGGCTGGGTGACCACGACCTTGGCGTCGGAGTAGACCGCGCAGCCACCCACCGGGACGTCGGCGGTCTTCGCGAACACGTCTCCCCCGGTGCTCTCCGCGCCCCCGGCGGCCGGCGTCTCGGCGGGAGCCGACGACGAGGGAGCGCTCGAGCCGGCGTCCGTGGCGGTCGAGTCGTCGGAGCCGCAGCCGGCGAGCAGCGGCGCCCCGACCCCTGCGACGGCGGCGGCGGCGGAGAGAGCGGTACGACGGTTGAGTCCTGTGGCCAAGGCGTGGTCCTTCTTTCGTGGGGTCACCGGTCGGGCTGGTGAGCGTCACCCTAGCCAGCCGCACCTCGCCGGGCCGGCGCGCGACCGACGGGGTGCGGACGCATCCTGCCTACCTGGTGGCGGCCGACCGGGTCGATGTGGCCCTCGCCGCCGGCGCGCGGGCGGCCGACCCGCCCGCGGGCTCCGCGACCTTCGCCTTCGCCTTGGCCGCCGCGGCCTTCCTGCCCGCCTTGGTGGTCGGGCCGCTCGGCGCGGGCGCCTTCTTGGGACGGCCCGGCTGGGTGGCGTGCCGGCCCTCGAGCAGCGGCTTGAGGAAGGTGCCGGTGTGGCTGTCCGGGTGGACGGCGATCTCCTCGGGCGTCCCCTCGGCGACGACGTACCCGCCGCGCGAGCCGCCCTCCGGCCCCATGTCGATGAGCCAGTCGGCGGTCTTGATGACGTCGAGGTTGTGCTCGATCACCATCACGGAGTTGCCCTGGTCGACGAGCTTGCCGAGGACCAGCAGCAGCTTGCGGATGTCCTCGAAGTGCAGGCCCGTGGTCGGCTCGTCGAGGACGTAGACGGTGCGGCCGGTCGAGCGCTTCTGCAGCTCCGTGGAGAGCTTGACGCGCTGCGCCTCACCACCCGACAGCGTGGTGGCCGGCTGGCCGAGCCGGACGTAGCCGAGACCGACCTCGCCGAGGGTCTTCATGTGGCGGGCGATCGCGGGGACGGCGGCGAAGAACTCCGCGGCCTCCTCGATCGGCATGTCGAGGACCTCGGCGATCGTCTTGCCCTTGTAGTGGACCTCGAGCGTCTCGCGGTTGTAGCGGGCGCCGTGGCACACCTCGCACGGCACGTAGACGTCGGGCAGGAAGTTCATCTCGATCTTGATCGTGCCGTCGCCCGAGCAGGCCTCGCAGCGCCCGCCCTTGACGTTGAACGAGAAGCGGCCCTGCATGTAGCCGCGCATCTTGGCCTCGGGGGTCGAGGCGAACAGCTTGCGGATGTGGTCGAACACGCCGGTGTAGGTGGCCGGGTTGGACCGCGGCGTCCGGCCGATGGGCGACTGGTCGACGTGGATGACCTTGTCGACGTGGTCGAGGCCGGTGATCTTCTGGTGGCGCCCGGGGACGGTGCGGGCGTTGTAGATCTGCTTGGCCAGCGAGGTGTAGAGGATGTCGTTGACCAGGGTGGACTTGCCCGACCCCGACACGCCGGTGACCGCCACGAACAGCCCCAGCGGGAAGGAGACGTCGACGTTCTGCAGGTTGTGCTCGCGGGCGCCGTGCACCCGGAGCTCGCGCCCCTGGGTGCGGGGACGGCGCACCTCCGGGACCGGGATCTCGCGGCGGCCGGAGAGGTACTGGCCGGTCATCGAGTCGGGGTGCGTCAACAGGTCGGCGACCTGCCCGCTGTGCACGACCTGCCCGCCGTGCTCGCCGGCACCCGGCCCGATGTCGACGACCCAGTCGGCCATCCGGATGGTGTCCTCGTCGTGCTCGACGACGATCAGGGTGTTGCCGAGGTCCTTGAGGCGGACCAGGGTCTCGATCAGGCGCTGGTTGTCGCGTTGGTGGAGACCGATGGAGGGCTCGTCGAGGACGTAGAGGACGCCGACCAGGCCGGCCCCGATCTGGGTCGCGAGCCGGATGCGCTGGGCCTCGCCGCCCGACAGGGAGCCGGACGGCCGGTCGAGCGAGAGGTAGTCGAGCCCGACGTCGAGGAGGAAGTTGAGGCGCTCGAGGATCTCCTTGAGCACCCGCTCGGCGATCTGCTTCTCGCGCTGGCTGAGCTCGAGGCTGCGCAGGAAGTCGGCGGACTCGCTGATCGGCATGCGGCAGACTGCCGCGATCGACCTGCCACCCAGCGTCACCGACATGGAGACCGGCTTGAGCCGGCTGCCGTCGCAGGTCGGGCAGGGGACCTCGCGCATGAAGCCCTCGAAGCGCTCGCGGCTCGTGTCGCTCTCCGCCTCGCGGTGCCGGCGCTCGATGTAGGGGCGCACGCCCTCGAAGGCGGCGTAGTAGGCGCGCTGGCGGCCGTAGCGGTTGGTGGTGACCACGTGCACCTTGGTGGCGTGGCCGTCGAGGATCGACTTCTGGGCGCGGGTGCCGAGCCGCTCCCACGGGGTGTTCAGGTCGAAGCCGAGCTCCTCGCCCAGGGCGTGCATCAGCCGCAGGAAGTAGTCGGCGACGTGGGCACCGCTCCAGGGCGCGATCGCGCCCGCGCCGAGGGTGGCCGTCGGGTCGGGCACGACGAGCTCGGGATCGACCTCCATGCGGGTGCCCAGGCCGTGGCAGGCCGGGCAGGCGCCGAACGGGGAGTTGAACGAGAACGAGCGCGGCTCCAGCTCGTCGGTGTCGATGGGGTGCTCGTTGGGGCACGCCATCTTCTCCGAGAAGCGCATCTCGCGCTCGGGGTCCTTGTCGGGGAGGTCGACGAAGTCGAGGAGCACCAGCCCGCTGGCGAGGGTGAGGGCGGTCTCCACCGAGTCGGTGAGCCGGCGCTTGGACGACTGCTTGACCGAGAGCCGGTCGACCACGACCTCGATCGTGTGCTTCTTCTGCTTGTCGAGCTTGGGGGCGTCGTCGAGGGAGTGCGTCTCGCCGTCGATGCGGGCGCGGGAGAAGCCCTGGGTCTGCAGCTCCTTGAACAGCTCGACGTACTCGCCCTTGCGGCCGCGGATGACCGGCGCGAGCACCTGGAAGCGCCGGCCCTCCTCGAGGCCGAGCACGCGGTCGACGATCTGCTGGGGCGTCTGCCGCTCGATCGGCGCACCGCAGGTCGGGCAGTGCGGGCGGCCGGCGCGGGCGTAGAGCAGCCGGAGGTAGTCGTAGACCTCGGTGATGGTGCCCACGGTGGACCGGGGGTTCTTCGACGTGGACTTCTGGTCGATGGAGACCGCGGGCGAGAGGCCCTCGATGAAGTCGACGTCGGGCTTGTCCATCTGACCGAGGAACTGGCGGGCGTAGGCCGAGAGCGACTCGACGTAGCGCCGCTGGCCCTCGGCGAAGATCGTGTCGAACGCGAGGCTGGACTTGCCGGAGCCCGAGAGGCCCGTGAAGACGATGAGGGAGTCCCGCGGGAGGTCGAGGGAGACGTCCTTGAGGTTGTGCTCGCGAGCGCCACGGATGATCAGCTGGTCGGCCACTGGAGTCCTACGGGTCGGCGTGGAGGAGTTCGAACAAACGTTCGCCATGCTACCGGTCGCGGCAAGCGTGTCGTGCCGGCCTCGACACACTCTCACGAGCCACCGACACTCCCCGAAAGTGCGGGATCACAGGCGGGCGACGAACCGGCGGCCGCGCAGCGCCTCCTCCACCAGGCCCACCCCGCGGCGGACGGCGAGCAGCCTCGCCTCCTCCGCCTGGAACGTCGTCACGGCGGCCTCCACGACGTCGAGGTCGGCGACCTCACGCAGGTCGGCGCGGCACTGGCTCAGCCCCCGGCGCACGGCCGCCTGCTGCGCCTCGACGTGCAGCACGGCGAAGCGGGCGAGCACGACGACGTGGCGACGCAGGGCGGCGTGCTGGCGGTAGTCGGGAGGGCAGATGTCGAAGAGCCAGTTGACGGCCGTGCGCTCCCAGTCGGGGGCGTCGGGAGGCCGGACGGCCGCGGGCCAGCCGGGCGGGGCGACGGGGGCGGGCATGGGCCGAGCATACCGGCGCTCGAACAGGTGTTCTAGTCAGCGCGACGCGCGTCCGCCGTGGCGGTCACCGCAGCCGGTCCTCGACCCGTTGCACCTTGGCGGCCAGCTGCCCGGTGTCGTGGCCGCGACGCAGGTCGGCCTTGAGCACCAGCCCGACGCGCGGCGCGGTCTCGGCGACCGTCAGCACGGCCTCCTTGACGACGGCCATCACCTCGTCCCACTCCCCCTCGATGTTGGTGAACATGGAGTTGGTCTCGCACGGCAGCCCGGACTCGCGGATCACCCGGACGGCCTCGGCGACCGAGGCCGACACGCCCCCGGTGTCGTCGGCGCCGGAGGGACTGATGCTGATGGCAACGATCATGGGCTCACCCTAGGAGACGTGCCGAGTCGCCTCTTTGTCTGGTTACTCGATGAAGTTCGGCCATGCCGCGGCACCTCCTCCGCTCCGCCTCGGGACCGCTGGACGTGCACGTATCGAGAGGACCGCCACGGTCGGGCCGGGGCTGCCTGCCGCACGCCGGGCGAGGTGGTGGACCCGCAGCGCTCGGCGACGCCTTCGTGGCCGATCCGTGGGTCGGCGACCTGGGGACCCGTGCTGCCGACCGACGTCGCCGCCCGGACCTGCCGCATCAGCGCCTGAGCCTCACAGCAGGGAGCGCACCAGCAGCACGGCCGCGGACGCCGCGCACACGCCGAGCACCACCTGGCGGAACCCCTCCCGCGGGACGCGGCCGCGCACCGCCGCCCCCACGGCGAAGCCGCCGACGACGAGCGGCAGGAAGAGCAGGCCGAGCCACAGGGACGCAGCCGGCATCTCCCCCGTGGCCGCGAACAGGGCGACGGAGAGCAGCGTCCCGACGAAGAAGAACACCGCCAGCGTCGCCCGGGTCTCCTGGGGCGGGCGGTGGCTGAACAGGACCGCCATCGGCGGCCCGCCGACCGAGGTGGCCGTCCCCGCCGTGCCGGCGGCCAGCCCGGCGAGGAACAGGCGCGCCGGCGTCAGTCGCACCTCGACCACCCAGTGGGCCAGCACGACGGCCGCCAGGACCATCAGGGCGACCACCACACCGAGCGCCCGGTCGGAGAAGGCGGCCACGAGCCACACCCCGAGGACGGTCCCCGGCAGGCGGGCCGGGAGCGCCCACGCGGTCGCCCACCAGTTCACGTGCCGCCACTCGGCCACCAGCACGAACAGCGACAGCGGCACCGCCAGCCACAGCAGCAGGGTCGGGGTGAGCGAGGGCTCGAGGAGCGCGACCACCGGCGCTCCGAGAAGACCGAGGCCGAGGCCGACCACCGACTGCACGAAGGCTCCCACGACCACGACGACCGCGAGCACCAGGACCACCTCGAGCGGCACCCCCACGACGTCGGTCACCCGGCCATTCATCCATACGGGTCGACCCTGAGGGCGCCTCGGGGTCCACTCCGGTGAGGCCGGGGTCGCACCCGATGTCCGCGCGCCGGCTGCCGCGGAAGTCTGGTCGACATGATCCTCATCGACTCGCTCACCATGAAGTACGGCGGCTTCACCGCCCTCGACGACGTGTCGTTCGCCTCCGAGCCCGGCCGGGTCACCGGCTTCCTGGGTCCGAACGGCGCCGGCAAGTCCACCACCATGCGCATCATGGTCGGCCTCACCAAGCCGACCTCCGGACACGCGACCGTCGCCGGCCGGCGCTACGCCGACCTGCCCAACCCCGGCCGGGAGGTGGGCGTGCTCCTCGACGCCTCCGCCCAGCACGCGGGCCGGACCGGGCGCGAGATCCTCACGATCGCGGCGCGCACCATGGGCGTCCCGGGACGGCGGGTGGACGAGATGCTCGACCTGGTGAGCCTCACGCCCACCGAGGCCGGCCGACGGGTCCGCAACTACTCGCTCGGCATGCGCCAGCGCCTCGGCATCGCCACCGCCCTCATCGGCGACCCGCACGTCCTCATCCTGGACGAGCCGGCCAACGGCCTGGACCCGGCCGGCATCCGCTGGATGCGCGACCTGCTCCGCGGGTACGCCGACCAGGGCGGCACCGTGCTGCTCAGCTCGCACCTGCTGCACGAGATCGAGGTCATCGCCGACGACCTCATCGTCATCGGCAACGGGCGGATCGTCGCCCAGGGCACCAAGGCCGAGCTCCTCGCCACCGCCGGGACGCTGGTCCGCACGCCCGACACCGCCGTGCTCGCGCAGGCCATCGCGTCGGCCGGCCTGGTCGCGCACTCGTCCGGACCGGACCTGCTGCGCGTGGAGTCGGACCCCCACGTCGTCGGGCGGATCGCCCTGGAGACCGGCGTCCCGCTGGTCGAGCTGCGCGCCGCCGAGGGCGCGGGGCTGGAGGAGATGTTCCTCGAGCTCACCGCCGAGACCCAACGAGAAGGAGCAGCAGCATGAGCACCACGACCATCACCCCCACGTCCGGCACCCCCGCGTCCGGCACCCCCACGTCCGGCACCCCCACGGCCGGCGCCCGCCGGACGACGTACCCGCCCATCCCGTTCGGTCGGATCCTGGGCGTGGAGCTGCGCAAGATGTTCGACACCCGCTCGGGATTCTGGCTCCTGATGAGCATCGGCATCCTGGCCGTGCTCGCCAGCGCGGCGGTCGTGCTCTTCGCACCGGACGAGGAGATCGCGTACGGCAGCTTCGCCGGTGCCATCGGCATCCCGATGTCGATCCTGCTGCCGGTCATCGCGGTCCTGTCGGTCACCGGCGAGTGGAGCCAGCGCTCCGGCCTCACGACCTTCACCCTGGTGCCGAGCCGCGGTCGCGTCATCGCTGCCAAGGCCGTCGCCGCTGTCGGCGTGGGGGTCGCCGGGATGGCCGTCGCGCTGGCGGTCGGCGCGCTCGGCAACGTCGTGGGCTCCCAGCTCGCCGGCGTGCCGACCCAGTGGGACGCCACCGCGGCCAACCTCGGCTTCATCGTGCTCGCCTCGGTGCTCGGGCAGCTGATGGGCTTCATGCTCGGCGTGCTGGTGCGCAACTCCCCCGGCGCGATCGTCGGCTACTTCGTCTACGCGTTCATCGTGCCGACGCTGTCCGGCGTGCTGGCCTCGACCCAGGACTGGTACCGCGACGTCCAGCAGTGGGTGGACTTCCAGTACAACCAGACCTCGCTCTACGACACGGTCGGCCTCTCGGGCGACGAGGCGGCCCAGCTGGCCGTGACCGCCGGCCTGTGGCTGGTCCTGCCGATGCTGGTGGGCCTGTGGCTGGTGAGCCGGTCGGAGGTCAAGTAGCACCGCTCGCACGACGCGCCGCCCGGTCCACCGGGCGGCGCGTCGTCGTACGGGGTGGTGCGGGGTGCGGGTCAGGCCCGGCGCAGGCTGCGCAGGACGTACTGCATGATGCCGCCGTTGCGGTAGTAGCCGGCCTCGCCCGGGGTGTCGATGCGGACCACCGCGTCGAACGAGACGTCGCCCGCGGTGACCTGGACCGTCCTCGGGGTGCGTCCCTCGTTGAGCTCGGTGACGCCGGTGACGGAGAAGGTCTCCTCCCCGGTCAGACCGAGCGACTCGGCGGTCTCGCCCTCGGGGAACTGCAGCGGCAGCACGCCCATGCCGATCAGGTTGGAGCGGTGGATTCGCTCGTAGGACTCGGCGATGACCGCCTTCACGCCCAGCAGTGCGGTGCCCTTGGCCGCCCAGTCGCGCGAGGAGCCGGAGCCGTACTCCTTGCCGGCCAGCACGACGAGCGGGGTGCCGGCCGCGACGTAGTGCCCGGAGGCCTCGAAGACGCTGGTCACCTCACCGTCGGCGGTGAAGTCCCGCGTGAAGCCGCCCTCGGTGCCGGGAGCGAGCTGGTTGCGCAGCCGGATGTTGGCGAAGGTGCCGCGGATCATGACCTCGTGGTTGCCCCGGCGCGAGCCGTAGGAGTTGAAGTCACGCTGCTCGACGCCGTGCTCGGCGAGGTAGGCACCGGCCGGCGAGTCCTTCTTGATGGCGCCCGCCGGGCTGATGTGGTCGGTGGTGACGGAGTCGCCCAGCTTGAGCAGCACGCGGGCGCCCTCGATGTCGGCGACCGGCTCGGGCTCGTCGGGCATGCCGTCGAAGTACGGGGGCTTGCGCACGTAGGTCGACTCGGGGTCCCACTCGAACGTCGTGCCCTCGGGCGTCGGCAGCGATCGCCACTGCTCGTCGCCGGCGAAGACGTCCTGGTAGCCGGCGTCGAACATGTCGGAGGTGATCGCCTGCGCGACGACCTCCTCGATCTCCGTCGCGGTGGGCCAGATGTCGCGCATGAAGACGTCGTTGCCCTCGGTGTCCTGGCCCAGGGGGTCGTTGAACAGGTCGACGTCCATCGACCCCGCCAGCGCGTAGGCCACCACGAGCGGCGGCGAGGCGAGGTAGTTCATCTTGATGTCGGGGTTGATCCGGCCCTCGAAGTTGCGGTTGCCCGAGAGCACCGACACGACGGCGAGGTCGTTGTCGTTCACGGCCTGGCTCACCTCGGGGATGAGCGGGCCGGAGTTGCCGATGCAGGTGGTGCAGCCGTAGCCGACGAGGTTGAAGCCCAGCTTGTCGAGGTACGGCGTGAGGCCGGACTTCTCGTAGTAGTCGGACACGACCTTGGAGCCGGGCGCCAGCGTGGTCTTGACCCACGGCTTGCGCTGCAGGCCCTTCTCGACCGCCTTCTTCGCGACCAGCGCGGCGCCGATCATCACCGAGGGGTTGGAGGTGTTGGTGCAGGAGGTGATGGCCGCGATGGTGACGGCGCCGTGGTCGATCTCGAACTCGGTGCCGTCGCCCAGGGTGACCCGGGCGGTGTTGCTGGGCCGGCCGTCCGCGGCCGCGGCGGCGTGGTCGTGCCAGTCGTCGGGGGCGCCGGCGCCGTTGCCGCCCTCGTCGCCCGCGTTGGAGGCCGGGGCATCGCTGGACGGGAAGGACTCGGCCGACGCCTCGTCGACCCTCGACTCCACGCCGTAGGGCCGGGTGTTCTGCGGCACGCCGGGCTTGCGGTCGTCGCCACCCGCCTGGTCGTCGCTGACGTAGTCGGCCAGCGCGGTGCGGAAGGCCTCCTTGGCGTCCGAGAGAGCAACGCGGTCCTGCGGGCGCTTCGGGCCGGCGAGGGACGGCACGACGGTGGCCAGGTCGAGCTCGAGCCTCTCGGAGTAGCGCGGCTCGGCGTCGGGGTCGTGCCAGAGCCCCTGCTCCTTGGCGTAGGCCTCGACCAGCGCGAGCTGCTGGTCGGCACGGCCGGTGAGGCGCAGGTAGTCGATGGTCTGCTCGTCGATCGGGAACACCGCGATGGTGGAGCCGAACTCCGGGCTCATGTTGCCGATCGTGGCGCGGTTGGCCAGCGGCAGGACCGAGACGCCGGGGCCGTAGAACTCCACGAACTTGCCGACCACGCCGTGCTTGCGCAGCATCTCGGTGATGGTGAGCACCAGGTCGGTCGCGGTGGCGCCCTCGGGCAGGTCGCCGTTGAGCTTGAAGCCCACCACGCGCGGGATGAGCATCGAGACGGGCTGGCCGAGCATGGCGGCCTCGGCCTCGATGCCGCCCACGCCCCAGCCCACCACGCCGATGCCGTTGACCATCGTGGTGTGGGAGTCGGTGCCGACGCAGGTGTCGGGGTAGGCCTGCAGCGTGCCGTCGACGTCGCGGGTGAAGACGGTCCGGGCGAGGTGCTCGATGTTGACCTGGTGCACGATGCCGGTGCCGGGCGGGACGACCTTGAAGTCGTCGAAGGCGCCCTGGCCCCAGCGGAGGAACTGGTAGCGCTCGCGGTTGCGCTCGTACTCGATCTCGACGTTGCGCTCGAACGCCTCGGGCGTGCCGAAGACGTCGGCGATCACGGAGTGGTCGATGACCAGCTCGGCGGGCGCGAGCGGGTTGATCCGCGACGGGTCGCCGCCGATGTCGGCCATCGCCTCGCGCATGGTGGCGAGGTCGACGACGCAGGGGACGCCGGTGAAGTCCTGCATGATCACGCGGGCGGGCGTGAACTGGATCTCCTTGCTGGGCTCCGCCTCGGCGTCCCAGCCGGCGATGGCGCGGATGTCGTCGGCGGTGATGTCGGCGCCGTCCTCGGTGCGCAGGAGGTTCTCGAGCAGCACCTTGAGGCTGTACGGCAGCCCCGCGACGTCGAGCCCGTCGCCCTCGACCGCGTCGAGCCGGAAGATCTCGTACGACGTGTCGCCCACGTCGAGGGTGCCCTTGGCACCGAAGCTGTCCTGGCTCGCCATCAGTCGTCTCCTCGTGGTTGCTCGTGGTGTCGCGCGCGACCCATCTTGCCGCCGCGCGGCAACGGGGCGGAAGTAAGGCAGCCCTCATTCACCGTCGGCGGATATCTCTTGACATCAAGATACATGACGCCGCCGCACCGTGCCAGCACCGACGGCGGGAGGTACGTTGAGCCCGATGGAGTCGCTCCAGGACGCGGTCGATGCAGAGGCGGAACGCACCGGGTTCTCCGGCGTGGTCCACGTGGACCGCTCGGGAGTGATCGAGCTGTCCAGTGCCTATGGGCTCGCCGATCGTGCTCACGGGGTCCCCAACACGGTCGGCACCATGTTCGCGATCGCGAGCGGGTCGAAGACCATGACCGCCATGGCCGTGATGAGCCTGGTCGAGCGGAAGGCCTTCAAGCTCGGGACGACCGCCCGTTCGCTGCTCGGCGAGGACCTGCCCCTCATCGCCGATGACGTGACGGTCGAGCACCTGCTGGCGCATCGTTCCGGGATCGGCGACTACCTCGACGAGGACGCCGTCGACGACATCGGTGACTACGTGATGCCGGTGCCGGTGCACGAGCTGGCGACCACCGAGCAGTTCCTGCCGGTGCTCGACGGTCACGCGACCGTGTTCGCAGCCGGCGAGCGGTTCGCCTACAACAACGGTGGATACGTCGTGCTCGCGCTCCTGGCCGAGCGCGCGACCGGGGTGGGGTTCCACGAGCTGGTTCGCACACTGGTCTGTGAGCCTGCAGGTATGGACGCCACCGCGTTCCTGCGCTCCGACGAGCTCCCCGGCCACGCCGCCGTGGGCTACCTGTCCGTGGACGGTGCACGGACCAACGTGTTCCATCTCCCTGTGCGCGGCAACGGCGACGGCGGCATCTACACGACCGCAGCGGACCTCAGCGCCTTCTGGGACGCACTCTTCGCCGGACGCATCGTCTCCCCGGAGTCACTCGCCCAGATGGTGCGGCCGCGCAGCGAGGTGCCGGAGGGATCCATGCGCTACGGCCTCGGCCTGTACCTCTCCGGTGCCCACGACACGGTCTGGCTCGACGGGCACGACGCAGGCGCGTCGATGATCAGCCTGCACCGGCCCTCGGCATCCTTGACCTGCACGGTCATCTCGAACTGGTCCGATGGTGCCTGGCCGGTCCTCGAGCTGCTCGACCACCGACTGGGCCCCTGAGCACCACCATCTGCGACACGGCACGGACCGCACGGCGACCACGCAGCCCGTGCGCACCGGTGCTCTCCGGGGGGCCGGCGACCTGAGGCGGACCGGCGTGACCTGCCGTTGGCCGAGGGGCTCAGCCGCCCGGGGACAGCCGGATCCGCCCGCTCGCCTCGCCCGGCGGGGCGACGCATGCCTCCCGGGCGCGGGAGGCGACGTCGTCCGGGAACGGCGCCGGGGCGCCACCCCGCACGTGGATCCCCAGCACCTCCTCCGTCGCGCGGAGCCGGTCCGCCACCCACAGCTCGTGCCAGACCCACAGCAGCTTGCCGGTGACGCCGATGACCGACGAGCGGACCTCGAGGTCGCTGCCGCCCGGCACCTCCGCGAGGTAGCGGACGTGCGCCTCGACCGTGTAGAGCGAGGCGTCGTGTGCGGACCGGTAGTCCGGGCCCAGCCCCACGGCGTCCATGACCGCATCGGTGGCGTGGCCGAAGACCAGCACGTAGTAGGCCTCGGAGAGGTGGCCGTTGTAGTCGATCCAGGCGGCTTGGACCGACTCGCGCCAGGTGCTGGTGGTCACGCGCGGCCCAGGGCGCGCAGCACCGCGATCACGCCGCGGTCGCGCTCCGCCACGAGGTCGTCGATCGTCCGGCCGGCCGCCTCCCGGTCACACCCCTCGACCACGGCGTCGCGCAGCTCAGGGGTGAGCTCGGCGGCCCGGAGCCGGGTCCAGGGCGACAGCAGCGAGGGGCCGAAGTGGTCGAGCATGTGCGCCATCCCGCCCTGTCCCCCTGCGAGGTGGAAGGTCAGCATGGGGCCCTGCACGGGCCACCGGAGGCCGGGGCCGTCGGTGATCGAGAGGTCGATCTGCTCCACCGTCGCCTCGCCGGCCGCGACCATGTGCAGGGCCTCGCGCCACAGCGCCTCCTGCAGGCGATTGGCGATGAAGCCGGGGACCTCCCGGTCCATCGTGATCACGGACTTGCCCGCGAGCCGGAAGAAGTCGGAGGCCCACGCCACCACCTCGGGGTCGGTGCGTGTGCCGCCGGCGACCTCCACGAGCGGGATCAGGTACGGCGGGTTGAAGGGGTGCCCGACCACCGTGCGGCCAGGGCGGGCGCACTCGGTCTGCATCTCCGACATCCCGAAGCCCGACGTGGACGAGGAGATCACGACGTCCTCCGGCGTCGCCGCGTCGATGTCGGCCAGCAGCCGGCGCTTGAGCGCGAGGTCCTCCGGGGCGCTCTCCTGGACGAAGTCCGCCTGGACGCAGGCCCTCCCCAGGTCGGGCTCGAAGACCAGGGAGGCCCGGTCGGCGCCGTCCGCCAGCCCGAGCTCGCTCAGCGCCGGCCACGCGGCGTCGACGAGGTGGTGCAGCCTCTCCTCCGCGCCGGCGCCCGGGTCCCAGGCGACCACCCGGTAGCCCCTGGCGAGGAAGTAGGCGGCCCATCCGCCGCCGATGACGCCGGCGCCCGCGCACACGACGGTGCGCACGTCCTGCGAGGCCGGTCGCACCTCAGGACCACGCCTTGAGTCGCAGGATCTCGCGGGCCTCGTCCGGCGTCGCGACCTTCGCCCCCATCGCCTCGACGATGGTGCGGGCCTGCTCCACCAGCTGCCCGTTGGTGGCCTTCACGCCCTTGCGCAGGTAGAGGTTGTCCTCGAGCCCGACGCGCACGTGGCCGCCCAGCAGGACCGACTGCGCCACCCACGGCATCTGCATGGGACCGAGCGCGAACGACGCCCACACCGCGCCCTCGGGCAGCTGCTGGACCATCGCGGCGAGGGTGGCGGGATCGGCGGGCGCGCCGTACGGGATGCCCATGCACAGCTGGAACAACGCCGGCGAGTCGATCAGGCCCTCCTCGACGAGCTCCTTGGCGAACCACAGGTGACCGGTGTCGAAGATCTCCATCTCCACCCGGACGCCGAGCTCCTGGATCCGCTTCGCCCCGTCGCGCAGCATGTCCGGCGTGCTCACGTAGACCAGGCTGCCCCCGCCGAAGTTGAGGCTGCCGCAGTCGAGCGTGCAGATGTCGGGGAGGAGCTCCTCCACGTGCGCGAGCCGCTCGACCCCGTTGACGAGGTCGGTGCCGTCGAGGAACGTCGTGGGCGCCTGCGGGTCCAGGACGAGGTCGCCGCCCATCCCGGCGGTGGTGTTGACGATGACGTCGACGTCGGACGCGCGGATCCGCTCGACCACCTCGCGGTACAACGCGACGTCGCGCGACCCCTTGCCGGTCTCGGGGTCCCGGACGTGGACGTGGACGATCGCGGCGCCCGCACGGGCGGCCTCGATCCCCGCCTCGGCGATCTGCTCCGGGGTCACGGGCACGAGCTCCGAGCGGCCGACGGTGTCCCCCGCGCCGGTCAGGGCACAGGTGATCATCACCGTGCGGTTCATCGCGGCCTTCATGGGTGCCTCTCCTTCTGTCTGTCTGCTCGTTCTTCTGGCTGGGTCCCGGAGGTCGCCGCGGCGTCGAGGAGGGCGTGCAGCCCGAGGTAGCTGAGGTCGCGGTGCTGGCGGTCGGCCCAGGGGTCGTCGTAGGGCCACAGGGAGGTCTTGACCACGGCCGAGCCCGTACGCCGGTCGACCGCGGCCAGCTGGCCACGGCTGCCGTCGGCGGTGACCCGGTGACCCTCGTCGTCCATCGGCCACCAGTGGTAGCCGAAGCCGGCGTGGGTGGTGATGCTGCTCGGCAGGCGCCCCACCCCCAGGAAGGGGTACGCCGGCCGCGCGGCCGCCGCGACCCAGTCCGGGTCGAGCAGCCGCTCGCCCGTGTCGCTGCGCCCCGCGACGGCCAGCAGGGCGACCTTCGCCCAGTCCCGCGCCGTGGCGGCCAGGCCGCCCCCGGCCAGGGCCACCCCGGCGCCGTCGACCGCCATGGCGGCGTCGTGGGTGCAGCCCAGGTCGCGCCAGAGCCGGGTCAGGTCGTCGGCGTACGCGCGCCCGGTCGCGCGCTCGCGCACCCAGTCCAGGACCTGCGAGTCGGCGGTGCAGTAGGCGAAGCGCGTCCCGGGTGCCTCCCCCTGCCGCACCGAGGCCAGCAGCGCGCGGGAGTCCCCCGGTCCGGCGAAGCATGCCAGGAGCCGCGAGGCCGGGCTCGCGGGGTCGCGGTGGTCCTCGACCCAGTCGACGCCCGAGGTCATGGTGAGGAGGTCCGCGACCGTGGTGCCGTCGTACCCGCTGCCGGAGAGGTCGGGGACGTGCGCGACCACGTGGTCGGCCGGCGTCAGGGCACCCTCCCGGACCGCCCGGCCCACCAGGTGGGCGAGGACCGACTTGGACATCGAGGCGCCGAGGAATCGCGTGTCGGGCCCCAGTCCGTCGGCGTACCACTCGTGCACGACGCGGCCGCCCTCGACCACGAGCAGCGAGGTGGACCACGTCTCGTGGACCCACGCCGGCAGGCTGCGCGACCGTCCGGCGCCGGAGACCTCGACCGCCAGGCCCCGGGGCGCCCCCGGCAGCGGGCGGCCCGCGGCCGCCGGCACGGCCACGTGGCTCCAGCCCGGCTCCTGCTGGGGGTCGGTGAACGGCAGGGTGGAGAGTGCGGACCCCACGGTGGAGACGCGCACCCGGCTCAGTCGATCCGCGGGCTGTTCGAGAGCAGCTTGCGGGTGTACTCCTCCCGCGGGGTCTCCATGACGGTCACGACGGGGCCCGCCTCGACGACCTGCCCGTCCTGCAGGATCTGGACGCTCGCCGCGATCGAGCGCACCAGCGCCAGGTTGTGGGTCACGAAGAGCATGCTGATGCCCCGCTCCTGGCGCAGCCCCTCGAGCAGCTCCACGATCGACCCCTGCACCGACACGTCCAGCGCCGAGGTGATCTCGTCGCAGATCATCACGTCGGGCTGGGCGGCCAGCGCGCGGGCGATGGCGACCCGCTGCCGCTCACCGCCCGAGAGCCGGCTGGCCTGGTAGTGCAGCATCTGCGAACCGAGCGCGACCTGGCCCATGAGCTCGACGACCCGGTCGGTGGCCTCCTTGCCCCTGGCCAGGCCGAACAGCTCCATGGGCCGCCGGATGATCTGCTCGATGGTCAGCCGCGGGTTCAGCGAGAGGTAGGGGTTCTGGAAGATGTACTGCATGCGTCGCCGGTCCTCGGCGGTGCGCTTGCGGGCGCTGGTCGCCAGGGTCCGGCCCTCGAAGGCGACGGTGCCGGTCCAGTCCTTGTGCAGGCCGCCGACCGAGCGCGAGATCGTGGTCTTGCCGCTGCCGGACTCGCCGACCAGCGCGACCACCTCTCCCTTGGCCAGGTCGAAGGAGACGTCGTGGACCACCTGCTTGCGGCCGTAGAAGACCGTGAGGCCCTCGACCGAGAGGATGACGTCGCGCGCGCGGTCGGGGTCGGCGTCGGGGACGGTGCCGAGGTTGATGTCCCACGTCCCGATCTCGCCGACCCGGTGGCAGCGCACGTCGTGGTCGGGCGCGATGGTGCGCAGCTCCGGCACCTCCGTGCGGCACCGGTCGACGACGAAGCCACACCGGTCGTTGAACCGGCAGCCGTCGGGCCGGCGGCCGGGAGACGGTGTCCGGCCCGGGATGCCCTTGAGGGCGCGGGCCTGGCTCAGGTGCGGGATCGAGTCGAGCAGCGCCCGGGTGTAGGGGTGCGAGGGGTTCTGGAAGATCGTGTCCCGGGGCCCGAGCTCGGCGATCTGCCCGGCGTACATCACGGCGACCCGGTCGGCGATGTTGGCCACCACGGCGAGGTCGTGCGTCACGTAGAGCGCGCTGACGCCGTGGGCGCGGCACAGCCCGGCCATCGTGTCGAGGACCATCTTCTGGGTGGTCACGTCGAGGCCGGTCGTGGGCTCGTCGAGCACGAGCACCTTGGGCTTGGGCAGGAACGCCATGGCCAGCGCGACGCGCTGCACCTGTCCGCCCGAGAGCTGGTGGGCGTAGCGCCGGAGGAACTCGTCGTCGTTCGGCAGCCCTACCTCGGCCAGGCCGTCCCGGGCGGCCTGCAGCCGCGACCCGGCGGTGCCGATGCCGCGCAGCTGCTGCAGCTCGACGATCTGCCTGCCGATCCGGATGCTGGGGTTGAGCGCGGACGCAGGGTCCTGCGGGACGTAGGCGATCTCCTCGCCGCGCAGCTTGCGCACCTCGCGCCAGTGCATGGTGAGGACGTCGCGGTCCTCGAGCAGGACCCTGCCCGCCGAGATGTGGGCGCCCGCCCGCGAGTAGCCGAGCAGCGAGGTGCCGACCGTCGTCTTGCCCGAGCCGGACTCGCCCACCAGGCCGACGACCTCACCGGGTCTCAGCACCAGGTCGATGCCGTCGACGACGTCGACGTCATCGCCGGTCAGGCTGACACCGAGGTCCTCGATGACCAGGCCGCCGGTCCTCCTGACGACGTGGCCGGTGGCGGAGGTGGTGGCGGTCATGTCAGTCGCCCTTCTGGCTCGCCTGCGCGAGGCCGTCGGCCATCAGGTTGGTCGCGATGGTGAAGATGGCGATCATCAGCACCGGCGCCACCACCGCCCAGGGTTGGGTCTGGAGACCCAGTCGGTTCTCGTTCATCATCTGGCCCCAGTTGGCCGCGCCCGGGTCCGCGGCGAAGCCGAGGAAGCCGAGGGCGGCGACCACCCCGATCGAGTAGGTGAGCCGGAGCCCGGCCTCCGCGAGCAGCGGCCCGATCATGTTCGGGAGCACCTCGGCGACGATCACGCGGCTCCGCTTCTCGCCGAGCGCCTCGGCGGCGACCACGAAGTCGCGGGACACGATCCCGAGTGCGACGCCGCGCGAGACCCGCGCCACCCTGGGCGCGTGCGAGACCCCGATGAGGACCACGATCACCCACGAGGCGGGATTCTGCAGGGCCGTGAGGACGACCAGGGCGAGGAGGATCTGCGGGAAGGCGAGGAGCACGTCGTTGAGGCGCATGATGACCTCGTCCCACCACCCGCCGGCGTAGGCCGCGACCACGCCGATCAGGACACCGAGCACCATGCCGAGCAGGGTCGCGAGCACCGAGATGAGCAGGACTCCCTGGCCGCCGTGCATCAGTCGGCTCAACACGTCCTGGCCGATGTAGTCGGTGCCGAAGAGCCCGTCGGGGGCGTACGGCGGTCCGGCGGTCTCCTCCTCGGTGTACGGCGCGAAGAACGGCGCGAGGATCGCGAACAGCACGATGAGCAGGGTCACGCCGAACCCGAACGCGAACCGCTTCTGCTGGAGCGCCCGGCGGAAGAAGCTAGCCGGGGCGGGGGCTGCCTGGGTGTCGGTCATGAGGAGATCGCCGTCCTCGCGCGCGGGGTCAGGAGGATCGAGAGCACGTCGGCCACGAGGTTCACCACGATGTAGACCCCGGCGATGATCATGCTGAGCGCCTGGACCATCGGGACGTCGTGGTTGCGGACCGAGTCGACGAGCTGCTTGCCGACCCCGGGGTAGGCGAACAACGTCTCGACGAGCACGACGCCGCCGGCCAGCCACGCGAGCTGGAGGGCGATGACCTGGATGCCGGGCACGATCGCGTTGAGCAGCGCGTGCCTGCGCATCACGACCGGCTCGGGGATGCCCTTGAGCCGGGCGAGCTCGACGTAGTCGCTGTCGAGCACCTCGAGCAGGGTCGCCCGCACGATCCGGGAGACGTACGGCGTCACCGCGAGCACCAGCGTGGCGACCGGGAGCACCATGCCCTTCGGCTCGTCCCACGGGCTGCCGCCCGGGGCCACCAGGGTGACGGCCGGGAAGATGTTGAACACCGACGTCGAGAAGAGGGCGACCAGCAGGATGCCGGTCACGAACTCGGGGACGCCGGCCAGCGCCAGCAGGACCGTCTGGATGACGGTGTCCGGGCGCTTGCGACGGAAGTGCGCCGAGATCATCGCGATGCCGAAGGCCAGCGGGATCATGACCAGCGCCGACAGGAGCACCAGCACCAGCGTGTTCGTGACCGTGCTCGAGATCTGGCCCCACACCGGCTGCTGGTTGGCCAGCGACGTACCCAGGTCACCGGTCACCAGGCCGCCGAGCCAGTCGAGGTAGCGGCTGACCAGGGAGTCGCCGACGCCGAGCTGGTCCTCCAGCTGCTGGCGTCGGGCGACGTTGGAGTCGTAGTCGCGCCCGAGGATCGCGCGGACCGGGTCGCCGAGGGCGGCGGTGGCCACGAAGACCAGGACCGAGACGAGCCACATGGTCAGGGCCGCCAGGCCGAGGCGGCGTGCGAGCCAGAGGCCCCACGCCGCCCCGCCGGAGCGGCCCCGAGGAGGTGCGACCTCCGCGAGCGGATCAGGGAGAGTCGCGACCTGGGTCATCTCAGACCGAGACCTTGCTGAACTTGTAGTTGCCGAGCGGTAGGTACTTGCTGGGCTCCAGGCCCTGCACGTTGCTCGCGTGGGCGTCGATCTGGTTGCGGAAGCCCCAGATGATCAGCCCGCCCTCGTTGTACTCGATCTCCTGCGCGTCGCGGATCAGCTCGGCCCGCCTGGCCTCGTCGACCTCCTTGGCCGCCGCGTTGACCAGGTCGCGGTGCTCCTGGTTGTCCCAGTGGGTCTCGTTGTAGGTGCCGCCCTGCTCCGGCGGGAACGTGCCGACCACCGCCTGCGGGATGTAGTTGCGGGTGTTCCAGAAGTCCTGGGCGAAGGTGTAGGACAGGTAGTCGTCGTCGTAGAACGGCGTCTTCTTGGTGACCTTGACCTCGACCCCGGCTGCCTTGGCCTGCTCGGCGAAGAGGTTCGCCGCCGGGACGGCCACGGAGCCGATGTCGTCGCCGGTGAACAGCTCGACCTGCAGGCCCTCCGCACCCGCCTGGGCGAGCAGGGACTTGGCCTGGTCGATGTCCTGCTCGCGCTGCGGCAGGTCGCTGGCATAGGCCGTGTCCAGCGGGGCGTAGAGGTCGTTGCCCAGCGAGCCGTAGCCGCTCAGCGTCTGGTCGATCATCGCCTGCCGGTCGACGATCAGGCGGAAGGCCTGGCGGACGCGGACGTCGTTGAACGGCGCCTGGTCGACGCGCATGGTGAACGGCGTCCACTGGCCGCCCTGGGCCTCGAGCACGCCGCCGCCGGCCCCCTTGATGGTGTCGATCAGGTTGTAGGGCAGGTTGTCCAGCGTCTGGATCTGGTTGGCCTGCAGCGCGTTGACCTTCGCGTTGTCGTCGGCGAAGTCCTGGATGACCAGCTCGTCGAGGAAGGCGGCGTCGCCCCAGTAGTCGGCGTACTTGGTGAAGGTGCTGGTCTTGCCGGCCTCGAACGACTCGTAGGCGAACGCACCGGTGCCGACCGGGTTGGCCGGGTCGAACTCACCGCCGGGGATGATGCCCAGGGTGTACTCAGCGAGCAGCGAGTCGAGGATCGCGTAGGGCGTGTTGAGGACGATCTGCAGGGTGGCCTCGTCGACGACCTTGGACGACTCGAAGTCGATGATCTGCGAGAGCTGACCACCGGCCGACAGCGGCGCCTTCGGGTCCGCGACGCGGCGGATGCTGAGCCAGGCGTCCTCCGCGGTCACCGGCTGACCGTTGTGGAAGGTCGCGCCCTGCCGCATGGTGACCGTCCAGGTCTTGGCGTCGGCGGAGGGCTCCACGGACTCGGCGAGCGCCGCCTCGAGCTCGTAGTTGTTGTTCCAGAACAGCAGCGGCTCGTAGAGGTTGCAGACCCGGGCGATGTCGGCCGCGGTGACCGGCTGATGCGGGTCGATGGTGTCCTTGGCGCCGCCGCCGGTGGCGCCGTGGATGAGGGTGCCGCCGGACGCCTGCGGGCCACCACCGCCGCCGCCTCCCCCGCCGCCGTCCTCGCCGCAGGCGGTGAGGAAGCTGCTGCCGGCCACGGCAGCGACGCCGATCCCGGAGTATCTCAACAGCTGGCGGCGGGAAAGCTCGAAGCTGGGGCGCGGATTCTGGTTCACTTGGTGACTCCCTGTAGCGCTATGCGAACGGGACGGCTGTGGTGTGGGCAACATAGTGGCTGGAATAACCCGCAGGAAATGAAAACGCGGCAATGGAGACGGAATTGTCACCAGTGGCCCAGCGGTCCAGGTCCACCAACAGGTCGCGTGAGGGCTTGCAGCATCGCCCGTAGCCCTGCACCTGTGCGAACCGCGCGCGAGCTCCCGGGGCGCGGAACAGGGCACGCAGTGGCGCACAGTGCGCCCACAGAGCGCCACAAGACGGGTCGGAGGTCGACGACTTCCTCGCGAGTCGCGTCACCGCAGGTCAGAGCCGCTTTTCTCCAGCAGCGCGACACATTCGACGTGGTGCGTCATCGGGAACACGCAAACGGCACTGAGCGTGAGTGCGATCGTTTGCGACTGGCTGCCCACATCGGACCAAACTGGCCACTGACCTGCGACGATGCCGCTGTTGCGCCTTGACATCGTCAGAACGTCTTTGCTGGAGGTTGCGAATCAAACCGAGCCCAATCCGAGCCCTCCGGTCATCGGGCGCCGGCAGTCGCAAACGACAGCAGGTCCAGATCTCCCCCCGAGCGCGAGCTTCGAGTACTGATCTATCACCGCCACGGGGATTTGGCCGCGGTCGGAGACGACGAAGTCGTTCGCGGATGCCCAGCGACGCACTCCGGCCGGAGTCGGCGGCGCAGGCGCGAGCGGCGGTGCCGCTTCGAGGCCGCGTACGACGATGTCTCACCGACGATCTTCTCGAAGAACCCGACGCGAGCGGCCGCGAGGAAGCGGCATGTCCACTCCTGGGCGAGCTCGCGGTCTCGCAGAACACGATCGGCACGGTCGGGAACCGGACCTGGCACTCGGCGATCCCGTCGGCGACGACGCTCGGCCGAACGTGGTCGAGTTTGAAGACTTGCGAGTAGCGCTCCTCCGCGACCACTGCGCGCGTGGGATTGCCAGCAGTTCGGTGAGCTGGAATCTCAGCTTCCCTGCGGTGAGCCGGGCGTAGCCCGTCAGCACACCCCGTCGGTGGGGCGAGGGCGGGAGAGTCCAAAGAACGGGCGGAATCGCAGTCCGATCCAGGTGCCGAGGAGTGCCATGATCCCCCAGATCCAGCCGTGCAGGCTCATGGAGGCGATCCCGCCCAGGTAGGCCCCGATGTTGCAGCCGTAGGCGAGCCGGGCGCCGTACCCCATCAGCAGTCCGCCGATCACAGCGCCGAGCGCCAGCCGGCCGGGAATGCGGCGGTGCAGCTTGAAGGCCCCGGCCAACGCGGAGGCGATGAGGGCACCAACCATGATTCCGAAGTTCGTCAGGCTGGTGCTCTCGGCCAGCACGGATCCACTGAGGACCTCGGCTCGTGGGCCCGACCAAAAGCCCCAGGTGGTTGGGTCGGCCAGTCCCAGGGCGCCCGCAGCCTTCGATCCCCAGAGCGCGAACGCCGTGGTCACGCCCCACGGAGCGCCGGAGACCAGCAGGACCCCGAGGTTCAGCACCGCGAGGGCGAGCGCGCCGACCCACAGCGGCCACGCGCCACGAACCACCCGGGACACGCCGGTCGCGGTCGCCACTGGCTCCACCGGAGGTGGGTTCCTGCGGCGCCCAACGAGCAGTGTCGCGACCGCGATCAGACCGAGCACGACGAGCGTCGCAGCGAGTCCGCCCACCGTGCCGCCAAAGAGGTCCGACAGGCTGACCGGCCCCATCGAGGGGGTCGCCTCCCACCAGTCCATGTGTGCCGCTCCGACGGTGGCACCGATCACAAAGCCACCGAGGGTCAGCAGGATGGACGTGTGACCGCTGCCGACGGCATAAAGGGTGCCGGACGCGCAGGCACCGCCGACCTGCATGCCGACCCCGAAGATCGTGGCACCGACGACCACCCCGATGCCCACCGGTGAGACGTACCCCGCAACCGCGGCCCCCGTCGGGCTGACACCCGCGGCCAGGAACGGCGCGAACAGGATCGCGGTCGCTGCCAGCAGCACCGTGTGGGCGCGCAGCGCCTTGCCCTGCCCCACTGCGACGAGCTGCCGCCACGCCGAGGTGAAACCGAACCGGGCATGGAACAACGCGAAGCCCAGGCCCACCCCGAGCAGCAGCAGGGCGGCCTGGGGCACACCCTGCGTGCGCAGCGTGTAGGCCAGCAACCCGACGGCAATAGCACCACCTACCAGTGCCACTCCTCGCTGGGCCGGTGGTGCCGCGGGTGTCGGCGGCAGCCGTCGTGGACGTGAGGCGTCGACGGTGCGTTCGGGCTCGGTGTACGTGGACATGGAAGAGGACTCCAGACGTGTTGAAACGCGGACGCCTGGCCCAACGCGATGCCACTCCGGCAACATTCCCGCCCCGGCTCGTTGGTCTCCGAGGCCCGCAGGCAGTCAACAGTCCACTCGCGCCAGCGCAGCGATCGCCAGGCGCTAAAGGTGCGGGTGGGCCAGTGGAGCCCGCGCAGCATTCGCATCTCCCAAGTCTCTCGCCTCGCCAAGTCCCCGTACTGTGAGCGCGCTTACCGAGCATCGAGTCCGATGAGTGAGTCAACCCCTTGCGCCCCCAGCTATTAGCGCCGAGGTCCGGGCATCTGCGTCCACGGCGAGGCCTCCCGACGAGTTCGGTAAAGCAGGGTCCCTTGGTTAGGCGGTCCTTAGTTAGCCAAACCTTCCTTGTCATGAGCGCTGCGCTGGTCGGTCACGAGCTGGTGCTCGGCTATGCCCGCAGCACGGTCGTGCGCGGTCGTGCACGGCGTGTCGGTGGGGCTGGAGGCCGGTGTCGTCACCGCCCTCATCGGCCCGAACGCATCTAGCAAGTCCACCGTTCTGCGATCGCTGGCCCGGCTGCACCCGGTCACCTCCGGGGCGGTGGAGCTCGCCGGCGCTGACAGCGACTCGCTCAGCGCGCGGGCCTTCGCACACCGGGTCACCCTGCTCTCCCAGTCCCGTCCCCACCCGTCTGGACTGACCGTGCACGACGTGGTCGCGTTCGGGCGGCATCCGCACCGGCGTCGCTTCGCAGCGCTCACCGAGTCCGACCGGCAGAGCATGGCTCATGCGATGCAGCTGACGGGTACGACGGCTATGGCGGAAAGGCTCACCCGCGAGAATTCCCGGGCGGGTAGGGCAGTCCCGAGGGACCACGACGTTGACGCGCCAGCTGCGCCGTGGACGTGATCCGGCGTCCGGAACCTCGGTCGGCATACATTGCGCTCAAAGCGCCGCAACTGCACTCCCCCCAGGCTGGAATCGCGGCCCACGGTTGAGCGAACTGGCGCAACGCCAAAGCGAGCCATAAGGGCCTCAAAGTGAGCCTTAAGGCCAGATGTCGGCTTTCGACCTGCTGCGCGGGAATCGCATTACCGCAGGTCAGGACCGGTTCTGGTGAACAATGCGACACATTCGACGTGGTGCGTCATCGGGAAGAGGTCGAAGGCCCGCAGCGCCTCCAGGCGGTAGCCGTGCCCGGCGAAGCTCGCGACGTCGCGGGCCAGCGCGGCCGGGTCGCACGCGACGTACGCCACGGCTCGAGGGGCGCGGTCGACCACCTGGGCCACGACCCCGGCCCGTGCGCCCTCACGCGGCGGGTCGAGCACCACGAGGTCGAAGGGCTCGTCGAACGACGTCTCGAGCACCTGGTCCACGGAGCCGGCCTGCGCCCGCGCCCGCCCGAACCCGGCCAGGTTGAGCCGCGCGTGCCGGGTGGCCTCCCGGTCGCCCTCGACCGCCACGATGCGGGCGTCCTCCCCCACCCGGTCGCCGAGGAAGCGCGCGAAGAGGCCGACACCGGCGTACAGGTCGAGCACCGACTCACCGGGCTGCGGGTCGAGCAGCTCGAGCACCGTCTCGACCAGCGCCGTCGGCGCGCCGGGGTGCACCTGCCAGAAGCCGTCGTCGGCGATGCCGAAGTCGTGCGAGGTGCCGGCCGCCACCACGGTGCGCGTCGCCGGCACGGGCACGTCGTCGGAGGACCGGTGTCGCAGCGTGATCAGGCAGTCCTCGACGGGCACGACGTCGTGCGAGCGGTGCTTGCGCAGCCCCTGCCGCCCGTCGGGCGTGCGGACGAAGCGGGTGCGCGTGCGCCACCGCAGTCCGTCGACGTCGCCCGGCACCTGCTCGACGACCAGGTCCGCGACCAGGGGGTGATCGGGGTCCAGGTGCGCGAGCCGGACCAGCTGCTCGCGCACCACGGCCGCCTTGAGCGACCGCTGCGCCGGCACGGCGACGTGCTGGAAGTCGCAGCCGCCGCAGAGGCCGGGACCGGCCACCGGGCACGGCGCGTCGACACGGTCGGGAGATGCCTCCAGCACCTCGACGGCGTCGCCGCGCCAGAACCGGTCGCCGTCGGTGCCCTCGGTGATCTCGAGGACCACGCGCTCGCCCGGGACGGCGTGCCGGGTGAAGACCACCCGGGACTCCGGCTCGGGCAGCCGCACGATGCAGTGGCCACCGTGGGCGACCGGGCCCACGAGCGCCTCGAAGCGCTGCCCGACGCGCGACTCCCCGCGCGGCACGCGGCGGCGGGGACGGCGCTGCCGGCCACGGGTCATCGCCCGCTCCTATCCCTGCGGGCGTCCGGGCGCCGGATCCGGCCGCGTCTCAGGTCACCGGCCTTGACCCGGTCGTCGGAGCGCCGGTCGCGATCCCGGGCGATCTGGGAGGAGCGCAGCTGGAAGGGCACGGACGTCACCATCACCCCGGGGGCGAACAGCAGCCGCCCCTTGAGGCGCAGGGCGGTCTGGTTGTGGAGCAGCTGCTCCCACCAGCGGCCCACGACGTACTCGGGGATGTAGACGGCCACGACGCCGCGCGGGTTGGAGCGGCGGATCTCCCGGGCGTACTCGACGATCGGCCGCACGACCTCGCGGTACGGCGAGTGCAGGACCTTGAGCGGGAGGTCGAGGCGTCGCTCGTCCCACTCCTCGAGCAGGCGGTAGGTCGCCGCGGCGTCGATGTCGACGTACACCGCCTCGAGCACGTTGGGCCGCGTCGCCCTGGCGAAGGCCAGCGCCCGCAGCGTGGGCTTGTGCAGCTTGCTCACCAGGACGATCGCGTGCACGCGCGTCGGCATCACGCGGTCCTCCTCGTCGGCGGCCAGCTCGAGGGCGACCTGGTCGTAGTGCCGGGCGATGCCCTGCATCAGCACGAAGAAGAAGCCCAGGGCGAGGATCGTGATCCAGGCGCCCGCGAGGAACTTGGTGATGACCACGATCACCAGCACCACCGCGGTGAGGCCGAGGCCGAAGGTGTTGATCGCGCGCGAGCGCATCATCCGTCGCCGTTCGGCGGGGTCGCGCTCGGTGCCGAGGTGGCGGGTCCAGTGCCGGATCATGCCGAGCTGGCTGAGGTTGAAGGAGACGAAGACGCCGACGATGTAGAGCTGGATCAGCCGGGTGGTCTCGGCCCCGAAGACCCAGATCAGGAGCGCGGACATCGCTGCCAGGAACACGATGCCGTTGCTGTACGCCAGCCGGTCGCCGCGCGAGGCCAGTGAGCGCGGCGCCAGACCGTCCTGGGCCAGGATCGAGCCCAGCACCGGGAAGCCGTTGAACGCGGTGTTGGCGGCGAGCACCAGGATGATCCCGGTCACCGTCACCACGAAGTAGAACCCGGGCGGGAAGTGGTCGAAGACCCCGTTGGCGATCTGGGAGATGACGGGGTGCTGCTCGTAGCTGTCCGGCAGCGCGTTCCCCGCCTCCGTGCGCAGCCGGTCCAGCTCGAGGGGGTCGACGTACCGGATCGTCATCTGCTCGGCCAGCACGATGACGCTCATCATCATGCTGATGGAGATGAGGCCGAGGAGCAGCAGCGTGGTGGCGGCGTTGCGGCTCTTGGGCCGCTTGAAGGCCGGGACGCCGTTGGAGATGGCCTCCACGCCGGTCAGCGCGGCGCAGCCCGACGAGAAGGCGCGCGCCAGCAGGAAGAACAGCGCGACCTGCGTCAGCGGCCCCTCCCAGCCCTCCTGCGGCCGGATGTCGAGGGAGGCGCTCTCGGCGTCGGGCAGGTCGCCGGCCAGCAGGCGCAGCAGGCCGTAGGCGCACATGCCGAGGATGCCGGCCATGAAGAGGTACGTCGGCACCGCGAACAACGTGCCCGACTCCCGCACCCCGCGCAGGTTCAGCGCCGCCAGGAGCGCCACGGCGAGGCACCCGATCGTCGCCTCGTGGCCGATCAGGAACGGCAGCGCCCCGGCGGCGTACTGCGCGGCCGCGGAGATCGACACCGCCACCGTCAGCACGTAGTCGACGAGCAGGGCGCTGCCGACCGTGATGCCCGCCGTGCGGCCCAGGTTGACCATCGCCACCTCGTAGTCGCCGCCCCCCGAGGGGTAGGCGTGCACGGTCTGCCGGTAGGACGCGACGACCGTCAGCATCACCAGCGCGACCGCGAGGCCGATCTTCCACGACCAGGTGTACGCCGAGGCCCCGGCGACCGCCAGCATGATGAACACCTCGTCGGGCGCGTAGGCGACCGAGGAGAGCGCATCGCTGGCGAACACCGGAAGTGCGATCCGCTTGGGCAGGAGCGTCTCCCCCAGCTGGGAGCTGCGCAGCTTGCGACCGAGCAGGATGCGCTTGGAAACGTCGCCGACACCCACGAGCGGCAAGGCTAGACCCCACCTGGTCGCGCGCGCGCAACGCGCGCGGGACTGGGATACGGTTTCACCTGTGCACGTCTTGATCATGGGCTGCGGCCGGGTCGGCTCGACCCTCGCGCGCTCGCTGGAGGACCGCAACCACACCGTCTCGGTGATCGACAGCGACCCCGACGCCTTCCGGCGGCTGGGACCCTCGTTCAACGGCGACAAGATCACCGGGTACGGCTTCGACCACGAGGTCCTGGAGAAGGCCGGCATCCGGCGCGCCGACGCGTTCGCGGCCGTCTCCAGCGGCGACAACTCCAACATCATCGCCGCCCGCGTGGCGCGCGAGACCTTCGGCATCCAGCAGGTCGTGGCGCGGATCTACGACCCCGGTCGTGCGGAGGTCTACCAGCGGCTGGGCATCACGACCGTCGCCACGGTCAAGTGGACCGCCGACCAGGTGCTGCGCCGGATCCTGCCCGCCGGCGCCGAGCCCGACTTCCGCGACCCCTCGGGCACGATCCGCGTCGACCAGGTGCCCGTGACGGAGGTGTGGATCGGCCACCGCACCGTCCACCTCCAGGAGCAGACGCGCTGTCGGATCGCCTGGATCGACCGGCTCGGCGAGGGCATGCTGCCCACCCGCGACTCCGTCATCCAGGAGGGCGACCTGCTCCACCTCGTGATGCGCGAGGAGCACGCCGCCCACGCCTACGCCCAGCTCGATGCCGGCCCCGAGGAGATCTGATGCGTGTCGCCATCGCCGGAGCGGGCGCCGTGGGGCGCTCCATCGCCCGCGAGCTCATCGACAACGGGCACGACGTCCTGCTGATCGACAAGAACCCCTCGGCGGTGAAGCCGGAGCGGGTGGCCAACGCCGAGTGGCTGCTGGCGGACTCCTGCGAGCTGTCCTCCCTGGAGGAGGCCCGGCTCGACCGCTGCGACGTGGTCATCGCCGCCACCGGCGACGACAAGGTCAACCTGGTGACCTCCCTGCTCGCCAAGACCGAGTTCGGCGTGCCCCGCACCGTCGGGCGGGTGAACCACCCCAACAACGAGTGGCTGTTCACCGAGGCGTGGGGCGTCGACGTCAACGTCTCGACCCCGCGCATCATGTCGGCGCTCGTCGAGGAGGCCGTCACGGTCGGCGACCTCGTCCGGCTGTTCACCTTCCGTCGCGGCAACGCCAACCTGGTCGAGATGACGTTGCCCGAGGACTCGCCGTACGTCGGCAAGCCCACCGGGCTCATCCCCTTCCCGGAGAACTGCTCGCTGGTGACCATCCTGCGCGACGGGCAGGTCTACACCCCCGGCCCGCAGCAGCCGGTCGAGGCGGGCGACGAGCTGCTCTTCGTGGTGGCGGCGGACGTGGAGAACGAGCTCGAGAGCCTGCTCTCGCCGACCCAGCACTGAGGGGGAGGCCGGGTCGGGATCCCCGGATATCCGGGGATCGCCTCGGTTGGTAGCCGTTGCAACCCCGGCAAACCGCGAGAAGCGACAGCGAACCTCAGGCCGGCTCGGGCTCCCCGGGCCCCGCCAGCGGCGTGTGGTTGCGCGCCAGCAGCCACACCATCCCGGCCAGGGTGGCCAGCTGCAGCGGCCAGCCGAGGCCGATCTTGAGCACCCCGAGCAGGGCCACGGCGGTGTCGGCGTCCCACGACCCCGACTTCCCGGCCAGCCAGATGGGCGCCTGGACCGCGACGCGCAGCACGCAGGGCAGCGCCAGCATCCAGGTCAGCGCGGTGCACAGGCGCACCACCTGGCGGTCGCGGTGCCAGGCGGTCGCGTCGCCGGTGACGGAGCCGACCATGAACCCCACGATCGGCCAGCCGACCAGGCACGTGGCCGCGAGCAGGACGGCGTACCCCGAGTTGTAGAGGATGCCGGGCAGGAAGTAGGCGAGTGCCTGGTCGTCGGCGCTGCCGCCGGACGCGGCCGAGCGCTGCACGAAGAACCAGCCGATGCCGATGCCGAGCAGCGCGTTGACGCAGAACTGCACCGTCGAGCGCTGCACCAGGCGCACGACGAGCAGGGCGGCGGCGGCGCCGACGCTGACGGACAGCGCGAGCCGCAGCTCCTTGGTGCTCAGCCACAGGACCGTGAACAGGATCGTCGGGACGGCGGCCTCGACCATCCCGCGGCGGCCGCCGAGGGCCTGCGAGAGCTGCTTGCGGACCACGGCCTCGACGGTGTCCACGGAGGCCGGGTCGCTGGGGCGGGAGGGCGTCGCGGTCACGGCAGCAGCTCGTAACGGGGGTTGTAGATCACCCGGTGGCCGCCGTGGGTGCCGATGCGGCCCTCGACGCGCAGCGACCGGCCGGGCACGATGCCGGCGATCCGCCGTCGGCCCAGCCACACCACCGTGATGGTGCCGGAGCCGTCGTCGAGGTCCGCCTCGAGGGCCGGCACCCCGCCGCGGGGGCGGAGGGTGACCGTGCGCAGCATGCCTCGCAGCCGCACCCGCTGCCGGTCGGGAGCATCGGAGATGCACAGCTCCCCGGCCTGCACGTGGGTCTGGCGCAGGTGCTTGATCTCCGCCTCGGAGCTGTTGGCCCAGCGGCTGATGGTGGCGCGCAACCGGCCCCTCTCGGCCACGTCACTGCACCTTGCGGGCGTTCTCGGGCAGCGTCACCAGGAGGGGCTGGCCGACGGGCATGGCCTGCGCGCCGCGGCGTACGGCGACCAGGGCGAGGGCGTCCTCCCACTCACCGGCCGAGTCGGGCTCGACGGCCGGCCGGCCGAGCATCGAGGCGCGGAGCAGCCACCGCGAGCCGTTGACCCCGATGATGCGCGAGGGCTGGACGGCGTCGGTGCCGTCGGGGCGCTTGACCGGCATCTGGGCGAGCAGCTCGGTGCCGAAACGGCCCTCCCGCTCGGCGACCCGGCCGCCACGCCGGGTGATGTCGGCCGCGATCTGGGGCCGCACCTCACTCCAGAGGTCGCCGTTGCGGGGGGCGGAGAACGCCTGCAGCTCCATGGCGCCGTCCTCGGCGGCCAGCATCACCGCGGCCACCTTGCCGGTGGTCTCGTCGACCTGCAGCCGCAGCTCCCGGCCTTCCGAGGGCGCGATGAGCAGGGCGCCGAGGTCGATGCGCTCGACGGCGTCGTCGACCGCCTCGGCGTCGTAGGGACCCGACTCAGGGCCGGTCGCGGACTCCCCGGGGGCCTCGCTCACCTCGTCGGCGACCTGGTCGGGCGACTCCGGGGCGATGGCATCGGATGCGGCCTTGCGACGGAACTTCACTGCGTACTCCTGGCTCGTGCGTCTGTGCGGGGCGGTCAGGACAGACCGGATCCCCCCGTGGAACCGTAGCCCCCGTCGCCGCGCGCCGACGCCGGGAGGGCGTCGACCTCGACGAAGCGGGCCCGCTCGAAGCGCTGGACCACGAGCTGGGCGACGCGGTCGCCGCGCTTGAGCTCCACGGTGTCGAGACGGTCGTGGTTGATCAGCAGGACCTTGATCTCGCCCCGGTAGCCGGCGTCGACCGTGCCGGGGCTGTTCACGAGCGAGAGCCCGTGCCGCGCGGCGAGGCCGGAGCGGGGATGCACCAGCGCGACGTACCCCTCCGGCAGGGCGATGGACACACCCGTGGGCACCAGCGCCCGCTCCCCCGGCCCCAGGGTCAGGTCGACGGTGGTGCGCAGGTCGGCACCGGCGTCACCGGGATGGGCGTACGACGGCAGCGGCAGGTCGAGGTCGAGCCGCACCAGGGCCACGTCGAGATCGGTCACGGACCCAGCCTAGGCTTGTGGCGTGGAGTACGCCGAACGCCTGCACGTCCCGCTCCGGTGGTGGGTCCAGGGCACGATGCTGGTCGCCAGCCTGTGGCTGGCGGTCGTCGTGGCGCTTCCGGGCGACGTGGCGTGGGCCATCACCGGGGCGGCGATGCTGCTGCTGGCCTGGGCCTTCCTCGCCTTCGGCGGCGCCCGCATCGCGGTGGCGGGCGGCGAGCTGCGCGCCGGGCGGGCGCACATCGCGACGTCCCTGCTGGGCGCGGCCACCGCGCTGGACGCCGACCAGACCCGCCGGCTCGCCGGTCCGGAGGCCGATGCCCGGGCCTACCTGCTCCTGCGCCCCTACCTCAAGAGGGCCGTGAGGGTGGAGGTGGTCGACCCGGCCGACCGCACGCCGTACTGGCTGCTGCACACCCGGCACCCCGACCGGCTGGCCTCCGCGCTCACCGCGGCCACCAGCGTCGCCGGACCCTCGCGCGAGCCGTCTGCGTAGGCTGGCGGGCATGGCATCCGACAGCTCGAAGTTCTGGTCCGTCTTCTCCCTCGCCTCCGCCCTGCTCGGCGCCGCGGTCGCGAAGAAGACCCTCAACACCTCCTGGCGCGCGGCGACCGGCAAGAACCCGCCCGGAAACCCCGCCGACCCCGACGTCGACCTCTGGGAGGCGGTGGCCTGGGCCGCCGTCAGCGGCACGGTGATCGCGATCGCCCGGATGTTCGCGGCCCGCAAGGCGGCCGACTACTACACCAGGTCGACCGGTCACCTCCCGCCCGACCTGCGCAAGGACGACCAGGCCGCGGGATCCGCGGAGGCCGCGAAGACCTGACCCGCACGCGACGAGGGCCGCGACCCCCGGTGGGTCGCGGCCCTCGTGAGCAGAGGTGGTGGCCGGGTCAGACGCAGTCCCGGCAGACCATGGCCTTCTCGTCGGCGAGCTGCGAGCGGTGGTGCACCAGGAAGCAGCTCATGCAGGTGAACTCGTCCTCCTGCTTGGGCTTGACCTCCACGGCCAGCTCCTCGTGCGACAGGTCGGCGCCCGGCAGCTCGAAGGACTCGGCCGCCTCCGCCTCGTCCTCGTCGACCTTGCCCGAGTTCTTGTCGTGCCGACGAGCCTTGAGCTCCTCGATGCTCTCTTCGCTCTGGTCTTCCTCGTTCTTGCGCGGTGCGTCGTAGTCAGTCGCCATGTCCCTCGTCCCACTCCCCAACAGCCGTGCAGACGGCTGTCGGTCCCGTCTCGTCGTCGGCGCGCCAGATAATGCACCATCACCGTCGGTGTCGCACCACTGGCCTCGGCCGTGTGCCGTGAACACCAGGTGACGGGGCGCTATTCCCGCATGCCTGTGCCTGCCCCGGCGACGTAGCCGCACGCCCGGAGGGTGGTGACGAAGGCGTCCCAGCCGTCGGCCGGTGCGGCCGTGACCAGGGTCTCCTGCGGCCACCCGGGGATGCGGGTACCCAATGCGCCGGGAAGCACGCCGAACCGTCCACCGGCCTCGGTGAGCACCAGGCTGGCCGCGGCCCAGTCCCACGGCTGCGACCCCTCCTCGACGTAGCCGTCGGCGCTCCCCTCCGCCACGTGGCAGATGTCGAGCGCGGAGGACCCCATGCGCCGGATGTCGCGCACCTGCGGGAGCAGCCGGCTGAGGCAGTCTGCCTGGTGGACGCGGACCTCGCGCAGGTAACCGAAGCCGGTCATGATCAACCGCTCCTGCATCGGCGGTGCCGGCCGCACGCGCAGGGGCACGCCGTTGCGGGTCGACCCCTGGCCCCGGGCCGCGGCGTACTCGGCGCCCGAGGGCACGTTGACGACCGCCCCCGCGATGATCTCGCACTCCCACTCGGCGGCGACGGAGACGGCGTACTGGGGCAGGTCGTAGAGGAAGTTGACGGTGCCGTCGATCGGGTCGACGATCCAGCGCACCCCGCTGGTGCCGGCGTGGTCGTCGCCCTCCTCGCCCAGGATGGCGTCGTCGGGACGGGCCCCGAGCAGCAGGCCGCGCACCAGCTCCTCGCTGGCCCGGTCGGCCTCGGTGACCACGTCGGTGCCCGAGCTCTTGGTGTCGGCCACCGCCACCCCCGCCGCGCGGCGCTCGGCGACCAGCCTGGACGCCTGCCGGGCCACGTCGAGGGCGAGCTCGCGCAGCTCGACGACGTCGGGCGCGGCCATCAGTCCGACCCGCACAGCGCCGGGCGGGGACCGCGCGGGTTGGCGCAGCACCCCGGGGCGCACACCTCGCGCCAGGGGCCCATCGAGCCCACGGCCCTCCGCTCCACGTCGTCGCCGCGCTCGACCGCCGCCCGCTCCACCAGCAGGTCGCGGACCATGGCCACGAAGCGCGGGTCGATGCCGGGCGTCGCCGCTCGGGCCGCCGGCAGCCCCAGCTCGCCCGCGGTGGCCAGCGCCTCGGTGTCGAGGTCGTAGATGACCTCCATGTGGTCGGAGACGAAGCCGATCGGGATCAGCACGACGGCGGGCACGCCCTGGGCCGCCAGCGCCTCGAGGTGGTCGTTGACGTCGGGCTCGAGCCACGGCACCTGCGGCGGCCCGGAGCGCGAGCAGTAGACGAGGTCGTGCGGGTGGCGCCGTCCGGTCTCCTGGCGCATCCTCTCCACCACCTCGGCCGAGGCACTGAGGTGCTGGGTGACGTAGGCGTCGCCGTCGGGACCGCTGCCCTGCGCCATCGCGACGGGGATCGAGTGGGTCACGAACGCCAGCCGGGCCTGCTCGCGCACCGCGTCGGGCAGCTGGGCGAGCGCGGCCAGCGTGGCGTCGACGACCGGCTCGACGAAGCCGGGGTGGTTGAAGTACTGCCGCAGCCGGTCCAGGCGAGGCGCCCCGGGCACCTGCGCCACCGCGTCGGCGAGGTTCTCGCGGTACTGCCGGCACGAGGAGTACGACGAGTAGGCCGACGTGGTCAGCACCGCGGCCCGGCGGATGCCGTCGGCGGCCATCTGGCGCAGCGTGTCGGCGAGGTACGGCGTCCAGTTGCGGTTGCCCCAGTAGACCGGCAGGTCGATCCCGGCACCGGCGAGGTCCTCGCGGACGGCCCCGAGGAGCAGCCGGTTCTGGTCGTTGATGGGCGAGCGCCCGCCGAAGAGGAAGTAGTGCTGGCCGACCTCCTCGAGGCGCTCGCGCGGGATGCCGCGACCGCGGGTCACGTTCTCGAGGAACGGCACGACGTCCTCGGGCTTCTCGGGTCCCCCGAACGAGAGCAGCAGGAGCGCGTCGTACGGAGAGACGTCCACAGGCATGGGCACATCGTAGGGAGGCGTCCGGAATTGGTCGGCGAGCGGTCGGCGGGCCTACCGTCCGCAGTGATGTTCAGCTCGTACGGCCGGCTCCTCCACGTCCCCGGCGCCCTCCGCTTCTCCTCCGCCGCGCTGCTCGGCCGTCTCCAGATCTCCATGGTCGGCCTGGGCATCGTGCTGCTCGTGTCGGCGCGCACCGGCTCCTACGGGCTCGCGGGCGTGCTCTCGGCCACCTACGTGATCGCCGACGCCGCCCTGGCGATCGTCAAGGGCTCCCTCGTGGACCGCCTCGGGCAGGCCCGGGTCCTGGTGACCGGCATCTCGGTGTGGGGCGCGGGGCTGACGGTGCTGGTGCTGGCCGTCGAGCTCGGCTGGCCGGCCTGGACGCCGTACGCCGGCGCGGCGGTCGCCGGCGCGGCCGTGCCGCAGGTCGGCTCGGCGGTGCGGGCGCGCTGGTCGCACGTGCTGGTGGACCGCACCCAGGTCGGCACGGCGTACGCGCTGGAGGCGGTGCTCGACGAGGTGGTCTTCATGGTCGGGCCCATCGTGGTGACCCTGCTCGCGACCCTGTGGCACCCGCTCGCGGGCCTGCTGGTCGCCCTCGCGACCGGGCTCGCGGGCACCCTGGCCTACGCCGCCCAGACCGACACCCAGCCGCCCGCCCACACCCACCACGCCGACCAGGGTCCGCGGCCGGGGATGCCGTGGCGGGCCGTGGTGCCGGTGGCCGTCGTGTGCCTGGCGCTCGGCGCGCTGTTCGGCGCGGCGGAGGTGACCACCGTGGCGTTCTCCGAGGAGCAGGGACGCACGGGCCTGGCCGGTGTGCTCCTGGCCGTCTGGGCCTTCGGCAGCCTGGTCGCCGGCCTCGTCGCGGGAGCCCTGCGCTGGCGCTCCAGCCTCGAGAGCCGGCTGCGCGTCGGCACGATGGCGATGCTCGCCGCGATGCTGCCACTGGCCTTCGTCGGTCATGTCGCGCTGATGGCGCCGGTGCTGCTGCTCGGCGGCCTGGCGATCGCCCCCACCATGATCGCCACGATGATGCTCACCGAGCAGGTGGTGCCGTCGGCGCGGCTCACCGAGGGGATGGGCATCATGCACACGGCGCTGGTGGCCGGTGTCGCTCCCGGCGCCACGCTCGCCGGACTGGTCGTCGACGCCCGCGGAGCGTCGTGGGCGTATGCCGTCCCGGTCGTCGCCGGACTGGTGGCGGTGCTCGCGGCCCAGGCCACCCGGGGCGCCGACTACGGCGCTGCGCGGCCCGTCGCGGCCCGTCTCTAGACGCTCGCCGGACCGGTGGGCATCGGCGCCTGCCAGCCGCGCCACATCGCCAGCAGCCGCCACATCAGGCAGGTGGCCGCAGCGAGCGGCACGACGACCCCCATGGGCTGGTCCCAGCGCTCCCCGAGCACGGCGATGAGGGCGCCGGCGAGCGCCGGGGTGGCGTACAGCTCGCCGCGGAACACGATGGGCACCCGGCCGGCCAGCACGTCGCGGGCCATCCCGCCGCCGGTCGCGGTGACCATGCCCATCAGCGCGGCCGGCAGCGGGCCGAGGCCGAACGCGGTGGCCTTGAGGGCGCCGGTGACGCAGAAGAGCGCGAGACCGAAGGCGTCGAAGACATTCACGACGCGCTCCATCCGGCCCACGGCCGGATGGAAGCCGAACGTGATCGCCCCCGCGGCCACCGGCACCAACAGGTAGCGCCAGTCGGCGAGGGCCGCGGGCGGGGTGGCGTCGATGAGCACGTCGCGCAGGAAGCCGCCGCCGAGCCCGGTGACGCCGGCGAGCACCAGCACCGCGAAGAGGTCGAAGCCCTTGCGCACGGCCACCAGGGCGCCGGAGATGGCGAAGACGAAGATCCCGACGAGGTCCAGGACGACCAGCCCCGCCGACTGCTCCGGCACGGCCGCAACCAGGGCGATCGTCGGCGACACAGGCGGAGGATATCGCCCGGCGGCCGGGGCCGGCCTCGGCCGCGGGCGGATCGTCGCGGGGCGCGCCGCCGGTCGTGCGCGAGAGCACGCCTCGCGCTGGCGTAGGCTCGGCAGCCAACCGGAACCACGCACGACTGAGCAGGAGCAGACCCCGATGGTGCATCTCTCGCTCGCAGGACTGAGCGACGACGGCACCCGTCTGCTGCTGCTCGACGACGCCGGCGGCGAGTACACCCTCGCCGTCGACCCCGCCCTCCGGGCCGCCCTGCGCGGCGAGCACGCACGCCTCGGCCAGTTGGAGATCACCATGGACAGCGCCATCCGCCCGCGAGACATCCAGGCCCGCATCCGTGCCGGCGAGACCCCCGAGTCGGTGGCCAAGGCCGCGCAGACGACCGTCGAGAAGATCATGACGTTCGCGGGCCCGGTGCTCGACGAGCGCGCGCACGTGGCGCAGCGCGCCCAGCGCTCGACGTTGCGGCGCCGCAGCGGCGAGGGCTCGCTCGGCGGCGGTCGCACGCTCGAGGACGCCGTGACCCACCACCTGCACGGCCTCGGGGTCGACGTCCGCACGGTCGACTGGGACGCCTTCCGGCGCGAGGACGGCAAGTGGACCCTCACCGCGCAGTACGCCGCCGGCTCGCGGAAGGGGGCCGCGACCTTCTCCTTCGACGTGCCGGGCAACTACGTCACGGTGGAGGACGACGACGCGAGGTGGCTGGTGGGCGAGGCGGTGCAGCGCCCGGCCGCGCGCACCGAGCAGTCCGACGCCGAGCCCACCGACGAGGCGGCCGGGCCGCGCCGGCGCCGGCTCGCCGCCGTGCCGGCCGACGAGCTGCCGCTCGGTGACGACGCGATCGAGATGGTCTCCGGCGACCGGCCCTCCGGCGACCGGCCGTCCCCCGCGCAGGCCCCCGGTGACGACGACGAGACGGTCGACCTGACCGACGCCATGCGCGGCCGGGTGGAGCCGGAGCAGGAGCAGGCACCGGTGACCCCCGCGACGGTGGCCGCTCCCGAGCCGGAGGCCGCCGACCGGCCCGAGGCCGACACCGAAGCCGGAGACGACGCCGGAGCCGGGACCGACGCCACCGACGAGCAGCCGGCCGAGCCGCCGCGCCGGCCGGTCAGGAAGTCCCGCGGGCGGGCCTCGGTGCCGAGCTGGGACGAGATCATGTTCGGCGGCGGCAAGGGGGAATGACGGCGGGTGACCCGGCCGCTCCCGGTCAGTAGGGTCACCGCATGTCGTACTTCGTGACCGGCGCCACCGGGTTCATCGGGCGGCACCTCGTGCAGCAGCTCCTCGAGCGCCGCGAGGGCGACGTCCACGTGCTCGTCCGCCCGGCCTCGCTCGCGCGGATGGAGCGGCTGGCGGCGCGCTGGAACGAGCGGGCGGGCACCACGCGGGTCCTGCCCGTCACCGGTGACCTCACCAGCCCCGGTCTCGGCGTCGCGACGTCCTGGATCCAGGCGCACCACGGTCACATCGACCACGTCCTCCACCTCGCGGCGGTCTACGACATGACCGCCGACGAGGAGGTCAACGAGGTCATGAACGTGGGCGGCACCCGCGAGGCGCTGGCGTTCGCGACCGCCGTCGCCGCGGGATGCTTCCACCACGTGTCGTCGGTCGCGGTGGCGGGCGACCTCCGCGGCCACTTCGACGAGTCGATGTTCGACGAGGGGCAGCACCTCCCCTCGCCGTACCACCGCACGAAGCACGAGTCCGAGCGCCTCGTGCGCGCCCAGCACGCCGTGCCGTGGCGGGTCTACCGGCCCTCGGTGGTGGTGGGGCACAGCGAGACCGGCGCGATGGACAAGTCCGACGGCCCCTACTACTTCTTCCCGATGCTCAGGGCCCTGCGCGGCGTGCTGCCCGCGTGGCTGCCGCTGGCCGGGCCCGACCTCGGTGACACCAACGTGGTGCCCGTCGACTACGTCGCGGCGGCGATCGACCACCTCGCCCACCTGCCCGGCCGGGACGGCGAGACCTTCCACCTCGTCAACCCGGAGCCGCAGCCGGTGATCGGCACGCTCAACCTCTTCTGCGCGGCCGCCGGGGCACCGCAGCTCGCCACCCCCGTCGACCGCGACGTCACCTCCCGGGGGCTGCTCGGCATGGTGCCCCGGGCCCTGCGGCCCTCCACGCTGGTCGGGGCCCTGGTGCGCTCGACGCCCGGGCAGCTCGTGCTCGACCAGACGCTGGGCCGGGCGGGGGTGCCGGCCGAGGTGCTGGCCCACACCAGCTTCTCGTCGGTCCTCGACTCGCGCGCGACCGAGCGGGCCCTCGCCGGCTCGGGCATCGCCGTGCCCGACCTCGAGTCGTACGCCGAGCGGCTCTGGACCTACTGGGAGGAGCACCTGGACGAGTCGACGGGCAGGGACGCCGACACCCGGGCCGCCCTGCAGGGCAAGCACGTCGTCGTCACCGGGGCCTCCTCGGGCATCGGCCAGGTCACCGCCCTCAAGGTCGCCCAGGCCGGCGGCATCCCGGTCCTCGTCGCGCGGGGCAAGCACAAGCTCGAGGAGGTCCGCGACGCCATCGAGCGGCGCGGCGGTGAGGCGCTGGTCTTCCCGTGCGACCTCTCGAACCTCGGCGCGATCGACGCGTTGTGCGACCAGCTCGCCGAGGAGCTGCCGGCCATCGACTTCGTCGTCAACAACGCCGGCCGGTCCATCCGCCGGTCCCTGCACCTCTCGCACGACCGCTTCCACGACTTCGAACGCACCATGCAGCTCAACTACTTCGGGGCGATCCGGCTCGTCATGGGCCTGCTGCCGGCGATGCGGGCGCGCTACTCGGGGCACGTGGTCAACGTCAGCTCGATCGGGGTGCAGACCAACCCGCCCCGCTTCTCGGCGTACGTGGCGTCGAAGGCGGCGCTCGACGCGTGGAGCAACGTGGTGGCCTCGGAGGTGGTCGGCGACGGCATCACCTTCACCAGCATCCACATGCCGCTGGTGCGGACGCCGATGATCGCGCCGACGGCCCTCTACGACAAGTTCCCCACCATCTCCCCCGCCCAGGCGGCCGACCTGGTGATCCGCGCGATGGTGGAGAAGCCGCACGAGATCAACACCGCCCTGGGCAACGTGGGCGCGATCGCCCACACGCTCGCGCCGAAGACGGCGTTCCGGGTGCTCAACATGGCCTACCACGTGTTCCCGGACTCGGCCGTGGCCCGGGGCGAGCCGACGGACGCGGCCAAGCGCGAGTCGGAGCAGATCATGCTGGCCCGGCTGTTCCGGGGCGTGCACTGGTGAGCCTGACGCTCACCGGGCTCAACCTCCACCCCGTCAAGAGCACCGCCGTCCGCCCCGTGACCACCGCGCAGGTGGTGCCCGCCGGCCTGGTGGACGACCGCACGTGGATCGTCGTCGACGGCGACGACGTGATGGTGACGGCGCGGGGGTCGCGCGAGCTGTTCACCCTCGTCGCCGACACCCCGGCCACCGACCCCGACCTCACCCGGGCGCTGCGGCTCACGGCGCCCGGCATGCCCGAGCTGCTGCTCGATCAGCCCACCGGTCCGCCGGCGCCGGTGCGGCTCTTCAGCCAGGACCTTCTCGGCGTGCCGGTCGGCCCGGTCGCCGACGAGTGGCTGCGCACCGCGCTGGGGCGCCCCGGGCTACGGCTGCTGTGGTGCGACGACCCGACCCGGCGCGGGCTCGACCCGGCGCACACCCGTCCCGGCGACCACACGGCCTACGCCGACGGCTATCCCGTCACCCTCGCCTCGGAGACCTCGCTCCGGCAGCTGAACGACTGGATCGTCGAGGGGGCCCTCGAGCGCGGGGAGGAGGTGCCCGACCCGCTGCCGATGGCCCGGTTCCGGCCCAGCCTGGTGATCGACGGCGCCGAGCCCTTCGCCGAGGACCACTGGTCGTGGGTGCAGGTCGGCGAGGTGCGCCTGCGGATGGCGCTGCCCACCGGGCGGTGCGTCGTGTCCACCATCGACGTCGACTCGCTGGCGACCGGCAAGGAGCCCATCCGCACCCTCGCGAGGCACCGGCGGTCGGCCTCCGGCACGCTCTTCGCGGTCAACCTGGTTCCGGAGGGCGGCGGCACCCTCCGCGTGGGCGACCCGGTCTCAGTCGGCTGACCGCTCCACCGGGCGGGCCGGGTCGGTGATCCAGCCGCTCCAGCTCCCGGCGTAGAGCCGCGCCCGGATGCCGGCGACCTCCATCGCCAGCACGTCGTGGGTCGCGGTGACCCCCGAGCCGCAGTACGCCGCCACGTCGGCGCCCCGCACCGCTCCCACCGCGGCGTACGTCGCGGCGAGCTCCTCGGCGCTGCGGAAGCGGCCGTCGTCGGCGAGGTTGCGCGACGTGGGCACGTTGACCGCCCCCGGGACGTGCCCGGCGACCGGGTCCAGCGGCTCGGTCTCGCCGCGGAAGCGCTCGGGCGCGCGGGCGTCGACCAGCACCGCCACCGCCGGCACGTCGCCCACCTCGACCACGTCGACCAGCGGCTCGCCGGGCTCGAAGTCGCCGGGCGGCACGGCGGGCGTGCCGGTCTCGACGGCTCCGCCGGCCGCGCGCCAGGCCGGCCAGGCCCCGTCGAGCACCCGCACGTCGGGGTGCCCGTGGTGGCGCAGCAGCCACCACGCCCGGCCGGCCGCGTGGCCCGACCAGTCGTCGTACACCACGACGGGGCGAGCGCCGGACACCCCGGCCCGGCGCATGGCAGCGACGAAGTCGTCGCGGGCGGGCAGTGGATGGCGGCCGCCGGCGCCGGGTGGGCCCGCGAGGTCGCGGTCGAGGTCGACGTACGCCGCACCGGGCACGTGGCCCTCCGCGAACGCCTCGGGCCCGGCGTGCCCGCCGGTGCGGTAGCGGACGTCCAGCACGCTCACCTCGGGCAGCGTCCGCAGCAGCTCCGCAGCGGAGATCAGGGGTCCGGCGGTCATGGCGACATCCTGCCCGAGGGACACCTGTGGAAGGATCGTCGACCGTGGCTGAACTGCACTTCTTCACCGGCACCATGGACTCCGGCAAGTCGACCCTGGCGCTGCAGACCAACCACAACCACGCCGCGCGCGGCCGGGTGGGTCGCATCTTCACCACCCACGACCGGGCCGGGGAGGCGATGGTGTCCAGCCGCCTCGGGCTCACCCACGAGGCGCTCGAGGTCGACGCCGACTTCGACTTCTGGCGGTACGTCGTCACCACGCTGACCGCCGGCGGCCGGATCGACTACCTCGTCTGCGACGAGGCGCAGTTCTACTCCGTCGAGCAGATCGACCAGCTCGCCAAGCTCGTCGACGAGCTGCAGATCGACGTGTTCGCCTTCGGCATCCTCACCGACTTCCGCACCCGGCTCTTCCCCGGCTCCGCCCGTCTCGTGGAGCTCGCCGACCGGGTGAACGTGCTGCAGGTCGAGGCGCTGTGCTGGTGCGGCAAGCGGGCCACCCACAACGCCCGCACCGAGGACGGCATCATGGTGGTCGAGGGCGAGGTGATCGTGGTCGGGGACGTCGGGGACGACCGAGCCGGGCGACCGGGGTCCGCGCGGAGCACGCGTCACGACGGCGACCCGCCGGCCGACGTCGCCTACGAGGTGCTGTGCCGCCAGCACCACCGGCGCCGCCTCACCGCGGCGCGCGCCACCGCCGTGAGCCTGGCGCCGGAGCCGCTGCCGTTCGGGTGAGGGGGCGGTCGGGATCCCCGGATATCCGGGGATCGCCGCGGTTCGAGGGGGTTGCAACGGCTACGAACCGCAAGGAGACCCCACGAACCTCAGCTCACCAGGATGGGGATCAGCATCTCCGCGGGCGTGAGCGAGCCGTGCAGGCCCACCAGCGTGTTCTCGTAGGGGAAGTCGACGGTGGACACGACGGCGGTCTCGTCGCGGCAGGCGACCAGGACGTCCCCGATCCGCGGCAGCACGTCAGGGGTCATCGCGCCGAACCACCCCCGGCGTACGGCGTCCTCGCGGGTGAGCACCTCGGCCCGCTCGCCCAGCACCTCGCGCCAGGTCGCGAGCACGTCGTCGACCGCACCCCCGGCGCAGTAGAGGTGGCGGAACCGCGCCTCGCCCCCCAGCAGCGAGACGCCGTCGCGCAGCTCGCGCCGCTCGTCGACGTCGACGCGGGCCGACTGGGGGCTGTCGACCATGCCGTGGTCGGCCACCACCAGCAGCCGCACGGCGGGGGGCAGGGCCTCACGCAGCTGCTCTGCCTCGGCGTCGACCATCGACAGCTGCTGGAGCCACGGGGTGGAGGCGACGCCGAACTTGTGGCCGGTCCAGTCGAGGTCGCTGTCGTAGACGTAGGTCAGCGAGGGGCGGGCGGCGGACGCGGCCAGCACCGCGGCGATCCGCTCTCCCACCCGGTCCGCCCCCACGAACTCGGCACCGCGGTGGGCGGCGAGGGTCAGCCCGCTGTCGCGGAAGTCGCGCTTGTTGACGACCGTGGTCGCCACCCCGGCGGCGACCAGCCGGGAGAACGCGGTCGGGTGCGGCTGCCACTCCAGCGGGTCGACGTCCCGGGGCCAGGAGAGCGCGTTGAGGAGCCGGTCGGTGCCGGGGACGCGCGAGGTGAACCCGACCAGCCCGTGGGAGCCGGGCACGAGGCCGGTGCCCAGCGAGGTCAGGCTCGTGGCCGTGGTCGACGGCACGCCGGCGGTGCCGGACTCCTGGTCCTCCAGCAGCGAGGACAGGAACGGCGCGGAGTGGGCGTAGCGGCGCAGCAGCTCGGCGCCCAGCCCGTCGACGAGGAACACCACGTACGACGCCGCCTCCGGCAGCACGAGCCGCGTCGGCGGGTCGCCCAGCGGCCGGCCGAGGGCAGCGGCGACCGCAGGCACCACGTCGCCGAGCGAGCGCTCGCCGTAGGCCGGCTCGACGAAGGTCATGCCCCGCGGGTGCGGGCGGAGAGGGCCTCGGCGAAGGCGAGCAGCCCGACGACGGCGTCCTTGCCGTCGGCGGCCGCGGAGACGCGGAGCGAGAAGTCGTCGCCGGCCAGGACGCCGGTGTAGCCGTGGTCGGCGTCGCACTCCGGGTCGGAGCAGTCGGCGGGCTCGAGGTCGATGCGGCCGGCACCGCCCCAGCCGATGGTGAGCACCGCCTCGGCGGCCGGCGCGGGCCCGCCCGTGGGGTTGGCGACCATGCGGGTCACCACCACCGACCGCACCGACGACAGGGCGATGGCCTCGGTGGAGGTGGAGGTGTAGGGCTCGGGCAGCAGGTCGTCGCCGGGGTGCTCGTCGGTGTGGGCCAGCACCAGGCGGGTGGGCGTGAGGACCACCACGGTGAGGTGGCGGCGTACCTCGTCGCGCTCGAAGGTCGGCTCGTGGTGGACGTACCACGAGGCGACGTCCTCGCCCCCGATCGCCGAGAAGACCCCGTCGGCCACGACGTCGGGGTAGTAGCCCGTCCGGTCGATGGCACCCCGCAGCTCGCGGGCGCGGTCCTTCTCGTCAGGGGCGTGGGAGGCGGTCCTGCTGCGCATGGGGCCAGTCTGTCACGCACGGCCGGGGCGACCTTCGTCAGAAGGTGTAGCCGAAGGCCTCGACGTCGTCGGCGAACACCTCGGCCACCCGGTCGCGCATCTGCGGGGTGTAGGCCTCCCGGTGGTCGCGTGCCACCGACGCGTTGTCGCGCGGCACCCGGGCCACCGGCGGCAGGCCGAGGTATTCGACGATGGCGGCGACGTCGGCGTCGAAGGTCTCCTGCCGGCCGATGAAGTCGGCGCGGCGGGTGGGCGTCGCGAGGTAGGCCAGCTGCGGGGTCCGCAGCCGGGGGCGCTCCCGGGTCCCGCGGAGCACGAACGCCTCGAAGTCGGCGTACTCGCGGGCGACGACGGCGAGGAACCCCCGGCCGCTCAGGAACGCCTGCGCCTTGGGCGAGCCCCTCTCGGCGAGGTCGCGGAACCGCTCGACCATGCTCCACCACGACAGCAGCCGGGCCCACGGGTTGCGCACCACGCCGGCCACCCAGTACGCCGCCAGCGCCGGCTCGGCGGCCAGCACCTGCTCCAGCCGGGCGTGGCGGGTCAGGCCGTCGAGCGAGCGCGCGTCGGGCAGCTGGGGGCGGAGCAGCCCGTCGATGGTGACGCCGCCGGTCTTCTGCACGTGCACGAACAGGAAGCGGTGGGCGTCGGAGACCAGCACGGCCGCGAGCCTAGTCGGGCAGGGTGTCGCCCGGCGGCGCGGTCAGCCGGCGCACGAACCAGTCCGAGCGCGGGTCGAGCACCGGCTCGATGTGGACCGCGGCCCCGAGCACCGTGGCCCCGGTCGCGCCGGCCAGGACGAGCGGCAGGTCGAGGGCGCGGATCTGCGGGAGGTCGTGCTGGAGCTGGGCGACCCGGCGGACGATCCGCTCGATCTCGGCGACGTCGACGATCTCGCTGCCGCGGTAGCCGAAGAGCAGCGGCGAGGCCTTGATCTCCCGCACCATGTCCTGGGCATCGTGCTCGGCCAGCGGCGGGATCCGGAAGGCGCGGTCGCCCAGGAGCTCGGTGAGCGGCCCGCCGATGCCGAAGGAGATGACCGGCCCGAAGAGCGGGTCCTCCAGGGTGGCCAGGCTCACCGGCACGCCGGGAGGCGCGTTCTTCTGCACCACGAACCCGGCGCGCCCGGGGTCGGTGATCACGCCGTTCAGCGCGACCCACGCGTGGGCCATCTCGTCGGCGTCGTCGATGTTGCGCCACACGTGGGCCAGGTCGGGGCGGTGTCGCAGGTGGTCGGCGGTGGCCTTGAGGACGACGTCCCAGCCGAGCCGGTCCCCCGCCTCCCGGGCCTCCTCCAGCGAGGAGACCGACGTCGTCTCCCACAGGTTGACGCCGTACGCCGCGAGCAGCTCGTGCGCCTCGTGGTGGGTGAGGTCGTGACCGTCCCGGTGGCGCAGAAGCAGCTCGTTGACGAGCCGCTTGGCCCGCACCCGGTCGACGAGGTCGGCATCGGCGGCGTGGCTGTCGGGGATGCGCAGCCACACGGCGTACTGCACGACCCGTGCCAGGGCGCGGACCGCCGCCTCCACCGCGGGGTACGACGGCACCGAGCCGCGGCCGGCGGTGGAGCCGGCCACGTCGGGCACCCGCAGCAGCTCGGGCACGCCCTCGGCGCCGAGGAAGGTGGAGACCAGGGGCTTGTCGGACTGCTCGCCCACCGCGGCCAGCACGTTGGCGACGTCCTCGCCGGAGACGTTCAGCGGCGGGATGTAGATGACCACGACCGCGTCGACCTCGGGGTCGTCGATCGCGGCGTCGAGGGCGTCCTCGAAGTCCTCGGCGTTGGCGTCGGCGCCCAGCGGGACCTGCTTGTTGACCACCAGCCCCACCGCGGCGGCGGCGTCGATGGCGAGCAGGCCGAGGGCGTCGGAGTTGCCCACCACCGCGACCCGGCGCCCGCGCGGCAGCGGCTGGTGGGCGAGCAGCTGGGCGACGTCGAACATCTCGTCGAGGGTGTCGACCTGGATGACGCCGGCCTGCTTGAACATCGCGTCGACGGCCTGCTGCGGCGCCGCGATCCTGCGCACGGCGTGGCCCATGGGCACGCCCTGGGTGGTGCGGCCGGAGCGCACCGCGATCACGGGCTTGCGCCGCGAGACCCGGCGGGCGATGCGGGAGAACTTGCGCGGGTTGCCGATCGACTCGAGGTAGAGCAGCACCACCTCGGTGGAGTCGTCCTTCTCCCAGTACTGCAGCAGGTCGTTGCCCGAGACGTCGGCGCGGTTGCCGGCGCTGACGAACGTCGAGATGCCCAGGCCGCGGTTCTGCACCTTCTCCAGGATCGCCGAGCCGAGTGCGCCGGACTGGCAGAAGAAGCCGGCGCGACCGCGCGGCGGCATCACCGACGACAGCGAGGCGTTGAGCGCCACCGCCGGGTCGGTGTTGATGACGCCGAGGGCGTTGGGGCCGATCAGCCGCAGGCCGTAGGAGCGGGAGAGGCCCACGAGCCGGCGCTGCCGCACCCGGCCCTCGTGGCCGGTCTCGGCGAAGCCGGAGGAGATGACCACCAGCCCGTGCACGCCCTTGGCCGCGCAGTCGAGCACCACGTCGTGGACGGCCTCGGCCGGCACCGCCACGATCGCCACGTCGACGTCGCCGGGGATCTCCGAGACCGTGGGGTACGTCGGCAGGCCGGACACCGCGTCGGCGCTGGGGTGGACGGCGTACACCCGACCGGCGAAGTCGCCGGTGACCAGGTTGCGCACCAGGGCGCGCCCGATGGTGTCCTGCCGGCGGCTGGCCCCGACGACCGCGACCGACCGCGGGTTGAAGAACTTCTCGATGGAGGCCGACTCGGCGCGGTGCTCGCGCTGCTCCATCACCCCGATCGCGGTGTCGGTGGGGTCGATGTCGAAGACCAGGCGCACCACGCCGTCCTCGTAGTCGCTGGCCACCTGGTAGCCGGCGTCGCGGAAGGTGCGGATCATCGCGTGGTTGTCGGGCAGCACGTCGGCCACGAACCGCTCGACGCCCCGCTCGCGCCCCGCCTGGGAGAGGTGCTCCAGCAGCAGCTGGCCGATGCCGCGGCCCTGGTGCCGGTCCTCGACGAGGAACGCGACCTCCGCCTGGCCGGGGGCGACGAGGTCGTACCGGCCGACGGCGATCATGTTGCCGCCGACGGTGAGGATGAACGCGACCCGGTCGGTGTAGTCGACCCGGGTGAACCGCTCGATGTCCTTGGGCGAGAGCTCGGGCATCGCGGAGAAGAAGCGGTAGTACTTCGACTCCGCCGAGACGCGGGAGTAGAACTCCACGAGCAGGGCGGCGTCGTCGGGCCGGATCGGCCTGATGTGGGCGACGCGACCGTCGCGCAGCAGCACGTCGGCCTCCCAGTGTCGGGGGGCTGAGGTCTGGGTGGGCACGGGGCGAATCTATCCGGTCCAGATGTCCGGGGAGTGACGATCGCCGGGCCGGTCGAGGGCTCGTCGCGCCAACCGGGCGGGCGGCGACGGCGTGCCCGGCGCCGCAGCGCCGCTCCCGGCGTGGAGAATGCGCCCCATGGCGCGTCGTACCACCAAGCAGCCCCTGCCCGACGACTTCGAGGAGCACATCCTCGACATCGACGTCGGCGACGAGATGCGTGCCTCGTTCCTCGAGTACGCCTACTCGGTCATCTACTCCCGGGCCCTGCCGGACGCCCGCGACGGCCTCAAGCCGGTGCAGCGCCGGATCCTCTACACGATGAACGACATGGGCCTGCGTCCCGACCGCGGGCACGTCAAGAGCGCCCGGGTCGTCGGCGAGGTCATGGGCCGCCTCCACCCCCACGGCGACGGGGCGATCTACGACGCCCTGGTGCGGATGGCGCAGCCGTGGGCGATGCGGCTGCCGATGATCGACGGGCACGGCAACTTCGGGGCGCCCGACGACGTGCCCGCCGCCATGCGCTACACCGAGTGCCGGATGGCTCCCGCGGCCGTGGCGATGACCGCGGGGATCGACGAGGACACCGTCGACTTCAAGCCCAACTACGACAGCCGCGAGCTCGAGCCCTCCGTGCTGCCCGCCGCGCTCCCCAACCTGGTCGTCAACGGCACCACCGGCATCGCGGTCGGCATGGCCACCAACATGGCGCCGCACAACCTCGTGGAGGTCGTGCAGGCCCTGCGGCACCTGATCGGCCACCCGGGGGCCGGGGTCGAGGACCTGATGCGGTTCATCCCGGGCCCGGACCTGCCCACGGGCGGCAAGATCGTCGGGCTCGACGGCATCCGCGACGCCTACGAGACCGGCCGCGGGTCGTTCCGGATGCGCGCCACCGTCCGCATCGAGACCGTGGGGCGCCGCAAGGCGATCGTCGTCACCGAGCTGCCGTACGGCGTCGGGCCGGAGCGCATCCAGGCCCGCATCAAGGACCTGGTGCAGGCCAAGAAGCTCCAGGGCATCGCCGACCTGCGCGACCTCACCGACCGCAACCACGGCCTGCGCCTGGTCATCGAGGTCAAGAACGGGTTCGTCCCCGAGGCGCTGCTCGAGCAGCTCTACCGCCAGACGCCCCTGGAGGAGTCCTTCGGCATCAACGCCGTCGCCCTCGTCGACGGCCAGCCCCGCACGCTCGGGCTCAAGCAGATGCTCGAGGTCTTCCTGGGCCACCGCTTCGAGGTCGTGCGCCGCCGTACGGTCTTCCGGCGCGGCAAGGCCGCCGACCGCCTCCACCTGGTGGCGGGCCTGATCATCGCGATCCTCGACATCGACGAGGTCATCCAGGTCATCCGCTCCAGCGACAACTCCGCCGCCGCCAAGGAGCGGCTGATCTCGGTGTTCGAGCTGAGCGAGGTTCAGGCCGACTACATCCTCGACATGCCGCTGCGCCGCCTGACGAGGTTCTCCAAGCTCGAGCTCGACAAGGAGCGGGAGGAGCTCGACCGCGAGATCGAGCGGCTCGACGCGATCCTCGCCGACGACACGCTGCTGCGGAAGGTCGTCTCCGACGAGCTGGCCGACATCGCCAAGACCTTCGGCACGCCGCGGCGCACGGTCCTGCTCGCCTCGGCCGGGAGCACCGTCACCGCCGCCGCGTCGTCGGGGCTGGAGGTCGCCGACGACCCGTGCCTGGCGTTCCTGTCCTCCACCGGGCTGCTGGCGCGCTCGTCCAGCGCCGAGGAGCCCGGCTCGGGCGGTGGCCGGGCCAACCACGACGTGGTCGTGTCCACGGTGCGCACCACCGCTCGCGGCGAGATCGGCGTCCTCACCTCGCGCGGCCGGGTGCTCAAGCTCGGCGTGCTCGACATGCCCGAGCTGCCGCCGTCGGCCAACGACCCCAACCTCCAGGGCGGCCTGCCGCTGACCGAGGTGCTCGCCCTCGGCGCCGGCGAGCGGGCGCTCGCCCTGACGTCGCTGCCCACCGAGGGGCCGGGCCTGGCGCTCGGCACGCGGGCGGGCATCGTGAAGCGGGTCAACCCCGAGGTGCTCGGCCGCGACGAGTGGGACCTGATCGCGCTCAAGGACGACGACGAGGTCGTGGGTGCCGTGGAGCTGGTCACGGGCGAGGAGTCGCTCTGCTTCATCACCGGCGACGCCCAGCTGCTGCACTTCGGCGCCGACGCGGTGCGCCCGCAGGGCCGCTCGGGCGGCGGGATCGCCGGGGTCCGGCTGGGAGCCGGCGAGCGGGTGGCGTGGTTCGGCGCGATCGACCCCGCCACCTCGGTGGTCGTCACGTCCTCGGGCTCCTCGACCGCCCTGCCCGGCACCGACACGGGCGCGGTCAAGGTGGCCCCGTTCAGCGAGTACCCGCCCAAGGGCCGGGCGACCGGCGGCGTGCGCTGCCACCGCTTCCTCAAGGGCGAGGACACCCTGGTCTTCGCCTGGGCCGGTGCCGAGCCCGCCCGGGCCGCGGCCTCCAGCGGCGCGCCCGTCGAGCTGCCGCCCCCGACCGGTCGCCGCGACGGCTCGGGCATCCCCTCGCCGCAGCCGATCGCGGCGTGCGCCGGGCCCGTCGCTGCGCAGCTCGGGGTCACCGGCGGTGTGGAAGGCTCTGCGACATGAGGCACCCCCTGCGCCGTACCCTCGCTGCCCTGCTCACCCTCCCGGTGGTGCTGGCCACGGCGGCGTGCGGTGGGAGCGACGACGAGCCCGCCGCCGACGAGCCGACCCCGGCCGAGGTGCTCGCCGAGGCCAAGAGCACCCTCGACGAGACCCCGGGGGTGCAGCTGAGCCTGACCACCGACGACCTGCCGGAGGGCGTCACCGGGCTCACCAGCGCGATCGGCGTGGCGACCAGCGCCCCGGCGTTCGACGGCGCCATCAAGGTGATCCTCTCCGGCACCGAGTTCGAGGTGCCCGTGATCGCCGTCGACGGGAAGGTCCACGCCCAGATCCCGCTCACGCCCGGCTACTCCGACGTCGACCCGGCCGAGTACGGCGCCCCCGACCCGGCCGCGCTGATCACGCCCGACCGCGGCTTCTCCTCCCTGCTCCCCGTCACCGAGGACCTCGAGAGGGGCGAGAGCGTCCGCGGCGGCGACGACAACAGCGAGATCCTCACGACCTACACCGGCACCATCCCGGGTGAGGCGATGAAGAAGGTCATCCCGAGCTCCTCCGGCGACACCTTCGACGCCGCCTACCTCGTCAGCGACGACAACGAGCTGCGCGAGGCGGAGCTGACCGGCGTCTTCTACCCC
>NZ_CADCUP010000193.1 GCF_902805925.1 uncultured Nocardioides sp.
ATCAAGGACGCCACCGAGCGGGTGCGCGTCCGCCGCGCGGCGGAGGACCGTGCGGCTCGCGCCGAGACGCAGTACGCCGAGGTGGTCGACCTGGTGCGCACCTTGCAGGACACCATGCTCCCCGGTGGCGTCCCGATCCTGCCGCGGGTCCAGGTCGCCGCCACGTACCTGCCGGCGCAGTCCGACACGACCGCCGGCGGCGACTGGCTCGACTCGATGCCTCTACCGGGTGGCCGGTGGGCCTTCATGGTGGGCGACGTCGTGGGCCACGGGGTCGAGGCCTCGGCGACCATGGGGCGGCTCCGGGCAGCGCTGCGCACCGCGCTGTGCGTGCACGACGATCCCGCCGGTGCCCTCGACGTGCTGGAGAGGTACGCCGAGACGGATCCCGCCGCAGCCTCCGCCACCGTCGTGGTCGCCGTGCTCGACCCGGTCACCGGAGCCCTCGAGTACTGCACCGCCGGCCACCCGCCCCCGCTGCACGTGCCGGAGTCCGGGGAGGCGCGGTTCCTGGCGCTGACGGGTGCTGGTCCCCTGGGGTCGAACGACGGCTTCTCGAGCAGCCACGAGACGCTCGCCGAGGGCGACCTGCTGCTGCTCTACTCCGACGGCATCGTGGAACGACCCGGTCGCACCGTGATGGACAACCAGGTCGAGCTGCTGCACGTCGTCACCGACGTCGTGCGCCAGCGCCCCTGGCAGATCGGCGCCCCGGCGGCACACATCGAGAACACCTGCCAGACCGCCCTGGAGCTGCTCGTCCGCGAGACCGGTCACGCGGACGACGTCACCCTGCTCGCCGTCCAGCGCTCGGCGGAGGCGCCCCGCTTCGCCGTGACGGACCTCGTCGACATGACCACGCCCGCCCGGGTCCGCACCGCGCTCGGCACCTGGCTGACCGAGCTGGGCATCGCCGATCTCGACGTGATGAGGCTCCAGCACGCGATCGGGGAGCTGGTGACCAACGTCGCCGACCATGCGTACCCGCACGCGGACAGCGCGCACGAGACCCCGGTCGTCGAGGTCGAGGGCGCCCTCACCCCTGAGGGCTCGGTCGAGCTGAGCGTGCGCGACTTCGGACGGTGGCAGGCACCCGATCCCGCGGTCGGCCAGCCGGCGGGAGCGCACGGCGCCCCCACCCGCCAGAGCCGCGGGCGCGGGCTGGCGATGGCCCGCCGGATGCTCGACGACCTGAGCGTCGACGAGGGCCTCGAGGGGACCGTCGTCCACGTCCGTCACCGCGTGCACCGCCCGGTGACGCTCCGCAACGCCACGGCGTACGCCGGCCGTCGTCAGGCTTCCACCGAGGCGGCGGTCCGGATCCGGGCCACGACCGACGGGCTGATCGAGGCGGAGGGCCCGGTCGACGCCGTCGGCGCCGAGGTGCTCGACGCCAAGCTGCTCCAGGCCAGCCGGGGCGGGGTCCAGCCCGTCGTCGTCGACCTGGGCGGAGTGACGCACCTGAGCAGCGCGGGCATCCGGGTCCTGCTGCAGTTCCTCGAGGACAGCCCCGACAGCCGCCTGCGTGCCGGCGCCGGGACGGTGGCCCAGCACGTGCTCTCGATCGCGCAGATCGAGCACGAGTGGGTCTGGGACCAGGGCTGAGCCGCTCGCGGCTCAGCCCTGGTCGCGCAGGTAGCGACCGAAGTGCGGCACCGTGAACGCGATCCGGCCCCGCTCGCCGGAGTAGATCAGCCCCTTCTTCAGCAGGCTGTCACGCGCGGGGCTCAGCGACTGCGGCTTCTTGCCGACCACCTTGGCGACGTCGGCGGTGGGCACCGAGTCGGCGTCGTCGAGCGGCTCGTCCAGCGCGCTCGCGACGGAGGCCATGGCCCGCAGGTACTCCCGCTCCCCCGGCGTCGCCCGCTCGTAGCGGCTGCCGAAGAAGCCGACCGCCAGCTCCGCCTCGGCCTCCGGAGCGGCCACGGCCACGTCGTCGGCGGTGATCGGTGACCGGGGCGCGAGGTCCCACACCGCCTTCCCGTAGGCCTGGATGAAGTAGGGGTAGCCGCCGGTCGCGGCGTACATCCCGGCCAGCGCATCGGCCTCGAACTCCGCCTCCTCACCGGCGGCGGGCGCGGTGAGCGCACGGTCGGCGGCGTCGCGCGCCAGCCGGTCGATGCGCTGGTAGCGGAAGAGCCGCTCGGAGTAGGACTTGCTCGCCGACAGCACCGCCGGCAGGTGTGGCAGGCCGGCGCCGACCACGATCACCGGCAGCCCGCTCTGGCTGATCTCGTGACAGGCCGCGCACAGCGCCGAGACGTCGTCGGGGCCGAGGTCCTGCATCTCGTCGATGAAGACCGCCACGCCGAGGCCCGTGTCGGCCGCCAGCCCGCCGAGGTCGGTGAACAGCTCGACGAGGTCGATCTCGATGTCGCCGGAGTCGGCGCGACCGCGAGCGGCGGGCACGTCGATGCCCGGGCTCCACTGGTCCTTGAGCCGGGCGCCCGCGCCCGCGTCGCGCTGGGCGAAGGCACGGATCACGCCGAGCACCTCGTCGACCTCGTCCTGCTGCGGGTGCCCGAGCTCACGCACGGCCTGGTGCAGCGCGCTCGACAGGGGCCGGCGCAGCCCCTGGTCGGGCCGCGCCTCGAGCTTGCCGGTGCCCCAGCCCCGGCGTACGGCGGCCGAGCGGAGCGCGTTGAGGAGCACCGTCTTGCCCACACCCCGCAGGCCGGTCAGCACGAGGCTGCGCTCGGGCCGTCCCTTCGCGATGCGCTCCAGCACGACGTCGAAGGCGCGCAGCTGCTCGTCGCGCCCGGCCAGCTCGGGCGGGCGCTGCCCGGCGCCGGGCGCGTAGGGGTTTCGGATCGGGTCCACGATGCGACCGTATCGGCCTGTCTAGCCGCATCCCTAGATTTCGCCCCGCACGTCGGGCCGAAGACCGCGTCGCCGAGTCGGACCTCAGGCGCCGGTGGCGTGCCCGTCGGTCGTGGGGCTGGCGCTGGGGCTGGGGCCCCGGGTGGTCACCCGCCGGCGCCGGCGGCGGTCGTCGTACGCCTCGTCGAGGCCAGTGCGGAGCATCTCGATGAGGTCGGGGACCTCCTCGACGGCCAGCCGGAACGAGCCGGTGCAGAGGTTGTCGCGCCACAGGCTCAGCACGACCAGCGCGGACTCGTGGTGCCAGGAGACCCGCAGCGCACGGTCGTCACCGCGGGCGTCGAGGTGGATCGACCCCGTCTCCGGCAGTGGGCGAGCGGTGACCATGATCCATTGTGGCGCTCCTGCGTGACGGTGTCACGACCTAGGATGTGGCCGTGCCCGAGCTGCCCGAGGTGGAGGCGCTGGCCCTGGACCTCAGCGGCCGGCTCCACGACCGTGCCATCACGCGCATCGACCTGGCCGCGTTCAGCGCGCTGAAGACCTTCGACCCGCCCCTGCAGGCGCTGCACGGCACGCTCGTCGACGGCGTGACCCGGCACGGCAAGTTCCTCGACATCGAGGCCAGCGGTCTCCACCTCGTCCTGCACCTCGCCCGGATGGGGTGGGTGCGCTGGCGGGACGAGGTCCCCCGGCTGCCCGCCAAGCCCAACAGCAAGAGCACCCTCGCCGCCCGGGTGGTGCTCGACGACGGCACCGGCCTCGACATCACCGAGTTCGGCACCAAGAAGAGCCTGGCGATCTACGTCGTCCGGGACCCGGCCGACGTCGAGGGCATCGCCCGGCTGGGCCCCGACCCGCTGGTCGAGGAGTTCACCATCGAGGTGCTCGGCGAGATCCTCCAGCGCGAGGGCCGCAAGCAGATCAAGGGCGTGCTGCGCCACCAGGGCACGATCGCCGGCATCGGCAACGCCTACTCCGACGAGCTGCTCCACGCCGCTCGGATGTCACCGTTCAAGCCGGCCAACAGCCTCACCGACGAGGAGCTCCAGACGTTGTACGACGCCATCAAGGGCACGCTGGGCGCCGCGGTCGACCGGTCCCGCGGGCTCGCGGCCAGCGAGCTCAAGGGTGAGAAGAAGTCGCACCTCGCCGTGCACGCCCGCACCGGCGAGGCGTGCCCGGTGTGCGGCGACATCGTCCGCGAGGTGAGCTTCGCCGACTCCAGCCTGCAGTACTGCCCCACCTGCCAGACCGGCGGCAAGCCGCTGGCCGACCGGCGGATGTCGCGGCTGCTGAAGTGACGGCGCTCACCGACGGACGGTGACGGCGCTGGTCGACTGCGCCCGCCCCTCCCGGTGGAGGCCGGGGCGTGAGCAGCGCCGATCAGCTCGGGGCGTCGGACGGCACGAGCTCCTCGAGCGGGTCGCCGCAGGTCTCGTTGGTGTAGGTCGTGAACGCCTGGCCCTGGGCCTTCTCGTCCTCGGAGAGCTTGTCCTCCAGTGCCGCGAGCCCTTCGCCCTCGAGGTCCTCGGGCTGCAGGTCCTCGACCTGCTGCATGGCGACCTCGAAGCCGGCGCGGGCGTCGTCGGGGATGCCCTCGGGGGTGCCGACGTCCTCCATCGTGTCGGCCCACTTCTTGAACTGCTCCAGCAGCTCCTCCTCCGCGGGCGCCTCGCCGTCGGCGCCCGCGAGCTGGCCCACGTCGGTGAACAGGGAGTTGAAGGCGTCGCAGAACTCCGTCTTCGAGGCGGCTGTGGGAGCCCCGCCGGTCTCACTGCCGGCCTCTCCGCCGCCGTCACCACAGGCGACGGCACCGCCGCCGATGAGGACGAGCGATGCGGCGAGCAGTGCGTGCTTCATGGGGTTCCCCTCGATCGGTTCGGCTGTCCACCCACCAGCCTGCCGCACCGGCCAACCGCTCACGCCTCCCGGGTCAGGTGAAGGCCGGGGGCGGGTCGGTGCCCAGCAGGACGGCCAGCCGGGCGGCGTACTCCATGCGCGGCATCTCGGTGACCCCCAGGCCGGCGAGGTGGTCGGTGCGCCACTGGACGTCGACGAGTCGGTCGCCCGGGGACTGCCGCAGCAGCTCGACCAGCCCCACGAGCGCCACCTTGGAGGCGTCGCGCTCGCGGTGGAACATCGACTCGCCGGCGAAGAGCCCGCCGACCGCCACGCCGTACAGACCGCCGGCGAGCCGACCGTCGCGCCACGCCTCCACCGAGTGCACCCAGCCCAGCTCGTGCAGGCGCAGGTAGGCGGCGCGGATGTCGGCGTCGATCCAGCCGTCGGGTCGGCGCGGGTCCGCGCACGCGTCGACCACCTCGGCACAGGCCGTGTCCACCCGGATCTCGAAGTCGCGGCGGGCCCTCCTCAGCGACCGGGGGACGCGCAGTCCGTCGAGCTCCAGCACGCCGCGGCGCACGGGGCAGAACCAGTACGGCGGGTCGCCGGGCCGGCCGACCGGCATCGGGAACAGTCCCTGGCGGTACGCCGCGAGCAGGGTGCCCGGCTCGAGGTCGGCGCCGATCCCGACCAGGTCGTCGTGGGGATCCATGTCCGCGGGCCCGGGCAGACGCCACGGGCTGGCTGGGGGTTCGAGCGGCACGGCGCCACGGTAGTGCCCCGTAGGCTGGCGGCATGGGTGTCACCAAGAACATCGGCAAGCAGCTGGCTCCGCGCATCAGCAACCTCGCGCCCGGGCTGACCACCAGCTTCGTGCGGGAGGCGCTTGCCCGCGCCATCGACGGCGTCGGGCCGCTGGCACCGGCGGCCACGGTGGCCGACAAGCAGCTCGAGGAGCACCGGGGCGACGTCGACCGTGCCGTCCACGAGATCATCGAGAACCACGTCCGGATCGCCGGCGCCCAGGGCTTCGTGACCAACCTCGGCGGGCTGGTGACCGCGGCCGTGGCCATCCCGGCCAACATCACCGGGCTGGCGCTGATCCAGTGCCGGATGATCGCCGGCATCGCGCACCTGCGCGGCTACGACCTCGACGACCCCCGCGTCCGCAACGCCATCCTGGAGGCGCTGCTCGGCGACGAGGTGGTCGCGGAGATGGTGAGGAAGAAGCAGCTGCCCGCGCCCCCGATGGCCGTGGCGACGGCCCCGACGCACGACCCGCAGCTCGACACCATCATCGCCACCGTGGTCGCCTCCAGCCTGATCTCCCGCGTGGCCGGCAAGCGCCTGGCCACCACCATCGGGCGCCGGGTGCCCGTGGTCGGCGGCCTGGTCGGCATGGGCGCCGACGGCTACTCCACCTGGCGGATCGGCCGCTACGCCGACAGCGAGCTCCTGCGCCGCACGCGACGGTAGACCGCGAGCAGCAGCCGGCCCGTGCGCCCGCCCTCGAGCCGGCGCACGGCCTTCTCGCGCAGCCGGTACGTCGGCCGCAGGTAGGCGCGCTCCAGGGCAGCTCGGGTGTCGGCCAGCTCCCGGTGGAGGTCCTCCTCCACCCGGCGCAGCCGCGTCGCCTCCCCCAGCAGCGCCTTGACGGCGTCGACGGCGGCGGCGGCCACCTCCGCCTCGTCGGGGTGGTCGGGGTCGGCCCAGGTGTCGGCCGGCGGCGGGCCGATCAGGTCGGAGAGGTCGCCGACGACGTCGTACCCCTGCTTCTCGATGTCCTCGACCCAGGTCTGCGAGACCTCCTGCGCCCACGCGTACAGGTGCGGGGGCAGGGCCAGGCGCGGCGAGTCGTGGCGACGCGACAGGGTCTCGTGGGCCAGCAGCTCGCGCACCAGGGGCCGGTAGTCGCCGGGGTCGACGACCTTGATGACGTGGCGGTTGATGCGGCGCACCAGCGCGGTCTCCGAGGCCCCGAGCGAGTAGTTCGCGCGCACGGGGGTGAGGTCGAGGTCCAGTCCGTCGAGGCCGAAGGTGCCGCTGAAGCGCCGCCACAGCTCGTCGCGCGGAGCACCGGGAGCGGGCACGGTGACCAGGTGGATCCGGTCGGGCGGGATGATGGCGCCCCAGCGGTTGATGATGTCGGGGATCTCCTGGACGCCCCAGAACCAGGTGCCGATGCGGCTCTCGCGACCGGGGTCGGTGATCACCTCGAGGAAGCGCTCGTAGGTGATGACGCTGCGGTGCTTGACGTTCTCCTGCCACTCCGCGGGGATCTGCCGGACCAGGTCGCGCACGGACAGGATCAGGTGGACCTCCGGGCCGCTCGGCGAGCCGTCGGCGCCCAGGGACCTGAGGGCACGGTCGACCTGGGTGCGTGAGGCGGTGGCCAGGATCTCGTGGCTGATGATCGAGGTGCCCGGCCAGGCGCGCACGTCGGCGGCGAGCCGGTCCCACGCACCCACGGCCTGGCGCTCCAGGCCGCCCCACGTCAGCCGCATCAGGTCCAGGGCGGCCAGGAAGTGCTCGTCGAAGCGCTCGGCGGGGTAGAGGATCCCGTGGGTCGCGAGCCGCTCGCGGTTGCGGTGCAGCACGTCCTGCAGGTGCGACGTGCCGGTCTTGGGGGTGCCGACGTGCACGAGCACGCGCCTGCTCACCGCCTCACCCCTTCCGTGCTCGCCTCGGCCTCCAGCAGCGTCCGCACCGCCAGCGCCAGCGCTCCGGCGGTGCTGGGCAGTGCCGGCTCCCGGGCCGGCGGGGGCACGAGGGCCTCCAGGTCACCGTGGACAGGATATCCAGCCCGCCGCAGCTCACGGGCCATCGCGGCGGCGCGGCCGGTCACCCAACCGCGGTGCTCCTCCGGCACCCCGACCGGCTCTCCGGGGGCGGTGGCCAGCCGCGGCCAGAGAGTGCGCCTCATCAGCGCTCCCCGCACGGGTGGGGTGACCATCAGCCCGAGCATCGCCGCGACCCGCCTGGCCAGCTCGGCGGCGTCGGCGGACGGGGTCCGGGGCACGGCCAGGCGGCGTACGCCCACGCGGGCGGGGAGCGCCGCGGTGTCGAGCACGAGGTGCACGTGCTCGGCGCCGCGGCGGCCGGCCCAGGTGGCGGCCACCTGGGCGAGATCGATGCGCGGGGGCAGGCGGCGGCGCTTGCGCCAGGAGTGGACCCAGTCGGGCCAGGGGGCCGCACCCTGGCCGAAGCAGCGCACCGTCCAGGTGTCGGCGAGCATCCGGTCGAGGTCGGCAGCGACCACGACGATGTCGCCGCGGGGGCGGGGGCCGTGGCCGCGGGCGAGGAGGTCGCGGCGCACGGGGTCGCTCACGAGGGGGTCGCCCACCAGCCGGTAGCGCCGGCGCCAGGGCCGCGGCATCGCCGGCTCGGGCTCCGGCGGCAGGCCCGTGGCGACGACGTCCTCGGCGATCAGGTGGGCGGCGACCCGCAGCAGCTCGTGGTCGCCGAGGTCGGCGGGGTCGACCGGGCGGGCCCCGAACGGGGACTCCTCGGAGGCACCGACGAGCTCGAGGTCGGGCCGCCCGCGTCCCGGCGCGCTCGCCGCGAGGATGCGTCCGGCCAGCCGGTCGTCGGGCCGGGCGACGAGGTTCACCCGGCGCAGCAGCTCCAGCTGCTGGGCGCCGGGCACGGCGCGGCCGTGCGTGGCGCTGGTGCCGGCCCAGCGCCGCCACTCGGTGGTGCCGCCCGCGCGCAGGTGCTCGACCCATCCCCAGGCCCGGTCGAGCCCGGTCGTGCCGATGGTGTCGCCGGGGCTGCCGGTGCTGCCCGGGCTCATCGGCGCCGCAGGCGCTTGGCGTTCTCGCGCACCCGGTGGCCCAGCGCCCGCTCCGGGTCCGGGCGGGCGGCCGCCTCGCGGGTCATCACGCTCAGCGAGTCGAGCGCGGCGTCGAGCTGCAGCTTGGCGCCCACCCGGTCGGGATTGTGCCACTCGGCGTCCTCGGCCGGCCGCCGAGGGCGAAGGTCGTCGATGTCGCCGACGACGTGGACGCCGCTGCCCTTGAGCCAGTCGATCCACCGGTCGGCCTGCTGGTCGGCCCAGTCGAAGCGGTTCGGTGGGAGGCGGACCGGGATGGACTCCCGGCTGACGAGCTCGCGCTGGGCGAGCAGCTCGCGGATGAGGGCGTCGTAGGTCTGCTCGCGACGGATGGTCAGCTCCAGGCGCCGGTTGAGGCGGCGGATCAGCTGGGTCTCGGCGATGCCGAGGGAGCGGTTGGCGCGCTCGCTGTCCCTGGGCGCCCACGCGGGGTCGACCGAGAACGCCTCGGCGAAGCGGTGCCACAGCTCGTCCGCGGTGCGGCCGTGCGGCACCGTCACCACGTGCACCCGCTCGGGCGGCACCTTGACGCTCCACCGGTCGAGCACGGTGGGCAGGTCCAGCGCCTTCTGGAACCACGTCTGCCCGCGCTCCACCTTGTTCAGGAAGCGGCGGAAGGTCCACTTGCGGCCCTGCTTGACCGACTCCTGCCAGGCGGCCGGCAGCTGCCGGCCCAGGTCGCGGGCGGAGTAGACGACGTGCACCTCGCAGCCGGCCAGGTCGTTGAGCGCCTTGGCGATCTTGTCGGGCTTCGCGGCCGCCAGGATCTCGTGGCTGATGATCGAGGCGCCCGGCGCCCGGCGGACGCGCCGTACCATCGCGTCCCAGCTGCCCACGGCGTGACCGGGGTCGCCGCCCCAGTCCTGGCCGAGGAGGTCGAGGGCCGCGCGGAAGTGGAAGAGGTCGGCGTCGACGAAGCGGTTCTTCGTCGGGATCGTCACCCCGTGCTGCGCCAGCGACCGGGCGTTGAGCATCAGCCGGTCCTGGAGGTACGTCGTGCCGGTCTTCGGTGCACCGACGTGCAGGTGGACGACCCGGCTCATGGGCTGGAGTCTAGGAGGTGCGGGTGTCGCGGCGCGCCGGGGGCGATTCATCAAGGTATGCAGGTGAATCAGGGGTTCCCATGGCTTGCAGGCCGTGGGAACCAGCGACTCGCCGACATACCATGATGAAGCAGATGCGCTCAGCCCACGGTCGGCGCCAGCGCCCGGACCACGGCCGAGGGGCTCGGGCGCCCGAGGTGCCCGGCCATCCACGCGCTCGTGGCCACCACCGCCCCGAGGTCGACGCCGTGCTCGACGCCGAGCCCGGTGAGCATCCACACGAGGTCCTCGGTGGCGAGGTTGCCGGTGGCGCTCTCGGCGTACGGGCAGCCACCGAGGCCGCCGGCGCTGGCGTCGAAGGTGGTGACGCCCTCCTGCAGGGCGGAGTAGGCGTTGGCCAGCGCCTGGCCGTAGGTGTCGTGGAAGTGCACGGCGAGCAGGTCGGTGCCGACGCCTGCCTCGCCGAAGGCGCCGATCAGCTGCTTGACCTGCCCGGCGGTGCCGACGCCGATGGTGTCGCCCAGGCTCAGCTGGCTCGCCCCCAGGTCGAGCAGGCGCCTGCCGACGGAGACCACCTGCTCGACGGGTACGGCGCCCTCCCACGGGTCGCCGAAGCACATCGACACGTAGGCGCGGACGTCCAGGCCGGCCTCGCGGGCGCGGCGGACGGTCGGCTCGAACATCGCGAACTGCTCGTCGAGGCTGCGGTTGAGGTTCCTCTGCGCGAAGGTCTCGGTCGCCGAGCCGAAGACGGCGACGTGCCGCAGACCGAGCTCGAGGGCGCGGTCGAGGCCGCGCTCGTTGGGCACGAGCACCGGCAGGGCGCGGCCCTCCTCACCGAGGGTGGCCATCACCTGGGCGGCGTCGGCGAGCTGCGGCACCCACCTGGGGTGGACGAAGCTGGTGGCCTCCACGACCGGCAGGCCGGCGGCGAGGAGGCGACGGATGAGCTCCACCTTCACCTCGGCGGGAACGACCGCCTCCTCGTTCTGCAGGCCGTCACGGGGGCCGACCTCGTAGATGGTGACGCGCTCGGGAAGGCTCACTCCGAGGCCTCCACCACGAACAGGGTGGCGCCGAGCGCCACCTGCGTGCCGACGGCCGCGTCGACCTCGGTGACGGTGCCCGCGAACGGCGCCGTGAGCGTGAGCTCCATCTTCATCGCCTCCATGGCGCCCAGGACGGCGCCCTCCTCCACGGTCTCACCCACCGCCACGCGCACGTCGAGCACGGTGCCGGGCATCGGGGCGGTGATCGAGCCGTCGCCGGCGTGGACGGTGTCGGCGAGCCGGTCGGGCCGGGTGAACACGTGCCGCTGACCCTGCCAGGCGACCTCCACGACGTCGGGCTGGACGTTGACCACCGCGCGCACCCGGCGGCCGTCGACGACGACCTCCAGGACGTGGTCGGCCGCGGACACCTGCCGCACCGGCACCCCGTCGACCGTGCCGGCCGCCCGGTCCACGACCACCGGGCGGTCGAGCTCGACCACCGTGGGAGCCGGTGGCCCGCCCAGCCGGAAGCCGTCGGCAGCGAACGTCCCGCCGGTCTCCGGCGCCCGGTCCATCGCGGTGACCATCGCCGAGACCCACGAGACCAGCAGCCGGGGCAGCGCGTCGTCCGGCTCGGGCACCGTGGCGGTGTCGAGCCAGGCCGTGTCGATGGTGGCGTCGCGGAACTCCTCGCTGGCGACCAGCGCCCGCAGGAAGCCCGCGTTGGTGGTGAGCCCGAGGACCGCGGTGCCGTCGAGCGCCGCGACGAGGGCGTGCCGCGCGCTCTCGCGGTCGGGACCGTGGGCGACGACCTTGCCGAGCATCGGGTCGTACGCCGTGCTGACGACCTGGCCGGGCTCCAGCGCGTGGTCGACCCGCACGCCGGGGCCGCTCCCCCACCGGACGATGGACGCCGTGCCGGCCTGGGGCAGGAAGCCGCCGAAGGAGTCCTCGGCGTAGACGCGGGCCTCGATCGCGTGCCCGTCGAGGCGGACGTCGTCCTGACCGAGCGGCAGCGGCTCGCCGTCGGCGACCAGGAGCTGGAGCTCGACGAGGTCGAGGCCGGTCACCAGCTCGGTGACGGGGTGCTCCACCTGGAGGCGGGTGTTCATCTCCAGGAAGTAGAACTCGCCGGACGTGGTGTCGAGCAGGAGCTCCACCGTGCCCGCGTTGACGTACCCCACCTCGCGGGCCAGGGCGACGGCCGCGCCGGTGACCCGGGCGCGCTGTTCGTCGGTGATCGTGGGCGCGGGGGCCTCCTCGAGCACCTTCTGGTGGCGGCGCTGGGTGGAGCAGTCCCGCTCGAAGAGGTGCAGGACGGTGCCGTGCGCGTCGCCGATGACCTGCACCTCGACGTGGCGTCCGCTCTCGACGTACCTCTCGACCAGGATGGTGTCGTCACCGAATGCCGAGGACGCCTCACGTCTCGCCGAGGCCACCGACTCGGCGAAGTCACCGGCGGACCGGACGATGCGCATCCCCTTGCCGCCGCCGCCGGCCGCGGCCTTGACCAGCACCGGGTAGGCGAAGGTGGCGGGGTCGTCGTCGAGGGAGTACGACGGCACCACGGGCACGCCGGCGGCCACCGCGACCTCGCGGGCGGCGTCCTTGCGGCCCATCCGCTCCATGACCTGAGACGACGGGCCCACCAGGGTGATGCCGGCCTGCTCGAGCGCGCGCGCGAAGGCCGCCCGCTCGGAGAGGAAGCCGTAGCCCGGGTGCACCGCGTCGGCGCCGGCCTCCCGGGCGGCCGCGACGACCGCGTCCACGTCGAGGTAGCTCGGGACGCGCACCGCCTCGTCGGCGGCCCGCACGTGCGGTGCGGCGACGTCGAGGTCGGTGTGGATCGCGATCGTGCGGATGCCCAGGCGTGCGGCGGTGCGGAAGACGCGCAGCGCGATCTCCCCGCGGTTGGCGACGAGCAGGGTCTTCATCGGGCTCCTTGTTCCAGCATCGGTCTGAGACTCCAGGCTGCGACCGGCCTCGGTCGGTCTCGACGCGCCCGCTGCGACCTCGTCCCTCGGTCGCCGGGCTCGCTCGACCTGGTCTCGCCCACCCGCCGCGCACGTCCCTCGCGCGTCACTGAGAGCCTCACATCCTGAAGACGCCGTAGGACGGCGCGGGGATCGGGGCGTGCGCGGCGACGGCGAGGCCCATGCCGACGACGCGGCGCGTCTCGACCGGGTCGATGATGCCGTCGTCCCACAGCCGGGCGGTCGAGTAGTACGGCGAGCCCTGGTGCTCGTAGGTCTCGCGGATCGGCGCCTTGAACGCCTCCTCCTCCTCGGCGCTCCACTCCTGCCCCGACCGCTCGAGGCCGTCGCGGCGCACGGTCGCCAGCACGGAGGCGGCCTGCTCCCCGCCCATCACCGAGATGCGGGCGTTGGGCCACATCCACAGGAAGCGGGGGTCGTAGGCGCGGCCGCACATGCCGTAGTTGCCGGCGCCGAAGGAGCCGCCGATGACCACGGTGAGCTTCGGCACGACGCTGCAGGCCACCGCGGTGACCAGCTTGGCGCCGTCGCGGGCGATGCCGCGGTTCTCGTACTCGCGCCCGACCATGAAGCCGGTGATGTTCTGCAGGAACAGCAGCGGGATGCCGCGCTGGTTGCAGAGCTCGATGAAGTGGGCGCCCTTGAGGGCCGACTCGCTGAACAGGATGCCGTTGTTGGCCACGATGCCGACCTGGTGGCCGTGGATGCGGGCGAAGCCGCACACCAGCGTCTCGCCGTACAGCTTCTTGAACTCGTGCAGCCGGCTGCCGTCGACGACGCGGCGGATCACCTCGCGCACGTCGTAGGGCGTGCGGGTGTCGGCGGGCACCACGTCGTAGAGCGTGGCGGGGTCCTCGTGCGGCTCCTCCACCGGCTCGGGCGGCGCCATCGTCCGCACCCCGGGCGCGAAGCCCGGGCGCTGCGGCAGCGTGCCGACGATGCCGCGCACGAGGTCGAGGGCGTGCGCGTCGTCGTCGGCGAGGTGGTCCACCACGCCGGAGGTGCGGGCGTGCACCTCGCCCCCGCCCAGCTCCTCGGCGGTGACGACCTCGCCCGTGGCGGCCTTCACCAGCGGCGGGCCGCCGAGGAAGATCGTGCCCTGGTCGCGGACGATGACGGTCTCGTCCGACATCGCCGGCACGTAGGCGCCGCCCGCGGTGCAGGACCCCATCACGCTGGCGACCTGCGGGATGCCGCGCGCGGACAGGTTGGCCTGGTTGTAGAAGATCCGGCCGAAGTGCTCGCGGTCGGGGAAGACGTCGTCCTGCATCGGCAGGAAGGCGCCGCCGGAGTCGACCAGCGCGATGCACGGCAGGTGGTTGTCGGCGGCGACGGTCTGCGCGCGCAGGTGCTTCTTGACCGTGATGGGGTAGTAGGTGCCGCCCTTGACCGTCGCGTCGTTGGCGATCACCACGCACTCGCGACCGCTCACCCGGCCGATGCCGGTGACGATGCTGGCGCTCGGCACCGCGTTGACGTCGCTCTCGTCGCGGCCGTACATGCCGTACGCCGCGAGCGGGCTCAGCTCCAGGAACGGGCTGCCGGGGTCGAGCAGCCGGTCGACGCGGTCACGCACCAGCAGCTTCCCGCGGGCGGTGTGCTTGGCCCGCGCGCTCTCGGAGCCGCCGAGGCGGGCGACCGCCAGCTTCTCGCGCAGGTCGTGGACCAGGTCCCGGAGGTGGTGCCCGTGCTCGCTCACCGGGTCAGGTTAATGATCGTTAACCATGTGTGTCCACCTGCCCCGGCACCGCGGGAGGGCCGAGCCGCTCGACCACGTGGTCGGCCGCGAGGTAGGCCAGGCCGAACGCCGGCAGCAGGCCGTTGCCGGCGAGGTAGCCGCCCGCGCCGTGGCCGGAGATGCCGGCGGCCGCGCCGCCGGAGGCGTAGAGGCCGCGGATCGGCTCGTCGTCGGCGGTCAGCACCCGGGCGTGCTCGTCGACCACGAGGCCGCCCTGGGTGTGGAAGAGCGCCGGGTGCACCTCCACCGCGGCGTACCTCGGGCGCAGCGGCTCCTCCCAGTAGGTGCGGCCGAACTCGTCCGAGGCACCCTGCGCCGCCTCGGCCGCCCGCTCCACCGTGGTGGCCAGCCCCTCGGCCGGGAGCCCGGTGGCCGCGGCCAGCCCGGCGACGTCGTCGCCCCACCTCAGCGCCCCGGACTCGACGGTGTCGCGGTAGTCCTGGAAGGACAGGCACGCCTGGTGGACGCGCTCGTCCAGGATGATCCAGGCCCGGCCGTCGGCGCGCTGCAGCGAGGCCGCGGCGTACTCGGAGTAGCCGGTCGTCTCGTCGCCGAAGCGCCGGCCCTCGCGGTCGACCAGGAAGCCACCGTGCATGACCGTGGCCCAGCCGGCGAGCGTGGCCGAGGGCATCGCCAGCGCGGCGTGGCCCTGGTAGGAGTCGAGGTACGCCGTCGCCGCGCCCAGGCCGACGCCGATCCGCAGCGCGTCCCCCCGCGAGCCGTCGCCGCCGTGGTAGACGGCGCCGGCGATCTCGGGGATGTGCCGGGCGACCAGCTCGGTGTCCGCCGCGAACCCGTTGGTCGCCAGCAGCACCGCCCGGGTGGGGACCTCCTCCTCCTGCCCGTCGGGCATCCGGACGAGCACGGACTCGACTCCCTCGGCGCCGGTCCGGACCTCGGCCAGGGACGCCGGGACCATCAGGTCGATCAGCTCGCTGGCCCGCGTGCGGGCGACGAGGTCGCGCAGCAGCGCCCGGCCCGCCCGGCCGGGCACCGTGTGGCAGCGCAGCCGGGAGTGGCCGGGGTAGGGGAAGTCGGTGACGAGCGAGAGCGGCAGGTCGAGCCCGTCGGCCATCCACTCCACCAGTGGCGCGCTGACCCGGGCCAGGGCCGTGGCCAGCCGGGTGTCGGCCTCGCCGCCGGTCTTGGCCAGCACGTCGGCGACGTAGGTCTCGGGCGAGTCCTCGATGCCGGCCTCGGCCTGCCACCGGGTGCCGGCGCCGGGGACCATCGCGGTGGACATCGCGGTGTTGTTGGCGACGGCGAAGTGCTCGTCGCGCTCCAGCACCAGCACCGTGGCGCCGCGCGACGCCGCCCGCAGCGCCCCGACGAGGCCGCCGCCGGCACCGGCGACGACGAGGTCGGGTCCGTCCTCGGCGCTCATGCCCGCACCGCCGTCCGGGCGGGCAGCCCGAGCAGCTCCAGCGCGAGCCGGGTGGGGTCGACGAGCCGGGGCCCGGTCGCGGACGCTCCCACGTCGACCGCCGAGCACGCGTTGAGCACCACGTCGACGTCGAGCCCGGACACGGTCTCGGCGGCCGCGGCCGCCCACACCGCGTCGTCGGCGATGGCGTCGAAGGAGAGGTCCATGACCGCGGTGGGGCCGGAGGTCACCAGGGCGTACGTCGCCAGCTTGCGGTCGAGCTCGTCGGCGATGGCCCGGTTGCGGGCCACCGCACCCAGGCGCGCCCCGAGCCCGGCGAGGTGGTGGGCGCTGAGCCGGGTGATGCCGTGCAGCGGCAGCGGCAGGTCGGCGCCCGTGCCGACGACCGGGTCGAGCACGCAGTCGGGGAGCAGCGCGTCGTACCGCGACGGGTCGGCGTCGGCGAGCTGCCCGGTGAGCAGCGCCTCGGAGGCGGCCACGTCGTCGGCGGTGTCGAGCGCCCGCGGTGCGTCCGGGCCCGTGAGGTTGTCGAGGTGCACCTCGACACCGGGTGGGGACAGCCGGTCGTAGCGCGCCTGCCGGCGGACCAGCTCCTCCTCAGTGACCCGGATCGGCGTGATCGCCAGGATGCGCATGGGCAGCTCCTTCGGGTGGGGGCTCGATGCCGAGAGCCCGGGGGTCGTTGGGGTGCTCGGCGAGCGCGTGCACCTCGATGTCCATCCAGGGGTGGAGGGGCAGGGTCGTCAGCGCCTCGTGCAGGGCCGTGGCGTCGGCGACGTCGTACAGGCTCCAGTTGGCCCAGCGTCCGGGGATCCGCCACAGCCGGCGCAGCCTGCCCGCGCGCGCCAGCCGCTGTCCGGCCTCCAGCTCGAGGGCGAAGAGGCGCTCGCGCTCCTCCGCCGGCGCCTCGGGCGGCCAGACGATCTCGATGTGCACCAGGAACTCCATGCGCTGCGCCCTCAGACCCCGAGGTACGCCTCGCGCACCCGGTCGTCGTCGATGAGCTCGGAGCCCGTGCCCTCGAGCACGATCGAGCCGCTCTCGAGCACGTAGGCACGGTCGGAGACCGCGAGGGCCTGCTTGGCGTTCTGCTCGACGATGAGGATGGTGACGCCGGCGTCGCGGATCCGGGTGATCGCCGTGAGCACCTGGGCGGCGAGGTTCGGCGCGAGGCCCACCGACGGCTCGTCCAGGGTCAGGCAGCGGGGCCGCGCCATCAGCGCCCGCCCGATCGCCAGCATCTGCTGCTGGCCCCCCGACATGGTGTCGGCGCGCTGGTCGCGGCGCTCGGCGAGGATCGGGAAGAGCTCGACGACCTGGTCGAGCGAGGAGGAGATCGACGAGCGCGGCTGCGTGTAGGCGCCCATCTCGAGGTTCTCCCACACGCTGAGGCCGCCGAAGAGGGCGCGGTCCTGGGCGACGTGCACGAGGCCGGCCCGGACGACCTCGTCGGGACGGCGGCCCTGGAGCTCCTGGCCGTCGAAGACGATCCGCCCGGCCGAGGTCGGGATCAGCCCGGCCACCGCGCGCAGCGTCGTGGTCTTGCCCGCGCCGTTCGCGCCGATGAGGGAGACGATCTCGTGCTCGTCGACGTGCAGCGTGAGGTCGTGGAGGATCTCCAGCCGCCGGTAGCCGGCGGACAGGTCCTCGAGCCGGAGCATCATGCGTAGTCCTCCCCCAGGTAGGCCTCGACCACGGCCGGGTCGGCGACCACGTCGCGGGGGTCGCCCATCGCGAGCTCCGCACCCTCGTGCATCACCATCAGGCGCTCGGAGAGCGCCAGCACCGCGGCCATGATGTGCTCGACGAACATGACCGTGAGGCCGTCGGCGTGCAGGTCGCGGAGCAGGTCGATCATCGGCGCCCGCTCGGCCGGGACCAGCCCGGCGAGCACCTCGTCGAGCAGGACGAGCCGCGGCTCGAGGGCGAGTGCCCGGGCCAGCTCCAGCCGCTTGAGGCCGGCGGTCGGCAGGTTGCCGCAGGGGGCGTGGACGTACGCCTCGAGCTGCACGCGCTCGATGACGCCCAGCGCCCGGCGGCGGGCCTCCCGACGCGAGCGGGTGTGGGTGTGGGCGGCGATGGCGACGTTGTCGAGCACGGACATGCTCTCGAAGGGCCGCATCAGCTGAAAGGTGCGCACCAGCCCGGCGCGGGCGACGCGGTCGGCCGACCAGCCGGTGATGTCGGTGTCCTCGAAGACCACCTTGCCCCGGGTCGGCGGCAGCTGGCCGGCCAGCAGGGAGAAGAGCGTGGTCTTGCCGGAGCCGTTGGGGCCGAGCACGCCGTAAACGGTCCCGCGCGCGACCCTGAGGTCGACGCCGTCGACGGCGCGTGTCGAGCCGAAGGTCTTGACGAGGCCGGTGGCCTCG
>NZ_CADCUP010000194.1 GCF_902805925.1 uncultured Nocardioides sp.
GAGACTTGTCCTGACTGATCTCTCGGTCCCCCGGGCCTCTAGCTCAATGGGTAGAGCAGCGGACTTTTAATCCGTTGGTTCAGGGTTCGAGCCCCTGGAGGCCTACTGAAACCGCAGGTCAGGCGCCGCTTGATGCCCAGGGCCACCGCCCGGGGCGCCGATCAGGACCGCGGCGTGGGCGGGATCCTCGGCGCCTCCGGCCCGACCCGGCCGGCGAGCCACTGCTGCACCGTGGCGTCGTCGGGCGAGAGGCCGTCGCTGATCGCGTGCGGCACGACCCGGCTGTAGTAGTCGGTGACCATGCCGTCGGACTCGCGCACCAGCATGCCCGCGGCCTCGCCCCCGACCACCCAGGACCCGATCACGACGTAGTTCCCGCCGTAGACCGGCAGCGGGGCGTACCCCTGGTAGACCCAGCCCTCGGCGCCGTAATCACCGGGCATCGTCACCTCGTGGCCGTCGGCGAGGCGGATGCGGATGCCGTCGCCCTCGCGGCCGTGCAGCGGCTTGGCCACCCACTCGGCGAGGTCGCGCGGCTCGTCGAAGTACGCCGGCAGCAGGAGGCGGTGTCCCGGGTGGCGCTCCCACAGCACCGGCAGGATCGCCTTGGTGCTCAGCAGCACCTTCCAGGCCGGCTCGAACCAGCGCACGGGCCTGGTCTCGGCACCGTCGATGATCAACCGGCCGAAGTCCTCGGCGAGCATCTGCTCCCAGGGGTAGAGCTTGAAGGCGTTGCGGATCGGCCGGTCGCCCGCGTCCCGGAAGTCGCGGGTGTCGGGGTTCCAGCCGACGTGGGCGATGGGGTGGGCCATCACCTTCAGGCCGGCCTGCACGGCGCAGTCCATGAGGTAGTGGACGGTCATCTCCACCTCGCCGCCGTCGTAGGCCTCCCCCTCACCGAGGTCGTAGAGGAAGTGCACCTCGTCGCCGTCGAGGGCGCCCGAGACCCGCAGCTCGCGCCAGCGCGCGACCAGCCGGTCGTGGACGCTGTTCCACTGGTCGATGTCGGACATCATGTCCTCGACCCAGCGCCACTGCGCCACGCCCGTCTCGACGAGCCCGGTCGGGGTGTCGCCGTTGATCTCCAGCATCTTCACCGAGCCGTCGGCGCCGTACGCAAGGTCGAAGCGTGCGTAGACCGAGGGGTCACCGCGCTCGATCGACGCCCGCACCAGGCCGAGCGTGCCGGGCGGCAGCCCCAGCCGCTGGTCGGTCATGGTCGCCGCCATGTGCCCTGCGGCGTCGACGCACATCGCCCACAGCTCCTCGGTGGCGGCCTCGAGCATGTCGACCTCGTCGAGGGTCACCTCGTACCACGCCGACTCGTTCCAGTAGGCCACCGTCGAGCCGTCCGGCTTCGGGGTGAGCGGGAAGATCAGCCCCTGCTCGGTGACGATCCGCTCCCAGTCCTTGCGCGGGCGGGACTCGTGGCGCCACATCAGGCGATGCTGGCGCAGACGATGAGGCCGACCGAGACGGCGGCGGCCGCGGCGAGGTAGGCCAGGGGACGCGCGGGCCCGGGCGCGGTGACGATGCGGCGCAGGTCGCCGGGGGTGACGAGCTCGACGACGAAGAACATGGCGGCGTTGAGCGCGATGCCGAGCACGCCGAACGAGAGCGTCCAGACCAGCGCCCAGCCCAGCGAGGTGGCGCCGTTGGTCCAGATCGCGGTGAACAGCACCATCGCGTTGGAGACCAGCCAGGCCGCGGTCACCAGGCCCGCCGAGCGCGACGCCGCGTGCACGGACTCGGCGCCGGTCTCGTCGACGCCGCGCAGGGACCTGCCGAGGTGGCCGGGGGTGACGAGGTCGAGCACGTAGTACGCCGCGATGAGCAGCGCGCCGGCCAGGACGGCGTACACGACGGCGTGCCCGAGGGCGTTGAGCAGGGACTCCAGCATGTGGTTCCTCGGGTGTGGTCGGTGACGGGACGGGACGGGGGGTCAGCCGGAGACGCCGCGGCTGGTGCCGCCGAAGCCGCCGGTCCTGGTGGTCGACCTGACCGACGAGCCGCCGGCCTCCGGCAGTCCGCCGCGCTGGACGGTGCCGTTGAGCCCGGAGCCGTTGAAGGTGCCGCCGGCGACGCGGCTGCCGAGGGCGGGCACCCGCGAGCTGGCGCCGAGGTAGTACCAGAGGAAGGCCCCGCCGACCCCGGAGCCGGCGGCCCGGTCGTCGTCGCACTGGTCGTCGTCGACGCGCTCGTCGGTGTCCGGGTCGACGCACACCGCGGCGTAGTCGGGCGACGACGCGCACCCCGACAGCCCGGCGGCCATGATGGCGGTGACGCCCAGGCTCACGCCCGTCGAGCGCATCCGCCTGCGGGCGGTCGTGGTCATGTCGTCCTCCGTACGGCGACGCGGCAGGTGAGTGGTCACGCTACCTGCCGATGCGGCGCACCCGGCATCGTGGCGCACCCGACTCCCCCGCGTCATCGGACACCTACGTCGGGGTCGCCGAGCGTTCACGCATGCACAAGACCGTGGCGGCATGCGCACAGCCATCGTCACCGAGTCCTTCCTCCCCCAGGTCAACGGCGTGACCAACACCGTGCGGCACACGGTCGACCGGCTGCTCGACCTCGGCCACGAGGTCCTCGTGGTCGCGCCCGGCCCCGGCCCGGACGCCTACCGCTCCGCACCCGTGGTCCGGGTCCGCTCGGTCGGGCTGCCGGGCTATCGGTCGTTCTCCCTCGGGCTGCCCGACCCGGTGCTGGAGCGCACGCTCGCCGACTTCGCACCCGACGTCGTCCACCTCGCCTCCCCGTTCGCGCTGGGAGCCGTCGGGCTGAGGGCGGCCACCCGCCTCGGCCTCCCGACCGTGGCCGTCTACCAGACCGACATCGCCGGCTTCGCGCGCCAGTACGGCATCCGGGCCGACGCACCCATCTCGCGCTGGGTCGGGCGCATCCACCGCCGCGCCGACCGCACGCTCGTGCCGTCGACCGCGGCGTACTCCCAGCTCGCCGCCCTGGGCGTGACCGACCTGCACCTGTGGCGGCGCGGGGTCTCGCTCGACCTCTTCTCCCCCGACCGCCGCGACGCGGGCCTGCACGCCGCCTGGACGCGCGCCCGGCCCGGCACCCTCGCCGTCGGGTACGTCGGCCGGCTGGCACCCGAGAAGCAGGTACGCCGTCTCGTCGAGGTCGCCTCCCTGCCCGGCACGCGGCTCGTGGTCGTGGGCGACGGGCCGGCGCGGCCCTGGCTGGAGAGGCACCTGCCCGAGGCCGCCTTCACCGGCATGCTGCGCGGGAACGACCTCGCCCGCGCCTTCGCCTCCCTCGACGTGTTCGTGCACACCGGGGAGTCCGAGACGTTCTGCCAGACCGTCCAGGAGGCGCAGGCCAGTGGTGTCCCGGTCGTCGCGCCGGCAGCCGGCGGACCGGTCGACCTCGTCGACCACGGGCGCACCGGGATGCTGTTCCGGCCCACCGACCCGGCCGCGCTGCGGCACACGGTCGCGACCGTGGTGGGCGATGAGCAGCTCCGGTCGCGCACCGCCGCGGCAGCTCTCGACGCGGTGGCCGGCCGCAGCTGGGCCACGGTCGTCGACGAGCTGATCGAGGTGCACTACCCCGCCGTGCTGCGGATCCTCGACGGCGCGGCGGCCTGAGCGGTGCGGAGGCTCGCTCCCCTGGGATCGGGCTACCGCCCCGACGTGGCGGTCATCATCGTCGGCGGCCACGACGTCACCCACCGCGTCCGGACGTCGGTGTCGGTGCGCCAGCTCGCGGAGGTGGTCGGACCGTTGTTCCTCGCCCAGCCCGACGAGATGTTCGCCATCGACGAGTTCCACCCCTCCGGGCCCGCCGGCAGCCCACCACGGTGACCTCCTCCGCGAGCCCCTGACGGCCGGCGTACCCCTTCGCTCCGACCGGTACGTTGGAGCCATGCCCCGCTCAGGTCCCTCGGTGACGCGGCGCCCCTCGGTGCTCGACGTCGGCGCCCTGCGTGCCGTGGAGCAGGTGCTCTCCGACACCGTCGAGCGCCAGACCCGCACGCTGGCCGGCGTGGGTCCCGAGCTGGACGAGCTCGCCGACGTGGTCCGCGACCTGATGGACGGCGGCAAGCGGCTGCGGGCCGCCTTCTGCCTGTGGGGCGCGCAGGCGGTCGGCGAGGACGCCCGGCCGGCCGGCGCCGGGGTCGAGCAGGCGGCCGCCG
>NZ_CADCUP010000195.1 GCF_902805925.1 uncultured Nocardioides sp.
GTCGTCCCCGACCCGGAGGCGGACCAGAAGAGGAGACGGGCCGCGCAGGAGAAGGTCGACGCCGCCGAGGCGCAGGTCGTCGAGGCGCAGGAGGCCCTCGACGCAGCCGCCGCCGAGGTCGGTGAGCTCGAGGCGCGCAGCATGCAGGTGCAGGCACAGATCGACGAGCTCCGCCGGCGGCTCGCCGAGCTGGAGACATCGGCCGAGGAGGTCGACGACGAGCTCTCGGACGCCGAGGACGTGCGGTCCGAGGCCGAGGCCGCGCTCGCCGCGGCCATCCGGGAGCGCGAGGCTGACGTGGCCGCGCTGGCGCGCCTGCGCTAGGCGCCCGCGCCGAGCACGGTCAGGCCGCGCCACCCCGCAGGATCCCCAGCACGCGCCGGTCGATCCAGGTGAAGTCGGAGGCCACCCGCATCTCGTAGTTCTCCGAGCCCGTCCACGCGGGCAGGTCGGGGTGGCCGGCGGCCTGGACGAGGCGGGAGATCTCCTCGCCCAGCGCGTCGTCGATCTCCACCTTCTCCTCGTCGGTGGAGGCGGTCAGGTAGAGCTCGTTGAGGTCCAGGAGACGCGCCAGCTCCGCGAGCGGGGTGGCGTGGTCGTCGACCCGCAGGTCGACGGCGATGTCGTCGTTGCCGTCGTAGCCGGCGCCGTCGCGGACGACGAGCAGCGCGGCCGACTGGCGGCCCCGGCGGTCGCCGCCGGCGGAGTCGCCGGCCTGCATCGCGGCCAGCAGACGGCTCTCGAGCGGCTGGCCGGACGAGGCCTCGAACGCGTCGCGCATCGCGTCCACCACCTCCGGGCCGGTCAGGATGTTGCCCTGGATCGCATAGCCCGCGCCCGTCACGCCGCCCGCCCAGTCGTAGCACTCGCCGCCGGTGTGGGTGGCGGCGTTGCCGTCGAGGTCGACGATCCCGACCTGGCGGTGCTCGCGGCCCTCGTCGTCGTCGAGCAGCCGCTGTAGCGCCACGTCGGCGGTCGCGCCCTCGTCGAGGTGGGCCAGCGCCTCACCCTTGTAGGCCACGTTGGCCGCGGCCTGGGTGGCGATGGCGCCGACCCCCGCGACGGCGGCCGGGACGGCGGAGCCGACGGCGAGGAACTTGGAGGCGACGGCGACACCCCAGGTCTCACCGTCGTCGGACCGGGCCACGATCGAGAACGTCATGCCGCGAGGCTAGTGGCTCGGTCCGATACTCGCTTGCCGGGATGTCGGTGGCGCGGGCGAGGATGGGCGGGTGCTGTCCCGTCTCGGCTTCCCCTCCATCGGTCCCCACCGTCGCTTCGTCACCGCCATCGCGGTCGACGCGCTCGGCAGCGGCGTCTTCATGCCGCTCTCGATGCTCTACTTCCTGGCCGTCACCGACCTGAGCCTGGTGCAGGTCGGCGCGGCCATCTCGATCGCCTCCGCGGTCGCGCTGCCGGCCGGCCCGCTGCTCGGCGGGCTCGTGGACCGGTTCGGTGCCAAGCAGGTGCTGCTGGCCGGCAACGCGCTCCAGGCGACGGGGTTCGCGGCCTACCTGGTGACCGAGTCGTTCGCGGCGGTGCTGCTCTGGACCGTCGTGGTGACGATCGGGCGCACCGCGTTCTGGGGCTCCTACAGCAACATCGTGGCGGCCATCTCGGCCCCGGGCGAGCGGGAGCGCTGGTTCGGCTTCCTGGGCGCCCTGCGCAACGTCGGCTTCGCCCTCGGCGGGGTCGCCTCGGGCGCCGCCCTGGCCATCGGCTCCGACTGGGCGTTCCATACGGTGGTCGCGGCCAACGCCGCGACGTACGCCGTGGCGTTCTGGCTGCTGCTCGCCGTGCCGGCCACCGCGCGGGGCGGGCACGGCCACCTGCCCGGGTCGTGGCGGACGGTGCTGAGCGACCGGCCCTACCGGTTGCTGGTCGTGGCGCAGGTCGGCTACTCGATGCCGATGATGGTGCTCAACTTCGCGCTGCCGGTCTACGCGGTCACGGTGCTCGGCCTGCCGGGGTGGGTCTCGGGCCTCATCTTCACGCTCAACTGCATCATGGTCGGGCTCGGGCAGGGCCTGGTGGTCAACGCGATGACCGGGCTGGTGCGCTACCGCGTGCTGCTGTGGACACAGGTGGTGTTCGGCGCCTCCTTCGTCGTCTTCCTGGCCTGTGGCTGGCTCGCTCCGGCCGTGGCGACCGGCGTCATCGTGCTCGGGTCGGTCGTCTACACCCTCGCCGAGCTCAGCGGCGGGCCGGTCCTCGCGGCGCTGTCGGCGGAGGCCGCACCCGAGCACCTGCGCGGGCGCTACCTGTCCCTGATCCAGCTCGCCTGGAACCTCAGCAGCACCGTCGCCCCGGTGCTCTTCGCCTGGCTGCTCGACCGGGGCCCCGAGCCGCTGTGGATCGTGATGCTGGCCCTGTCGGTCGCGATGCTGCCCGTGGTCGCCCGGCTGGGCGCCGTCATGCCCACGGCCGCCGCCGTCGTGAGCAACCGGGCCGAGGAGGAGGTCCCCACCACGGGCTGAGGTCGGTGGTGCCACCTCGCGAGCCCAGGCGTGACTCGCGTGCCGGCCCTCGCTACCCTCCGAAGGGAATGTGAACGTTCAAAGTCCCCACACAGCGGAGGTTCCAGTGCGAGTCGGAGTGCTCACCGGAGGCGGGGACTGCCCCGGCCTGAACGCGGTCATCCGCGCCGTCGTACGCAAGGGCGTGCACACCCACGACTTCGAGTTCGTCGGCTACCGCGACGGCTGGAAGGGCCCGCTCGAGGGACTCACCATGCCCCTGGGGATCGAGCAGTGCCGCGGCATCCTGCCGCGGGGAGGCACGATCCTCGGCTCCTCGCGCACCAACCCCTTCAAGCTCGACGACGGCGTGGAGCAGATCCGCGCCAACCTCGAGAAGGACGGCGTCGAGGCGCTCGTCGCCATCGGCGGCGAGGACACCCTCGGGGTCGCCACGAAGCTCGCCGACCTCGGCGTGAGCGTCGTGGGCGTGCCGAAGACGATCGACAACGACCTGTCGGGCACCGACTTCACCTTCGGCTTCGACACCGCGGTCAACATCGCCACCGAGGCGATCGACCGCCTGCACACCACCGCCGAGTCGCACCACCGGGTGCTGGTCGTGGAGGTGATGGGCCGTCACGCCGGGTGGATCGCCCTGCACTCGGGCATCGCCGGTGGCGCCAGCATGGTCCTCATCCCGGAGCAGCCCTTCGACATCGAGGAGGTCTGCGCCCACGTCGAGACGCGGTTCAAGAGCCAGTACGCCCCGATCGTCGTCGTCTCCGAGGGCGCGGTCCCGCGGGAGGCCGAGGGCGGCAGCGACGTGACGCTGCTCAACAGCGAGCTCGACGCCTTCGGCCACGTCCGCCTCGGCGGCATCGGCGACCGGCTGGCCGGCGAGATCGAGCGGCGCACCGGCAAGGAGGCGCGCGCGGTCGTGCTCGGCCACATCCAGCGCGGCGGCACGCCCACGGCGTTCGACCGCTGGCTGGCGACCCGCTTCGGGCTGCAGGCCGCCGACGCGGTCGCCGACGGCGAGTTCGGCACCATGATGGCGCTGCGCGGCACCGACATCGTGCGGCTGCCGCTCAGTGAGGGCACCGCAGAGCTCAAGCTCGTCAGCGAGAGGGAGTACGCCGAGGCGCAGGTCTTCTTCGGCTGAGCGCCGTCACCGCCGACCGCGACTACCGCGGGGGGCGGGGTGCCAGGCGCACGAGCTGGGTGACGTGGTCGGGGGTCAGCTCGTCGAGGGTGGCGACGCCCAGCAGGCGCATGGTGCGCTCCACCTGGCCGCGCAGGATCGCGATGGTGCGGTCGACGCCGTCTCGGCCGCCGGCCATCAGGCCGTAGAGGTAGGCGCGTCCGATCATCGTGAAGTGCGCCCCGTGCGCGATCGCCGCGACGACGTCCTGGCCGGACATGATGCCGGTGTCGAGGTGCACCTCCACGTCGGACCCGACGGCCTCCACGACCCGCGGCAGCAGGTGGAAGGGCACCGGTGCGCGGTCGAGCTGGCGCCCGCCGTGGTTGGACAGCACGATCGCGTCGACCCCCGCGTCGGCGAGGCGACGGGCGTCCTCGACGCCCTGCACCCCCTTCACCGACACCGTCCCCGGCCACTGGTCGCGGATCCAGGCGAGGTCGTCGTAGGTCACGGTGGGGTCGAACATCGTGTGCAGCAGGTCGGC
>NZ_CADCUP010000196.1 GCF_902805925.1 uncultured Nocardioides sp.
CGACACGACCCCACCGACGTCGAGACGCGCGGTCCGCAGCTCCAGCGCGAGCCGCTGGTCTCGGGACCCGATCGTGAGGTTGTCCCGCCCCGGCCCGCCCGCGTAGGTGCTGCCGGGGGCACCGGGCGCGTCGGAGGAGAAGACGTCGTCGCCCCCGCCCAGGTCGAGCGCCAGCACGCCGGGGCGCGCGGGGTCGTCGCGCCCGGTCAGCGACCCGGAGGTGCTGGTCGGCTGGCCCGTGCCGGCGTTGACCTGGTCGCTCGTGGGTCCGCCGTGGAACCGGTCGGCCCCCTCGCCCAGCACGGCCTGGGCGCCCCACCCGGGGGTGGCCGTCCCGTCCACGACGTCCGCCCCGGCCGCGGTGTCGATCCGCACTAGCGCACGCCCCCGCCGGGCGGGGGGCTGCCGGTGATGCACACCAGGTCGTCGCCGCCCAGCGTGTCCACCGCGACGGCGGCGTCGGTGACGACGACGTCACGGCCCTCGGTGCCGGTCAGGGTGGCGCCCTCGGAGCCGACGAGGGTGGCCGCCTCCCCACGGCAGGTCGGGGCGGCCGCCGCGGGCGAGGCGGGCACGGCGAGCAGGGTCGCGCCGAGCGCGAGCGTGAGCAGGGACAGGCGTGGTGCGGACCTCATGGGGACTCCTCGAGAGTCGGGCCGCCTACCGGAAGTCGATGAGCAGCATGTCGGTGTCGGAGCCGTCCGAGACGGACGGTCCCCCCTGGGACGCGCCGTCGGCCGCAGAAGTTGTCCCCGGACCCGGATCCTCGGCCCGCCCGTCGTCGATCACCGGGGCGCGGAAGCAGCGGGCGACGTACGGCAGCTGCATGCCGTCCATGCCGCGGCCGTAGTCGTCGTAGAACGCGGCGACCTCGGCGAGCTTCGCCTCGCGCGCCTCGGGCTCCAGGGTCGACACGCCGGAGTGCGACGCGGCGAGGTCCACGACCGAGGAGCGGTTGACGTCCTGCCAGTGGCGGAGCTCGGTCTCCTCCACGGGCCCGAAGAGACCGGAGTCCCGGAGCGGCTCGGCCGGGTCGGCGACCTGGTCCTGGCCGATGATGGCGCCGAGGCGGCGTACCCACGGGATCTTCTGGTAGGTCTGGTTCCAGACCAGGGCGAGGTGCCCGCCCGGCTTGAGCACCCGCGCGATCTCGGGCAGCGCCCGCTCGAGGTCGAACCAGTGGAAGGACTGGGCGCAGACGACCACGTCCACCGACCGGCCGGCCACCGGCAGGTCCTCGGCGCCCGCCACGGAGGTGCGCACGCCGGGCAGCGCGGCGCTCAGCACCTCGAGCATCGCCGGGTCGGGGTCGGTCGCGTGCACGTCGTGGCCGTGCTGCACCAGCAGCGCGGTCAGCTTGCCCGTCCCGGCGCCGAGCTCCAGGACGGTGCGCCCCGGGCCACCCGTCAGCCACGGTCCGACCTGCGCCGGGTAGCCCGGGCGGCCGCGGTCGTAGGCGGCCGCGACGCGGCCGAAGGATCGGGCGGGCTGGGGCTGGCTCATCGGGGCCAGGCTACCCGCGTCGGTCGCGCAGGCATCGACCCGCGGTGCTCGGTCAGCAGCGCAGCCGCCGCGTCAGGCGCTCGACGCGCACGACGTCCTGCGCGCGGCCCCGGTCCCGGGCGCGGTCGAAGCCCGGGCCGCCCAAGAGGCGGTCACGGTTGGGGGTGCCGCAGAGCCGGTCGTCGCCGGGACCGCCGGCGAGACGGGCCCGCTCGCGACAGGGGGCCCCGCCCGCCGGCGCGTCGTAGTCCCTGCCCGTGCCCAGCGTGCGCGAGGCGGCCAGCACGTCGGCGCCACGGCCGCCCTGCGCCCGCACGAAGCAGCCGCGCAGGTAGGCCCGGGTGGCGCTCGCGTCACCGTAGAGGGCGATCCGGCGTGCCCCGAGGCGCAGCGCCTCGAACGCATCGATGCGGTTGCTGTGCAGGAGCCCGTCCAGCGTCAGGTCCAGCTGCCGGGTCCGCAGGTTGACGGTGAGCCTGCCCTTCCCCCGGTCGTGGAACACCTCGTCCCGGCCCGGGCCCCCGTCGAAGGAGTTGCCCGCCAGGGCGTCGGGGTCGGTCCGGAGCAGGTCGGCACCGGCGCCCATGGACACCGTCGCGCGCGAGGCGGGCCCCCGCACCTCGTCGTCGAGCAGCAGCAGCTCGCTGGCGCCGGACCCGGTGAACCGCAGCGACGCGGCCGCGGGGGAGTACCAGCCGAAGCGGCTGAAGCCGGACCAGCGCAGCGCCTCGACACCGTCCCGGGTCGCCAGGCCCGTCCGGTTGTCGAGGTCCCACCCGCCGGTCGGCAGGTCGATCACGGCCAGGTAGGCGTCCGTCAGCTCGCTGTGCAGCCGCCCCTCCGCGGTCAGCTCGCTGCCCCGGAAGAGGACGGACCCGTTGCTCACCTCGACCTCGTCGGCGTTGGGCAGGCCGACCTGCCCGGTGTGCACGACGCTGTGGCCCAGGGCGCGGACGACGTCACGCTCGGCATCCGTCGTCCGTGACCGGCGCGTGAGGGGCTGCTGTGCGTCGCCGGTTGTCACCGACATGTCGGAGCCCACGAAGGTGTCGGCCCCCGCACCGAGCACGACGGTGCCGGCGTCGCGCGCTGCGTCCGTGACGACGTCGTCGCCCGCGCCGGCGTCCACGAAGGCGTCGTCGGCCGCCTCCAGGCAGACTAGGTCGTCGCCACCCAGCGCCAGGACCCGGCGGGCGCCTTCCGGCACGATGACGTCGGGCCCGTCGGTGCCGGTGACGACCTGTCCGGCCGCACCCGTGATCGTGACCGGCCGCCCCTGACACGTCGCTGCTGCGGCGTGCGCGCCCGGCGCGGCCGTGCCGGCTGCGCCCGCCGTCGTCGCGACGAGCAGTGCGGCGGTGAAAAGGTGTCGTGCGCGTGCGAAGGGCATGGGTGAGTCTCCCGATCGTGGTGGGTGGTCACCATGGTGATGCACAGTGGGCGCGGAACGTTGTCCGCACTAGCGTTCGGCGTGTGAGCACCGACCCGCTGGCCTGGCTGAGCTCCCTGGAGGGAGTGCCGTCGGCGTACGCCGCGGTGCGCGACGGCATCGACGCGCTGCTGCGGGACCGCGGGCTGCGTCGTACCTCGCCGGAGACCACCGCGGAGTCGCTGCTGCGGGGCGCGCACGCCTCGGCGGTCCTCGAGGGCTCGACGTCCACGCTCGCCGACGTCCGCGCAGGGACGGGCGACCGGGTCGCGGCGGACGCCGTGCGGGTCTCCTCGGAGCTGCTGGGCCTGGCGCCGTCGCTGTCGCGCTCGCCCCTGCAGGCGCTGGCCCGGATCCACGCGCTGGCCGCGACCGGGTCCGTGCCCGACGACCGGCTCGGACGGCCCCGCGACGCCGCGTCCTCGCAGCGACTGCGCGCCCTCGCCGACCTGCTGCTCGCGGACACCGACGCCCCGGCGCTGCTGGTGGCGGCGGTCGTGCACGCCGATCTCGCCTCGGCAGCGCCGTTCGCGTCCCACAACGGGCTCGTGGCCCGGGCGGCGGAGCGGCTGGTCGTGGTGGCGCGCGGGGTCGACGAGAAATCGCTGGTGGTGCCCGAGGCGGGCCACCTGGCGCTGCGGGCGCAGTACGAGTCGAACCTCGCGGGCTACCGCGACGGCGGGGAGCGCGGCGTTCACGCCTGGGCGCTGTACGCCGCGGAGGCCTACGCGGCGGGAGCCGACGCGAGCCCGCTGCGCACCACCGGCTGAGGCCTCTTGCGCGGACCGCGGGCCCACGGTTGGCTGTGGCGATGCGCACACTCCTCGGGGCCGCTGCCGCCCTCACGATGACCCTGGTGCCCCTCGCCGCCGTCGCGGCGGACGAGCCGGCACCCGACACGACCTCACTCGACAGGCCGGCCAAGAACGACCTCTCCTGGAAGCGGGTCGACGTCGACACCGACCAGGGGCTGCGCGGCCTCGACGCCGTCTCCCACCGGGTGGCCTGGGTGACCGGCAGCGAGGGCGGCGTCTGGCGCACGGTGAACGGCGGCAGGTCGTGGAAGGACGTCACGCCCGCCGCCCAGGTCCTGATGTTCCGCGACGTCGAGGCCCGCTCCCGGAAGACCGCGCTCGTGCTGGCCATCGGCCCCGGCGAGGAGTCGCAGATCATGCGCACCGACGACGGTGGCGAGTCGTGGT
>NZ_CADCUP010000197.1 GCF_902805925.1 uncultured Nocardioides sp.
CGCGGTGGCGTTGCCGCGCGGTCCCAAGCGCATCGTGCTCGCCGGGATCCCGAGGGTCGGCGAGGCCACCGTCTTGCTCCGTACGCCGTCCGGCCGGGCCCTGCGGCCCCGCACCGTCGACCTCTCGGTCGGTGCCGCGGCGCGGATCCGGCTCCCGGACCGCGCGGGGTACGTGGAGGTGCGGCTCGACGACACCACGGCGGTCGGCGCCGTCGAGCTCGGGCCCCGCGCCCTGGCGGTCGTGCCGCTCGTCCCGCTCGTGCTCAGCGGGAGGGTCGCCGACGTGCGGCCGGCGCTGCAGTGACGACGACCGCTCAGCTGCGGTAGCGGGGGTCGACGTCCTCGGCGTCCATGCCCAGGAGCTCGGCCACCTGCTCGACCACCACGGTGAGCACCAGCGCGTGCAGCTCGTCGCGCGACTCGCAGCGGTGCTCGATGGGGCGCCGGAACAGCACCAGCCGTGTGGGCTGGGAGCCCCGCCCGCGGATCAGCGACGACAGGGGCACCGTCTCCGCGGCCCAGTCGTCGGGCACCAGCGGGGTGTCCTCGACGGCGTACTCCACGATGCCGAGCTGCCGGTGCCACCGGTCGTCGACCTCGGTCACGACGTCCAGCACGAGGGCGTCGAAGCGCTCGCGAGCCGTGCGCAGCACCGGCGTGCCGAGACTGGTCGGGAGGATGCCGGGCCCGCGCATCCCGCGGCCACGGCGATCACGGGTGCGGCGCACGCGCGGCGGGTCGACCGTGCTGGCTGCCGGGCCGGCGACTGGGCTCTCGTCCACGCCGCGAGCCTAGTCCGGGGGCGCCACGAGGAGAGGTAGCCTGCCCCGCGTGAGCCACGCCCGTCGCTGTTCGCGCACCGCCTGCTCCTCCGCCGCGGTCTGCACGTTGACCTACGTCTACGCCGACCAGACCGCGGTCCTGGGCCCCCTCGCGACGTACGCCGAGCCGCACGCCTACGACCTGTGCGAGCGGCACAGCGAGCAGCTCTCGGCCCCCCGGGGCTGGGAGGTGCTGCGCCTGGCCGCCGACCCGTCCACGCGCGGCCCCAGCAGCGACGACCTGCTCGCCCTGGCCGACGCCGTCCGCGAGGCCGCGCGTCCACCGGCGCCCGCGCCCGTCGGGCACCGGGCCGACGGCCCGGCGGCCGGCGTCAAGCGCGGACACCTCCGCGTGCTGACCAGCGAGTGACGCCCGCGCGGCCACACCGGCGCCCTCCGGTGTGACTAGGCTGCGCGCATGGTCACCAGCAGTCCCTCGGGCACCCTGGCTGCCGCCAACCTCGACGCCGTCTTCAAGGCCTACGACGTGCGCGGCACCGTGCCGGAGCAGCTCGACGAGGAGCTGGCGCGCGCCACGGGGGCGGCGTTCGTGACCGTGACCGGCGCCCGCGAGGTCGTCGTGGGCCACGACATGCGCGCGACCTCGCCCGGGATGGCGGGTGCGTTCGCCGACGGGGCGACCTCCGCCGGCGCCGACGTCGTGCTGATCGGCCCGGCCTCCACCGACCAGCTGTACTTCGCCTCCGGGCACCTCGACCTGCCGGGCGTGATGTTCACCGCCAGCCACAACCCGGCGCAGTACAACGGCATGAAGATGTGCCACGCCGGCGCCCGGCCCATCGGTCGCGACAGCGGGCTGGCCGAGATCCGCGACCTCGTCGCCGCCGGCGCGCGCCCCGCCGCGTCCGCGCCCGGCGACATCACCCACCACGACGTCCTCGACGCCTACGCCGCCCACCTCCTCACGCTGGCGCCCGTGACCGGACGCCGGCTGACGGCGGTGGTCGACGCCGGCAACGGCATGGCGGGGCTCACCGCCCCGGTCGTCTTCGGCCGGCTGGGCGGCGACCAGGTCGAGCTGGTGCCGATGTACTTCGAGCTCGACGGCTCCTTCCCGCACCACGAGGCCAACCCGATCGAGGCCGAGAACCTCCTCGACCTCCAGCGGCGGGTGGTCCAGGAGGGTGCCGACATCGGTCTCGCCTTCGACGGCGACGCCGACCGGTGCTTCCTGGTCGACGAGCGGGGCGAGGCCGTCTCCCCGTCGGCGCTGACCGCGCTCATCGCCGCGCGCCAGCTGGCGGTGGAGCCGGGCGCGAGGATCATCCACAACCTCATCACCTCGCGAGCGGTGCCCGAGATCGTGACCGAGCTCGGTGGCCGCCCGGTGCGGACCCGCGTCGGGCACTCCTTCATCAAGGCGACCATGGCCGAGACCGGCGCGGCGTTCGGCGGCGAGCACAGCGGGCACTTCTACTTCCGCGACTTCTGGAGCGCCGACTCCGGCATGTTGGCGGCCCTCCACGCCCTGGCCGCGCTCGCCGCGTCCGAGGGTCCGCTCTCGCAGCTGCTGGCCGGCTACGCCCGCTACGCCTCCAGCGGCGAGATCAACTCCACCGTGGCCGACCAGGCTGCGGTGGTCGCTGAGCTCGAGTCGACCTGGGCCGGCGCCGACGGTGTCAGGGTCGACCACCTCGACGGCCTGACCGTGAGCCACCACGACTGGTGGTTCAACGTGCGGGCCTCCAACACCGAGCCGCTGCTGCGGCTCAACGCCGAGGGCGCCGACGAGGCGACCATGGCCCGGGTCCGCGACGACGTACTGACCACGATCAGGAGACCACGATGAACCTCGACCCCCAGCTGCTCGACATCATCCGCTGCCCCGCGTGCCGGTCCACGCTCTCGCCGGAGGGAGAGGAGCTCGTCTGCTCGGGCTGCGGCAACGCCTACCCCGTCCGCGACGGCATCCCGGTGCTGCTGGTCGACGAGGCGCGTACGGCCTGATGGCGACCTGGTTCGACGAGGCCCGGCTCGACGACGAGGCCGTCCTGGCGGAGTTCGACGGCGCGCTGCGTCCGCTGGCGGAGGCGGGTGCCCGGGTGCGCCGCGAGGCGCACGACGCGCAGGAGGCCACGCGGGAGGCCCTGACCCGCAACCGCGACCTGTCCCGCCCCCGCGCGGTGATCGCCGCCGGCCCCGACTCGCGGCTGCTGCGCGCGGTGCTGGAGCCGTGGTGCCCGGTCCCGTTCGTCGCCTGGCCCGGGCTGGCGCTGCCCGGCTGGGCCGGCAGCCTCGACCTCGTGGTGATGCTCGCGCCCGGCGGCTCCGACGCCGCGTCGGCCGCCGCGGTGGCCGAGGCCGTGCGCCGCGGCTGCCAGGTCGTGGTCGCCTGTCCGCCCGGCTCCCTGGTGGCCGAGCACGCCGCAGGTCGCGACGTCACGATCCTGCCCACCGTCACCGGTGACCAGCTGGCGACCGCGGTGGTGATGCTGGAGTTCCTGGAGCAGATCCACCTCGGGCCCCACGCCGGCGCCGAGGGGGTGGCCACGGCCCTGGACGACGTCGCCATCGCCTGCTCGCCGCACCGCGACCTCGCGGTCAACCCGGCCAAGATGCTGGCGATCGCCCTGGCCGACACCAACCCCATCGTCTGGGGCGGGTCCGTGCTGGCGGCCCGCGCCGCCCGCCGGGTGGCGGAGTCCGTCCGCCGGGCCAGCGGGCGGTCGGCCATCGCCGGCGACGTGGAGCACCTGCTGCCCCTGCTCGAGGCGACCCAGCAGCGCGACGTCTTCGCCGACCCGTTCGCCGACGGTCCACGCGGCGACCTGCGCCCCCTGCTCCTGGTGCTCGACGACGGCGCCGACGAGCCGGTGGTCCGCGAGCAGCGCGGCCGGCTGCTCGCGGTGGCCGCCTCCCGCGGCGTACGCGTCGAGACGGTGAGCACCGACGCCGGCACCGAGCTCGCCCGCTACGCCCAGCTGCTCCTCAGCGGCACCTACGCCTCGGAGTACCTCCGGATCGGGCTCGTCGAGGAGTGAGGGGACCCGACCGCGGCCCCGCCGTTAGGCTGGGCCCGTGATGACGCACACCTCCCGGACGACGGCATGAGCGCCGGCTTCTTCGCCCTGCTCGACGATGTCGCCGTCCTCGCCCGCCTGGCCGCCGCCTCGATCGACGACGTCGGGGCCGCCGCGGGCCGGGCCAGCATGAAGGCCGCGGGCGTGGTCGTCGACGACACGGCGGTGACGCCGCAGTACGTCCACGGCGTGGCCGCGCAGCGCGAGCTGCCGATCATCAAGAAGATCGCCGTGGGCTCGTTGCGCAACAAGCTGCTCTTCATCCTCCCCGCGGCGCTGCTGCTCAGCCAGTTCGTGCCGTGGCTGCTGACGCCGATCCTGATGCTCGGCGGCACCTACCTGTGCTACGAGGGCGCGGAGAAGATCTGGGAGAAGCTCAGCGGCCACGAGGAGCACCAGGAGCTGGCGACCGAGGTCAGCCCCGAGGCCGAGAGGGCCATGGTCAAGGGCGCCATCCGCACCGACTTCATCCTCTCGGCCGAGATCATGGTGATCTCGCTGAACGAGGTCGCCGCCGAGGCGTTCCTGCCCCGCGCGCTCATCCTGGTGGTGGTGGCCCTCGGCATCACGCTGCTGGTCTACGGCGTCGTCGGGCTCATCGTCAAGATGGACGACATCGGGCTCCTGCTGACCCAGCGCGACTCCTCGCTCATGCAGCGGCTCGGCCACGGACTGGTCCGCGGCATGCCGCGGCTCCTCACCGCCATCTCGGTGGTCGGCACCGCCGCGATGCTCTGGGTCGGTGGCCACATCCTGCTCGTCGGCACCGACGACCTCGGCTGGCACGGCCTCTACGACGTCGTCCACCACCTCGAGGAGGCTGCCCACGACGCGGTGCCCGCCGTCGGCGCCGTGGTCGGCTGGCTCACCAACACCGCCGCCTCCGCCGTCGTCGGCCTCCTCGTCGGCGCCGTGGTCGTCGCGGTGATGCACGTGCTTCCGTTCGGGGGCCACGGCAAGGACGAGGGCTCCCACGAGACCGGCGGCGGCGCCGTCGACAGAGCCGGTGCCAGCGCCGGTGAGAGCGCCGGTGAGAGCGCCGGTGAGAGCGCCGGTGAGAGCGCTGGTGAGCAGGGGCACCAGGACACCGCCGAGGGTCGGGGACACGGCTCCACCGCGCTCTCTCCGGAGGGTCCCGCACCGTCCGACTGAGCCCCGCGAGGATTCTTCGATCGGGGTCGCTGCGGCCTAATCTCGTGGGTATCCACCGGCACCGACACGGGCCACGTTCACACGGGAGAGCACCCATGGACTTCAAGGTCGCAGACCTGAACCTCGCCGACTTCGGGCGGACCGAGATCACCCTGGCCGAGCACGAGATGCCGGGCCTGATGGCCATGCGCGAGCGGTACGGCGACAGCAAGCCGCTGGCCGGTGCCCGCATCGCCGGGTCGCTGCACATGACGATCCAGACCGCGGTGCTCATCGAGACCCTGGTGGCGCTCGGTGCCGAGGTCCGCTGGGCCTCCTGCAACATCTTCTCCACCCAGGACCACGCCGCCGCGGCGGTGGCCGTCGGCCCGAACGGCACCGTCGACGAGCCGTCCGGCGTGCCGGTCTTCGCCTGGAAGGGCGAGACGCTGGAGGAGTACTGGTGGTGTGCCCAGCAGATCCTGATGTGGCCCGAGGGCCCCGGCGCCAACATGATCCTCGACGACGGCGGTGACGCCACGATGCTGGTGCACCTCGGCGTCGACGCCGAGAAGTCCGGCGCCGCCCCCGACCCGGCCACCGCGAAGGGCGCGGAGCAGCGGGTCGTCTTCGAGCTCCTCAACGCCTCCCTGGCCGAGAGCAAGGACCGCTGGACCACCATCGCCGGCGAGATCAGGGGCGTCACCGAGGAGACCACCACCGGTGTGCTGCGCCTCTACGACATGATGAAGGCCGGCTCGCTGCTCTTCCCGGCCATCAACGTCAACGACTCGGTCACCAAGTCCAAGTTCGACAACAAGTACGGCTGCCGCCACTCGCTCATCGACGGCATCAACCGCGCCACGGACGTCCTCATCGGCGGCAAGGTGGCGGTCGTGTGCGGCTACGGCGACGTGGGCAAGGGCTGCGCGGAGTCGCTGCGCGGCCAGGGCGCCCGCGTCATCGTCACCGAGATCGACCCCATCTGCGCGCTGCAGGCGGCCATGGACGGCTACCAGGTCACCACCCTGGACGACGTCCTGGACGTCGCCGACATCATCATCACCGCCACCGGCAACAAGGACGTCGTGACCGTCGACCAGATGTCGCGGATGCGCCACAACGCGATCCTGGGCAACATCGGCCACTTCGACAACGAGATCGACATGGCCGGCCTGGAGAAGCCCGGCGTCGCGGAGCGCAAGAACGTCAAGCCGCAGGTCGACGTGTGGACCTTCCCGGCCGGCAACGCGATCATCGTGCTCTCCGAGGGCCGCCTGATGAACCTCGGCAACGCGACCGGTCACCCCTCGTTCGTGATGTCGAACTCCTTCACCAACCAGGTGCTGGCGCAGATCGAGATCTTCACCAAGCCCGAGGAGTACCCCGTCGGCGTCTACGTGCTGCCCAAGCACCTCGACGAGGAGGTCGCCCGCCTGCACCTCGGCGCCCTCGGCGTGAAGCTGACGTCCCTCACCGACGACCAGGCCGGCTACCTCGGCGTCGCCGTGGAGGGCCCCTTCAAGTCCGAGCAGTACCGCTACTGAGCCGTGCCGGTGGCGTCGGCTGGCACAATGACCGCATGAGTCAGCCGGCCGACGCCCCGCACCGTGGACGCGTCCTCGTCGTCGACGACGACGCGTCCCTCGCGGAGATGCTGACCATCGTGCTCCGCCAGGAGGGCTTCGACAGCCGCATGGTCGGACGCGGCGACGAGGCGATGGCGGCGTTCCGCGACTACCGCCCCGACCTGGTGCTGCTCGACCTGATGCTGCCCGGCAAGGACGGCATCGACGTGTGCAAGGAGATGCGCGCCGAGTCGGGGATCCCGATCGTGATGCTGACCGCGAAGGGCGACACCATCGACGTCGTGGTGGGCCTGGAGTCCGGCGCCGACGACTACGTCGTCAAGCCGTTCAAGCCCAAGGAGCTCATCGCCCGCATCCGTGCCCGGGTGCGCCGCAACGACTCCCCCGACGCCGGGGCGCTGCGCATCGGCAACCTCGACATCGACGTGGCCGGCCACCGGGTGACCCGCGACGAGGAGCCCATCAACCTCACGCCGCTGGAGTTCGACCTGCTGGTCTGCCTGGCCCGCAAGCCGTGGCAGGTCTTCACCCGCGAGGTCCTGCTCGAGCAGGTCTGGGGCTACCGCCACGCCGCCGACACCCGGTTGGTCAACGTGCACGTGCAGCGGCTGCGCTCCAAGGTCGAGCACGACCCCGAGAACCCCGAGATCGTGGTCACCGTCCGAGGCGTCGGCTACAAGGCCGGCGCCCCCGTGCGCGACCCGGCCTGACCGGGCCGAGCGACATGGCCTTCCGCGCCGAGCTCTCCGCCGCCGTACGTCGCGCGCTCACCGTCTGGCGCCGCTCGATCCAGGCCCGGGTCGTGGCGAGCACGGTGCTGCTCTCCGCCGTGGTCGTGAGCATCGTCGGCTGGTTCCTGCTCCAGCAGACCCGCGAGGGCCTCCTGGAGCACCGCGTCGACGCGGTGGTCGCCGAGGCCCGCAACGAGACGGCCGAGGCCCGCAACCGCCTGTCCTTCGCACCCGGCCTGGATGTCGACGCCTCGGGCCAGCAGCAGGAGCTGGTGGAGCCGATCATCGAGCGGGGTGCGACCCGGGGCTTCGCGGTGATCCTCTCGCCGCGGGTCGGCACCGAGGGCGGACTGGCCGCGGGCGGCACCAAGTTCACCAGGAACCTCGACAAGGCGACCGTGCCCGCGGCGCTGGAGCGCACCTTCTCGCGGCCGGCCACCACGTCGTGGACCTACACCGAGATCCAGGCCACCGGCGACCTCGCGGGCCTCGACGAGGGACCCGGCATCGTGGTGGGCTCCCAGCTGACGCTGCCGGCCGACGGCGGCACCTACACCCTCTACTACGCCTTTCCGCTGGCCGAGGAGACCGAGACCCTCGCGCTGGTCACCCAGGCGCTCCTCACCGCGGCGGTCCTCCTGCTCCTGCTCGTCGCCGGGCTCACCTGGCTGGTGACCCGCCAGGTGGTCACCCCGATCCGGATGGCCCGCCAGGTGGCGGAGCGGCTGGCCGCCGGCCAGCTGCAGGAGCGGCTGCGCGTGACCGGGGAGGACGACCTCGCGCGCCTCGCCACGTCGTTCAACCAGATGGCGTCCAACCTGCAGCGCCAGATTCGGCAGCTCGAGGAGCTCAGCCGACTCCAGCGCCGGTTCGTCTCCGACGTCTCCCACGAGCTGCGCACCCCGCTGACCACCGTGCGGATGGCCGGCGACGTGCTGCACGACGCCAGGCAGGGCTTCGACCCGGTGACCTCCCGGGCGGCCGAGCTGCTGCAGGTCGAGCTGGACCGCTTCGAGACCCTGCTGGCCGACCTCCTCGAGATCAGCCGGTTCGACGCCGGCGCGGCGGTCCTCGACGCCGACGACGTCGACCTCGTCGACGTCGCCCACCGGGTCGCCGACATGACCGGGGTGCTCGCGGCCCAGCGCGGCACCCGCGTGCTGGTGCGCGACCCGGGGCACGTCTGCCTCGCCGAGGCCGACGTACGCCGCGTCGAGCGGGTGGTGCGCAACCTGGTGACCAACGCGATCGACCACGCCGAGAGCCGCGACATCGTCGTCCACGTGGCCGGTGACGGCGAGTCGGCGGCCATCGCGGTCCGCGACTACGGCGTCGGCCTGGCGCCGGGGGAGTCCGCGATGGTCTTCAACCGCTTCTGGCGGGCCGACCCCGCCCGGGCCCGCACCAGCGGCGGCACCGGTCTGGGACTCTCCATCAGCCTCGAGGACACCCACCTCCACGGTGGCTGGCTGCAGGCGTGGGGCCGCCCGGGCGAGGGAGCGCAGTTCCGGCTGACGCTGCCCCGTCGCCTCGGCCAGCGGCTGCGCCACAGCCCGCTCCCGCTGGTCCCCATGGACGCGGAGGTCTCGGCATGAGGCGGCTCGCGACCGCCGGCGTCGCGCTCCTGCTCTCGGCGCTCGTCCTCTCCGGGTGCGTGCGGATGCCCACGGAGGGGCCCGTGGTGCAGTCGGGGGGCGACGCCTCCGACGACACGGTCACCGGCACCTACTACGACCCGGCTCCGCCCCGGCCCGGGGAGTCCGCCAACGAGATCGTGCTCGACTTCCTCGAGGCGATGAAGGCGACGCCGATCCGCATCAACGTCGCCCAGGAGTACCTCACCGAAGGGGCCCAGCAGACCTGGAACCCGGAGTCGGCGACCATCACCTACGACGACATCGGTGAGCCGGCGGGTGAGATCAACCTCTCCGTGCCGATCACCGGAGTCAACGAGTACGACGCACACGGCTCGTGGGTGCGGCAGGTCGGCAACGGTGCCGCCGACGGCGTCCCCGACGACACGCTCGGCTTCCGGCTGACCATCGAGGACGACGAGTGGCGCATCAACGAGCTGCCCGACGCCCTCGTCGTGCCCTCGTCATGGTTCGACGACCGCTTTCGGCGGGTCTCGCTCTACTTCTTCGATCCCACCGCCCAGATCCTGGTGCCCGAGCCGGTCTACGTGCCCGAGGGCGACCAGTTCGCCACCTCGCTGCTGCGAGGCCTGCTGGCCGGCCCCTCGTCGGGGCGGGGGGTGACCCGCACCTTCGTCCCCGAGGGCCTGGAGCCGGGGCTCTCGGTGCCGATCGGCGACGACGGCGTCGCCGAGCTGGCCCTTGTGGGGGACGTCGGGGGCGCCAACCAGCTGGTGACCGAGCAGATGGTGGCCCAGCTGGTGTGGACCCTGCGGCAGGAGCCGCGCATCGAGGCGCTGAGGCTCACCCTCGACGGCGAGCCGGTCACCCTCCCCGGCGGCCAGCGCCAGGTCGCCGTCACGGCAGCCGGCCGGTTCGATCCCAACGGCGTGCGCACCAGCAGCGACCTGTTCGGCCTGCGCGACGGGCTGCTCGTCTCGGGTGACATCGACGACCTGCAGCCGACCAGCGGGCGGTTCGGTACCCAGCGGCTCGGGCTGAGGGAGGTCTCGGTCGACCTGACGGGCACGCTGGCGGCCGGTGTGTCCGGAGGCGGCACGTCGGTGCTGACGACCACGGTGGCCGACTCCGGAGCCAGCGCCAGCCAGGTCGTGCGCGGAGCCGGCGATCTGCTGCGTCCGGCGTGGGACGCCGGCGGCCGCCTGTGGCTCGTCGACCGGGGCGACGGTGCCGCCCGCGTGTCCGTGCTCGTGGAGGGACAGCCGCGCGAGCTCCGGGTCCCGGGCGTGACCGGCGAGCAGGTGTCGAGGTTCCTCGTCTCGCCCGACGGCACGCGCCTGGTCGCCCTGGTCCGGGGTGCCAGGAGCGACTCGGTCGTGGTGGTGCGGGTCCTGCACGACGCGCAGGGCCGGGTGCTCGGCACCGGCGAGCCCCGCGTTCTCGACCTCGGCGACGGCGCCTCCTCCCGCATCCGCGACATCGGCTGGCGGTCCCTCACCTCGATCACCGTCCTCAACCGCATCACCGGCGAGCTGGCCCAGGTGCTGACCGTGTCCGTCGACGGCGCACCCGGCGACTCCGACCCGCCGGGCTGGTCGCGCATGCGCGGTGGCGCACAGCGGCTGGTCACCTCACCGGTGGAGGGCGACGGCGTCCTGGTGCTCTCGTCCGAGGCGTACTCCGACCTCACCGACCCCGACCGCTCCGTGGAGGAGCTCGCCCCCGGCGTCACCGCGCTGGGCTACGCCGGCTGAGGATCCTCCACAGGCGCCGGCACCGGCCTTGCGCCGCGAGTCGGCGACACGGTGTCCTGCCGGTGTGAGCCTCCTCGACGACCTGCTCGACCTGGCGACCGGCAGCAGCTGTCTGGGATGCGCCCGGCCCGGGCGGCTGCTGTGCCCGCAGTGCCGCGCCGGGCTGGCCGGTGAGGCGTTCCCCGCGTGGCCGTCGCCGACCCCGCCCGGCATGGTGACGCCCTGGGCGGCCGCGCCGTACGAGGCCACGGTGCGCGAGCTGGTGACCGGCCACAAGGAGCACCGGCGGTTCCCACTCGCCTCGCCGCTGGGCGAGCTGCTCGCGACGGCGGTGGCCGCTGCCACCGAGCCTCCTCGCGGCCCGCTCGTGCTGGTGCCCGTCCCCTCCCGCCCGGGCACCGCAAGGCGCCGCGGCTACGCCCCGACCGAGACGTTGGTGCGGGTCGCGGCCCGGCGGCTCCGCGCGGCCGGGGTCGACGTCGTGGTGGCCTGCCTGCTCCGCTCCCGGCGCGGCGTCCTCGACCAGTCAGGGCTCGGCGCCGTCGACCGCTCGGTCAACCTCGCCGAGACGATGCACTGCCCCTCGCGACGTCTCCGCGCCCTCGCCGTACGCCGTCCGCTGGCGCGGGTCGTGGTGTGCGACGACGTCCTCACGACCGGTGCGACGGCCCGCGAGGCGCAGCGGGCGCTGGAGGCGGTGGGCGTGCGGGTGCACGCCGTCGCCTGCGTCGCGGCGACCCCGCGGCGGAATCCGCCGGGGCGGCCGCGACCGTCCCGTCCATTGTCGGGGGGCGTCCTTTGATCCGGCGACCGCACCGGCTAGCGTCGGTTCATGGAGTCCGTCCGGGTCCGTGGTTGCGTCACCTGGACACCACGTGTGCCCGGGTGGCAAGCCGATGCCAGTCGCAGGCGAAACGGTCCACGTAAGGCTCGCGGGGCACTCGCCGCGCGCAGCCGATCACGGTGCGGCTTAGAGGTAAGTCCTGCCTCGGCGTCGTCGTCAGATGCGACGACCGCCGGGAGAAGGCCAGTAGTGGCAGAGAAGCTGCGAACGTCTCGGCAGGCGATTGTGGGGTCGAAGACCAGGTCGGCCGGGCGGACTCCATCCCACCTCGGACCACGTGCCCTGTCGGGGCACGCGCGTGCCGGCACCGGCGCCCCTGGTGAGGACGTACACACGGTGTAACCAACGCACACATCGGAGGTTCACATGGAGGTTGTGGTCACGGGACGGCACTGCGAGGTGTCCGACAGGTTCCGAAGTCACGTGTCCGAGAAGCTCGCCCGGCTGGAGAAGCACGATCATCGGATCATCCGGGTGCAGGTCGAGGTCGAGCAGGAGAAGAACCCGCGCCAGCACGACCACCAGACCCGCGTGGAGCTCACAGCCTTCTCCAAGGGACCGGTCATCCGGGCCGAGGCGGCGGCCGAGGACAAGATGGGTGCACTGGACCTCGCGATCGACAAGATGGCCTCGCAGATGCGCAAGGCCGCCGACCGCCGCCGCATCCACCGTGGACGCCACGCGCCGGTCTCGGTCGGCGTCGCGCTCGCTGACCTGGCGACGGTGCCGGAGGAGACCGAGGAGGAGCCCGAGGAGGCCGTGACCGACCGGAAGGTCGGCCCCATCGACGTGACGGGCGACGGTCCGCTCGTGGTGCGCGAGAAGTCGCACCCGGCCGCTCCGATGACCCTCGACACCGCGCTCTACGAGATGGAGCTGGTGGGCCACGACTTCTACCTCTTCGTCGACAAGGAGAGCGAGAGGCCCTCGGTCGTCTACCGGCGCCGTGGCTACGACTACGGCGTCATCTCCCTCGAGCTCGGTGAGAGCGGGGAGCCGGAGGGGCCGGCCGGGGACTGACACGTTCGGACTGCCGTCGGCGCGGGGACGTCATCGCATGTCATGATGCCCCCGTGACCGAGCAGCCCGTCTCCACCGAGCCGATCCGTGCCCTCGTCGTCGACGACCAGGAGCTCTTCCGCCGGGGCCTGGTGATGCTGTTGAGCTCCGAGGCCGACATCGAGGTCATCGGCGAGGCCAGCGACGGCGTGGCCGGCACCGACATGGCCACCACCATGGCCCCCGATGTCGTCCTGCTCGACGTGCGCATGCCCAAGCGCACCGGCATCGACGCCTGCCGCGCGATCAAGGAGGCGGTGCCGTCGGCCAAGATCATCATGCTGACCGTCTCCGACGAGGAGGCCGACCTCTACGAGGCCGTCAAGAACGGCGCCGCCGGCTACCTGCTCAAGGACTCCTCCATCGAGGACGTCGCCCAGGCGATCCGCGTCGTCGCCGACGGCCAGTCGCTGATCTCGCCGTCGATGGCGGTCAAGCTGATCGACGAGTTCAAGCAGATGTCCAAGCCCAACCGCGGCCAGGTGCCCGGGCTGCGGCTGACCGAGCGCGAGCTCGAGGTGCTGCGCCTGGTCGCCAAGGGCCTGAACAACCGCGACATCGCCAAGCAGCTCTTCATCTCCGAGAACACCGTGAAGAACCACGTGCGCAACATCCTGGAGAAGCTGCAGCTGCACTCGCGCATGGAGGCGGTCATGTACGCCGTCAAGGAGAAGCTGCTCGACCTGCCGTGAGCCCCTCGTGACGCCGCGGCCCGACTCGCTCTCCCTCGCCCAGGCGCGCCGCATCGCCCTCGCGGCCCAGGGCTTCGCCGACACGCCCCACGCCACGCCGACCCTGCGCACGCTGCTGCGCACGGTCCAGCGCACCGGCGTGCTGCAGGTCGACTCCGTCAACGTCCTCCAGCGCGCGCACTACATGCCGCTCTACTCGCGGATGGGCGCCTACGACGTCGACCTGCTGCGCCGCGCGTCCAGCACGCGGCCGCGCCGGCTGGTGGAGTACTGGGCCCACGTCCAGGCGCTCATGCCGGTCGAGCTGTGGCCGGTCATGCGGCACCGGATGGAGCACTACCGCGCCCGCCGGGGCAAGTGGTGGCCGATCGTCGACACCCGCCCCGGCCTCGAGCACGAGGTGCTGGGCGCGGTGCGCGACGGGGGCCCGGTGACCGCCCGCGCGCTCGAGGACGAGTTCAGCAGCGGCCCGCGCACCCGCGAGCACTGGGGCTGGAACTGGTCGGAGGCGCGCAAGGTGCTCGACTACCTCTACATGGCCGGCGACGTCGCCATCGCCGGGCGCACCAGCCAGTTCGAGGTCGTCTACGACGTCCCCGAGCGGGTGCTGCCCCGCGCGGTCCTGGAGGCGCCCACCCCGACACCGCAGGAGGCCGCCCGCGAGCTGGTGCGCCGCGCCGCGCGCTCGCACGGCGTCGGCACCGGCCGCTGCCTGGCCGACTACTACCGGATGCGCTACCAGCCCGGTGCGGGCGTGGCCAGCGCCAAGGAGGCCATCGCCGAGCTCGTCGACGCCGGTGAGCTGCTGCCGGTCACGGTCGAGGGATGGACCCGCGCGGCGTACCTCCACCGCGACGCCCGCCTGCCGCGCCGCATCGCGGCCCGAGCCGTGCTGAGCCCGTTCGACCCCGTGGTGTGGGAGCGCGACCGGGCCGAGGCGCTCTTCGACTTCCTCTACCGGATCGAGATCTACGTGCCCGCTGCGATGCGGGTGCACGGCTACTACGTCCTGCCGTTCCTGCTGGGTGACCGGATCGTGGCGCGGGTCGACCTCAAGGCCGAGCGCGCCACCGGGCGGCTGCTCGTCCAGGCCGCGTACGCCGAGCCGCACGCGCCCCCGGAGACGGCGCAGGAGCTGGCGGTCGAGCTCGGTCGTCTCGCCGGCTGGCTCGGCCTGTCCGCCGTCGTCGTCGGGGCGCGCGGCGACCTGGCCCCCGGCCTCGCCGGTGCCGTCGGCGCTGGAGTCCGTGAGTAGCATGGCCGGTGCTGCCACCTGTCCGTGCCGGCCACCCAGTACCCCAGGAGAGACGTTCCAGTGCCTGCCATCATCGACAAGCTCCTCCGCATCGGCGAAGGCAAGATCATCCGCCAGCTCGAGACGATCACGAAGGCCGTCGGCGCCATCGAGGACGACTTCGTCGCGATGAGCGACGACGAGCTGCGTGGCATGACGGCCGAGTTCAAGGAGCGGCTGGCAGGAGGCGAGGACCTCGACGACCTGATGCCCGAGGCGTTCGCCACCGTGCGCGAGGCCGCCAAGCGGGTCATCGGCCAGCGCCACTACGACGTCCAGGTCATGGGTGGTGCCGCGCTCCACCTCGGCAACATCGCCGAGATGAAGACCGGCGAGGGCAAGACGCTGGTCTCCACGCTGCCGGCGTACCTCAACGCGCTGACCGGCAGGGGCGTGCACGTGGTGACGGTCAACGACTACCTGGCCAAGTACCACGCCGAGTGGATGGGGCGCATCCACCAGTTCCTGGGCCTGACCACCGGGGTGATCCTGCCGTCGATGCGTCCCGACGAGCGCCGCGTCGCCTACGCCGCCGACATCACCTACGGCACCAACAACGAGCTCGGCTTCGACTACCTGCGCGACAACATGGCCGACTCCATCGAGGACTGCGTGCAGCGCGGCCACCACTTCGCCATCGTCGACGAGGTCGACTCGATCCTCATCGACGAGGCGCGCACGCCGCTGATCATCAGCGGTCCCACCCAGGACGAGGTGCACTGGTACGCCGAGTTCGCCAAGCTCGCGCGCACCCTCACCATCGACGTCGACTACGAGGTCGATGAGAAGAAGCGCACCATCTCGGTGCTCGAGCCCGGCATCACCAAGGTCGAGGACCACCTCGGCATCGACAACCTGTACGACTCGGTCAACACCCCGCTCATCTCGTTCCTGAACAACTCCATCAAGGCCAAGGAGCTGTTCCGCAACGACAAGGAGTACGTCGTCATGGACGGCGAGGTGCTCATCGTCGACGAGCACACCGGCCGGATGCTCGCGGGCCGACGCTACAACGACGGACTGCACCAGGCCATCGAGGCCAAGGAGGGCGTCACCGTCCGCGAGGAGTACCAGACCCTCGCCACGGTGACCCTGCAGAACTACTTCCGCCTCTACGAGAAGCTCTCGGGCATGACCGGCACGGCCATGACCGAGGCCAGCGAGTTCGACAAGACCTACGGCCTGGGCGTCGTCCCGATCCCGACCAACAAGCCGATGGCCCGCGACGACAAGGCCGACCTCGTCTACCGCACCGAGGACGCCAAGTACGCCGCCGTCGTCGACGACATCGCCGAGCGCCACGAGGTCGGCCAGCCGGTGCTCGTCGGCACCGTGTCGGTCGAGAAGTCCGAGCACCTCTCCCAGCTGCTGAGGAAGCGCGGCGTCCCGCACACCGTGCTGAACGCCAAGGTTCACGCGGACGAGGCCAAGATCGTCGCGCTGGCCGGTCACAAGGGGGCCGTCACGGTCGCCACCAACATGGCCGGCCGAGGCACCGACATCATGCTCGGCGGCTCGGTGGAGTTCCTCGCCGACCAGGAGCTGCGCAAGCAGGGCCTCGAGCCGCTCGGCGAGACCGCCGAGGCCTACGAGGCGGCCTGGCCCGACGCGTTGGAGCGCGTGAAGGCGCAGGTGTCCAACGAGCACGACGAGGTGAAGGGTGTCGGCGGGCTGTACGTCGTCGGCACCGAGCGCCACGAGTCGCGGCGCATCGACAACCAGCTGCGCGGTCGTTCCGGCCGCCAGGGCGACCCGGGGGAGTCCCGGTTCTACCTGTCGCTGGAGGACGAGCTCATGCGCCTGTTCAAGTCCGACTGGGTGGACCGCATCCTGCAGGTCCTCAAGGTGCCCGACGACGTGCCCATCGAGAACAAGCGCGTCACCGGCGCCATCGCCAGCGCCCAGGGCCAGGTGGAGTCGCAGAACTTCGAGTCACGCAAGAACGTCCTGAAGTACGACGACGTGATGAACCGCCAGCGCGAGGTCATCTACGGCGAGCGCCGCCGGGTGCTCGAGGGCGCCGACCTGCAGGAGCAGATCCGCACCTTCATCGACGACGTCGTGTCCGGCTACGTCATGGGCGCGACCACTGACTTCGCCGAGCAGTGGGACCTCGACGCGCTCTGGACCGCGCTGGGCCAGCTGTACCCCCTCAGCCTCTCGCTCGAGAGGATCGAGGCGGAGGCCGGCGGCCGTGCCGGGCTCTCCCGCGAGGTGCTCGTCGAGGACCTCACCAAGGACGCCCAGGCGGCGTACGACCGGCGCGAGGCCGAGGTGGGTCCCGAGGTGATGCGTGAGCTGGAGCGGCGCGTGATCCTCTCGGTGCTCGACCGCAAGTGGCGCGAGCACCTCTACGAGATGGACTACCTGCGCGAGGGCATCTACCTGCGTGCCTACTCCCAGCGCGACCCGCTGGTGGAGTACCAGCGCGAGGGCTTCGACATGTTCGCCGCGATGATGGACGGCATCAAGGAGGAGTCGGTCGGCTTCCTGTTCAACCTGCAGGTCGAGGTCGACGACGACACCGACGACGACGAGCACGACCACGCCGACCACGAGCACGCCGACCACGACCACGTGGCCGCGGACGTCCCGGTCGCGGGTGGGATCGACATGTCCGCTGCCGCGTCGCACGCCCCGCACATCCGCGCCAAGGGCCTGGAGCGGGAGAGGAAGCCGCAGCGGCTCGCCTACTCCGCCCCCAGCGAGGACGGCGTGGCCGCGGTCACCGGTGAGACGCCGACCGCCACCGACGAGTACGCCGGGGTCGGGCGCAACGCCGACTGCCCGTGCGGCTCGGGCAAGAAGTTCAAGAAGTGCCACGGCGCCCCGGGCGGCCCCACCGGGCTGACCACGCGCGTCAACGGCTGAGGACCCTGACGACAGGACGGCGGCACTGCCTCGTGGGTGCGGGTGTTCCGACCGGGTCGTCGCGACCTCGTGCCTCGGTCGCGGGCCCTGCCCGGCCTGCCTGAACCCACGGACCGCGCTCGTGCCTCGCGCGGTTCTGCTCAGG
>NZ_CADCUP010000198.1 GCF_902805925.1 uncultured Nocardioides sp.
TCGGCTTCACGCCCAGCGCCCGGGAGGCCGGGGTGGTCGTCGACGGCAGGCTCGACCGGTTCGCACCGGACGGCGACGCCGGGATGCCGACCTGAGGGCACGTCGCCGAGGCGTGCGGCGGCGGTCGGGTCTTGGTAGGTTCGCAGACATGCAGCCTGGGCGCTCGCTCCTCCTCATCGCAGACATCGGGGGCTACACCCGCTACATGAGCACCCACCGGATGAGCCTGGCGCACGCGGAGGTCAACACCGCGAGGCTGCTGGAGACGGTGGTCGACGCCGCTCCCGGCTTCGAGCTGATCGAGATCGAGGGCGACGCGGCCTTCCTGTCCCGCCGCGCGGACGCCTCCGGCCCCGGTGAGGCGGTCCAGGCGACCGTCAGGGCCGCCGTCGCCATGCACCGAGCCTTCCACCTCGAGCGCCGCTACGTCTCGGCCTACCTGTGCCCGTGCCACGGGTGTGCCCAGGTGGACGACCTCCACCTCAAGTTCGTGGCGCACGTGGGCGACGTGGCCACCCAGACCATCAGGCAGCGGCGCAAGCTCGTGGGGATCGACGTCATCCACGTCCACCGGATGCTCAAGAACCCCGTCGACGTGCCGGAGTACGTCCTGTTCTCCGAGGCGCTCTACGGCTCCGCTGCCACGTCGATGCCCGCGCAGGAGGTCGCGCAGGACCTCGAGGGCATCGGGCCGGTGCGGTCCTACTTCGTCGACCTCGCGGACGTCGCAGAGCCGGCTCCCGTCCCCGCGGACCCGTCCCTGGTCGCCCGCCTCGGGCGGACGCTGGCCGTCGCCGGGGCCGGGATGCCGTACATGCTGGGCCTGCGTCGACGGCGCCGTCCCGCAGCCGCCGCCGGCTGAGCCCGCCCCCCAAGGCGGACGCCGCAGGGTCAGTACGTCGTGACGTGCACGTGGTCGTAGTGGTTGGCCGTGGTCGACCCGCGGTCGGACATGCCGCGCCAGCCCTCGCCGCTGCGCTCGACCGACCAGATCCTCTGTGAGTAGATCAGGTAGGAGACGCCGAGCTCCTGGTAGTTGGCGCGGATGAGCTCGGCGATCTCCCAGCCGAGCGACCCGCCGACCATGATGTCGATCGCCAGGCCCTGCGAGTGCTCGCCGTCGCTGCGGAAGGTGCCGTAGCTGGAGATCTGCGGGAACGCCGCGCAGACCGCCTGGTGCACCTTGACGATGTTGGGCGAGACGCCGCTGGGGACGCTGGTGCCGTTGGTGCAGCTGCCGCCGATGGCCTGCACGCCGGGCACGGGCTTCTCGTCGTCGAGGTAGTCGGTGGAGACCCAGCGAGACTCCCCTCCCAGGACGATCTCGGCCCGACCGTCGCGCTTCCGGCCGGTCACGAGGACCTTCCTGCCGGAGTCGACGACGCCCAGCCCGCGCGCCGAGGCGCCGGACTCGCTCCACACGTTGAGGTCCTCGGTGGTCCACAGGCGAGTGTCGGCCTCGCGCACGGCCACGCGGGTGGCCTTGATCTCGCGGCGGGTGGCCTTGATCTCGCGGCGTGCGGCGTCTATCTGCTTCTCGGCCTTGGCCATCCGCGACGAGCCGCGGGTCACGACGGGACCGCGGTCGACGGATCCGCCGATGGAGGCCCGGAGGCCGGAGGGCGCGGTGGCGGTCGAGGCCATCAGGTCCCGTCCCAGCGGTGGCTGCTCGGCCACGACGCCGAGGGTCACCGCGGCGGCGGTCGCCACGACGGCGACGGGCAGGGACAGGAGGGCTGCCTTGGGCAGGCGGGGGGAACGGCGGGCATTGGTTTCCCGCTTGTGGCGATGATGTGCCACAGCGCTGATCCTTTGCTGTTGCTGACTCGGGGGAACGCCCCTCCGCGATCAGACGGTGGGGCGCGAGTGCCGAGTCAAGCACAGACCGCCGCGACCGCCTGCATTCCCGGCGCCTGCCGCGGGGGTGTCCCGCCTCACCGAGCGTGACCGGGCCGTGACCGGCCCGTCATCCTCCCGTGACCTCGTGGGCGTCCTCCTGGAGGTGGGCGCCGGTGCCGTCGGCGTCGTCGAGCCACCCCTCGGGCAGGGCCACCCGCTTGCGCGGCGCCCCCTGGCGACCACGCGGGGTGCCCAGCTCCGAGACCGGGAACGGGGCGTCGCCGTCGAGCTCTGCGAGCAGGGCGTCGAGGGTGGCGAGGGAGTCCACCAGCGCCAGGGCACGGCGCAGCTCGCCCCCGGCGGGGAAGCCCTTGAGGTACCACGTGACGTGCTTGCGGAACTCCTTGCAGCCCCGCTCCTCACCCATGTGCTCGCACAGCAGCTCGGCGTGCCGGCGCATCATGGCGCGGACCTCGCCGAGGTCGGGCAGGGTCGCCACCGACTCACCGCGGAAGGCGGCGGCGAGGTCGCGGAAGAGCCACGGGCGGCCCAGGCAGCCCCGACCCACGACCACGCCGGCGGCCCCCGTCTGCTCCACCATGCGCAGGGCGTCGGAGGCCTCCCAGATGTCGCCGTTGCCCAGCACCGGGATGTCGACGTGCTCGACCAGCCGCCCGATCGACTCCCAGTCGGCCTCCCCGGAGTAGGCCTGCTCGACCGTGCGGCCGTGCAGCGCGATCGCGGCCACCCCGGTCTCCGAGGCGATGCGGCCGGCGTCGAGGTAGGTGAGGTGGTCCTCGTCGAGGCCCTTGCGGGTCTTCATCGTCACCGGCACGTCGTACGGCGCCGCGGCGGCCACCGCGGCGGTGAGGATCTCGGCCAGCAGCCCGCGCTTCCAGGGCAGCGCTCCCCCGCCGCCCTTGCGGGTGACCTTGGGGACCGGGCAGCCGAAGTTGAGGTCGATGTGGTCGACGCCGTGCTCGGCGCAGAGGATCTCGGCCGCCTTCGCGATGTAGACCGGGTCGGTGCCGTAGAGCTGCACCGACCGGGTGGTCTCGAGCTCGTCGAACGCCAGCATCTTCAGCGTGGTCTCGTCCCGCTCGACCAGGCCGCGCGAGGTGATCATCTCGCAGACGTAGAGCCCGGCGCCCTGCTCGGCGCACACGCGCCGGTAGGCGGCGTTGGTGATGCCGGCCATCGGGGCCAGCACCACCGGCACGGGCACCGTGAGCGGGCCGAGGGTCAGCGTCATGGGTCCATTGTCTTTCGCGGGGGTGGCTCCCCGAAATCGTCCGGGCTCAGCAGCCGAGCAGGCGCTCCGCGAAGTAGGCGGAGATCCCCTCGAGGCTGATCCGCTCCTGGACCATGGAGTCGCGCCCGCGGACCGTGACGGCGTTGTCGTCGAGGGTGTCGAAGTCGACGGTGACGCAGTACGGCGTGCCGATCTCGTCCTGGCGGCGGTAGCGGCGGCCGATGGCACCGGAGTCGTCGAACTCGATGTTCCAGCTCTGGCGCAGCTCCTCGGCCAGCGCCTTGGCCTTGGGGCTGAGGTCGGTGTTGCGGCTCAGCGGGAGCACCGCGACCTTGACGGGCGCCAGGCGCGGGTCGAGGCGCAGCACCGTGCGCTTGTCGACACCGCCCTTGGTGTTGGGCGCCTCGTCCTCCTCGTAGGCGTCGATGAGGAACGCCATCAGGGAGCGGGTGAGGCCGGCGGCCGGCTCGATGACGTAGGGGAAGTAGCGCTCGCCGCCAGCCTGGTCGAAGTAGGAGAGGTCGTGCCCGGAGAACTCGCTGTGCTGCCTGAGGTCGAAGTCGGTGCGGTTGGCGATGCCCTCGAGCTCCTCGAAGTCACGGCCGGAGAAGCCGAAGCGGAACTCGATGTCGACGGTGCGCTTGGAGTAGTGGCTGAGCTTCTCCGCGGGGTGCTCGAAGTGGCGCAGGTTGTCGGGGCTGATGCCCAGGCCGGTGTACCAGGCGGTGCGCGTGTCGATCCAGTACTGGTGCAGCTCCTCGTCCTCGCCCGGCTTGACGAAGTACTCCATCTCCATCTGCTCGAACTCGCGGGTGCGGAAGATGAAGTTGCCCGGCGTGATCTCGTTGCGGAAGCTCTTGCCCATCTGGGCGATGCCGAACGGCGGCTTCTTGCGGCTGCTGGTCACCACGTTGGCGAAGTTGAGGAAGATGCCCTGCGCGGTCTCCGGGCGCAGGTAGTGCAGGCCCGACTCGTCCTCGATGACGCCGAGGTAGGTCTTGAGCATCATGTTGAACGCGCGCGGAGGCGTCCACGCGCCTCGGGTGCCGCAGTTGGGGCAGGCCACCGACTCGTTGATGTCGACATCATCAGGGGAGACGGGGTCACCCTTAGCACTCCTCTTGGCGGCGTGGTCCTCCTGGAGGTGGTCCTCGCGGAAGCGCTTGTGGCAGGACTGGCACTCGGTCAGCGGGTCGCTGAAGGTGCTCAGGTGGCCACTGGCCTCCCAGGTGCGGGTGGGCAGGATCACGCTGGAGTCGAGGCCGACGACGTCCTCGCGCGCGGTGACCATGGAGCGCCACCACTGCCGCTTGATGTTCTCCTTCAGCTCCACGCCCAGCGGCCCGTAGTCCCAGGCCGACCGGGTGCCGCCGTAGATCTCGCCGCAGGGGTAGACGAAGCCTCGCCGCTTGCAGAGGGAGACGACGTGGTCGAGGGTCGTTGCGGGCGCCTTGGCCACCGGTGGCTCACTTTCGTGGTGCGGGCCGGCTGGCTGCCGGTCCGGGAGGCGGTCAGCCTAACGAGCGGGCGGCGCGCACGTTGAGGTCGGCTCCCGGCTCCACGAGCTCGAAGGCGCTCGGCTCGTCGATCGCCCGGCTGAGCAGCGGCACGGCGTGCAGCTTGACGTCGTACGCCGACAGGGCGCGGCGATAGGCGCCGACATGCTCCCACCGGGTGCTGAGCACCCACAGCGTCGGGTCGTCGACGTTGCGCCCGATGGTGCCGTCGAGGTAGCCCGGGCGCTCCGCCAGCGCGGCCCGGGCCCGCTCCACGTCGGCGCGGAACGCCGCGTGGTCGGACTCGGGCACGCGGAACCTGTTGACGACCAGCACCCCGTCAGTATGCCGGGTCGCTGCAGTTGACAATGATTCTCAACTGATTGAGAATCATTCTCATGTATCACTCCTCGACGCTCGTCGCGGTCCTAGCCGGTGGCCTCCTGCTCTCCTCGTGCGCCGCGTTCTCCGCCGGCGACACGGACTCCGGGGAGGTGCGGGCCGCCGCGGCGTTCTACCCCCTGGCGTACGCCGCGGAGCGGGTGGGCGGGGACCTGGTCAGCGTCGAGAACCTCACCCGGCCCGGGCAGGAGCCGCACGACCTGGAGCTGAACGTGCGGCAGACCGGGCTGCTGGCCGACGCCGACCTGGTGGTCCTGGAGGAGGGCTTCCAGCCCGCCGTCGACGACGCCACCGAGACCAACGCGACCGGCCGGGTGCTCGACGTGACGAGCGCCGCCGACCTGCTCCCCGCCGAGGACCACGGTGAGGAGGGGCACGCCGAGGAGGAGGAGCACGGCCACGGCTCCACCGACCCGCACTTCTGGCTCGACCCGCTCCGGCTGGCCGACGTCGGCGACGCGGTCGCGGCCGAGCTCGGAGAGGTGGACCCCGACAACGCCGCGACGTACGACGACAACGCGGCCGCGCTGCGCGCCGAGCTGGAGGGCCTCGACGCCGAGTACGCCGACGGGCTGGCGCAGTGCGAGCGGGACACGGTCGTGGTCTCCCACGACGCGTTCGGCTACCTCGCCAAGTACGGCATCCACCTCGAGCCGATCGTCGGCCTCTCCCCCGACGCGGAGCCCACGCCCGCCGACCTGCAGCGGCTCCAGGCGCTGATCCGCGACGAGGGCGTCACCACGGTCTTCTCCGAGCCGTTGACGTCGGCGGCGCCGTCGAGCAGTCTCGCAGGTGACCTCGACATCGACACGGCCGTGCTGGACCCCCTCGAGGGGCTGTCGGCCGACGACGAGGACGACGACTACCTCACGATCATGCGCCGCAACCTCGGCGCCCTGCAGGAGGCCAACGGATGCTGAGCGACCCCGTCCGGCTCCTCGACGGCGGCGTCGCCATCGAGGGGCGCCCCATCCTGCGCGGCATCGACCTCACCGTCCACAGCGGTGAGTTCGTCGCGTTGATGGGGGCCAACGGATCGGGCAAGTCGACCCTGGTGCGCGCCCTCACCGGCCTGCGGGACCTGACGTCGGGCTCGCTGTCGCTCTTCGGGACGCCGCTGGAGCAGTTCCACGACTGGCACCGCGTGGGCTTCGTGCCGCAGCGCAGCGGGGCGGGCTCCGGGGTGCCCGCCTCGGTCTGGGAGGTGGTCGCCTCCGGCCGGCTCACCCACCGCCGGCTGTTCCGGCCGCTCTCGCGAGACGACCGGCGGGCGATCGGCGAGGCGCTCGAGGTGGTCGGCCTGACCGACCTCGCGCGCCTCGGCGTCTCGACGCTCTCCGGCGGCCAGCAGCAGCGGGTGCTCATCGCCCGGGCCCTCGCCGGCGAGCCGGACCTCTTCTTCCTCGACGAGCCGACGGCCGGGGTCGACCTGCCCAACCAGCAGGCCCTGGCCGACACCCTGGCCGTGCTCTCCGGGCGCGGGGCGACGATCGTGCTCGTCGCCCACGAGCTCGGGCCGATGGCGCCGCTGGTCCACCGGGCGGTGGTGATGCGCGACGGCCGCAAGGCCTACGACGGCGCTCCCCTGGCCGACCACGAGGTGCACGACCCGGCGTTCGGCGAGCCGCACACCCATCACCACCACGCCGGCCGGCGCGACCACGCCCACGCCCCGCACGTCGCCGGTCCGTTCGAGGGGCGCCGACCGTGATCGACCTGCTCTCCACCCCGTTCATGCAGCGCGCGCTCATCGCCGCCTTCCTCACCGGGCTGGCGGCCCCGGCCGTCGGGACCTACCTGGTGCAGCGCCGGCTGGCGCTGATGGGCGACGGCATCGGGCACGTCGCCGTCACCGGCGTCGCGCTCGGCCTCGTCACCGGCGCCTCGCCCACGTGGACCGCGGTGGCCGTGGCGGTCGTCGGCGCCTTCCTCATGGAGCTGATCCGCGAGCGGGGCCACACCAACGGCGACGTCGCCCTGGCGCTGCTGTTCTACGGCGGCCTGGCCGGTGGCGTGCTCATCACCGGGCTCGACGGGCAGAGCACGGCGCCCCTCCAGCGCTACCTCTTCGGCTCCATCCTCACCATCGCCCCCGGCGACGTGCTGGTGACGATGGGCCTGGCGGCCGTCGTCATCGTGCTCTGCGTGGGGCTCGCGCCCCAGCTCTTCGCCGTGGCCCAGGACGAGGAGTTCGCCCGCGTGGCCGGCCTCAGCACCCGCGCCTACAACATCCTGGTGGCGGTCGTGGCCGCGGTGTCGGTCACCGTCGCGATGCGCACGGTGGGCCTGCTGCTGGTCTCGGCGCTCATGGTCGTGCCGGTCGCCACCGCGCAGCAGGTCACCCGGTCCTTCCGCACCACGCTGGCGCTCGCGATGGGCCTCGGCGTCGCCGCGTCGCTCGGCGGGGTGCTCGTCTCGGCGCTGGTCTCCTACCGCGCCGACGTGGCCCCCGGACCGGCGATCGTGCTGACCTCGCTCACGGGCTTCCTGCTGGCCTGGCCGGTGGGCCTGCTGCTGCGACAGCGCCGACGCCGTGCGGCGCCCTTCGCGGGCGTCGTACCCCCGGAGCACCTGACGACCGAGCATCCCCACGAGCACGGCGAGGAGTGCGGCCACCGCGCGGTCCAGCACGGCGACCACCTCGACTACGTCCACGACGGCCACCGCCACGCAGCCCACGAGAAGCACTATGACGAGCACTGACCCCGGTCCGCTGCGGCCCACCCGGCAGCGGCGGGCGGTGGTCGGCGTGCTCGGCACCTTCGCCGACTTCCGCTCCGCCCAGGACATCCACGAGCTGCTGACCAGCGCCGGCGAGAAGGTCGGGCTGGCCACCGTCTACCGCACGCTGGCGGCGCTGGCCGACGCCGGTGAGGTCGACGTCCTGCGCAACGAGGACGGCGAGGCGGTCTACCGCAGCTGCTCCGACAGCCACCACCACCACCTGGTGTGCCGCTCGTGCGGCGCGACGGTGGAGGTGGAGGGGCCTGCCGTCGAGCGTTGGACCCGGGCGATCGCCGAGCAGCACGGCTTCACCGACGTCAGCCACACCCTGGAGATCTTCGGCACCTGCACCGCCTGCTCCGGCTCGTCCTAGGCGTTCGGCAGCGCGCCGCCGTACCTCCGGTCGCGCCGCGCGTAGGTGTCGATCGCCTCCCACAGGTGGCGCCGGTCGACGTCGGGCCAGAGCACATCGGTGAAGACGAGCTCGGAGTACGCCGACTGCCAGAGCATGAAGTTGGAGAGCCGCTGCTCCCCCGAGGTGCGCCAGACCAGGTCGGCGTCGCTCCACCCGGGCACGTAGAGGTGGCGGGCGAAGACCCTCTGGTCGACCTTCTCGGGGTCGAGGCGGCCGGCGGCAACCTCCCTCGCGATCGACCGGGCCGCGTCGGCGAGCTCGGCCCGGCCGCCGTAGTTGACGCACATCGTCAGCGTGAGCACGTCGTTCTCGCGCGTCAGCTCCTCGGCCACCCGGAGCTCCTTGACCACCGACCTCCACAGCCGCGGCGCACGCCCGGCCCAGCGGACCCGCACGCCGAGCTCGTGCATCTCGTCGCGCCGGCGGCGGATCACGTCGCGGTTGAAGCCCATCAGGAACCGCACCTCATCGGGCGACCGCGACCAGTTCTCGGTGGAGAAGGCGTAGGCCGACACGGCGCGCACGCCGATCTCGATCGCGCCCTCGACCACGTCGAAGAGCGAGCTCTCCCCGGCCTCGTGCCCGCGAGTGCGCGGGAGCCCGCGCTCCTTGGCCCAGCGGCCGTTGCCGTCCATCACGACCGCGACGTGGCGCGGCACCAGCTCGCGGGGCACGGCGGGAGGCCGGGCGCCGCTGGGGTGCGGCGTCGGCGGTCGGACTGCTCGCTTCACGCAGAGCAGACTAGGGCGTGCGCCGGCCGGTCAGCGCTCGACGTGCTCCAGCGACCGCAGGCCGCGCTCGAGGTGCCAGTGCAGGTAGGCCGAGACCAGGCCGCTGGCCTCCTTGCGGTGTCGCGGCTCGGTGGCGGCCACCGCCGGCCAGTCGCCGGTGAGCAGGGCGCTCATCAGCAGCAGCGTCTCGGGCGCCGGCGTGGCCGAGCCCGGCACCCGGCAGTGCGAGCACAGCACCCCGCCCGACGAGGGGCTGAAGAACCGGTGCGGACCCACCTCGCCGCAGCGCACGCAGTGGTCGAACGACGGCGCGTAGCCGGCCACCGACAGCGAGCGCAGCAGGTAGGAGTCGAGCACCTGCCCGGCCCGCTGCTCCCCCGCCGCCATCGCGCGCAGGCCACCGACCAGCAGGAGGAACTGCTGGAGCGCGGGCTCCTTGTCCTCCACCACCAGGCGCTCGGCGGTCTCCAGCATCGCGGTGCCGGCGGTGTAGCGGTCGTAGTCGAGACCGAGGCGGCCGTGGAACGGCGTGATCGTCTCGGCTTGCGTGATCACGTCGAGCGAACGGCCCTCCGCGAGCTGCAGGTCGACGTGGGTGAACGGCTCCAGCCGGGACCCCCACCGCGAGGTGGTGCGACGCACGCCCTTCGCCACGGCCCGCACCCGACCGTGCTGACGCGTCAGCAGGGTGATGATGCGGTCGGCCTCGCCCAGCTTGTGGGTGCGCAGCACGATCGCCTCGTCGCGGTAGAGGGGCACCCCCTCATTGTGCCTGCCCGGCCCCGGGTACGGCGGCCGGCACGGCCGTGCGCGAGCGCCCCGTCGTCGCCGCCGTACCACCACGGGGCGAGATGTGACCGAGACGATCAATTTTCCTCCTGCGGAGAGTGCGGACACGGGGCCGGGCCTGCAAGGATCGGAGACATGTCGACCAGGGCTCGGGAACTGGGCGATCGGCGCGCCGTCGTGGCGCTCCTCGTCCTCGTCCTCGCTGCGGCCTGCCTGGCCCTGGGCATCACCGCACCGGGTCCCACCGAGGTGGTCACGTGGTGGCCGGCCGTCGGTGTCGTGGCCGTGCTCGCCACGGTGACGAGCCGGTCCTGGTGGTGGTGGGCCCTGCCGCTCGCGCTGCTCGCCAACGGCTCCGCCAACCTCGTGTTCGGGCGACCCCTGGACCTCTCCGTCGTCCTCAGCCTCATCGTGGTCGCCGAGGGCGCGCTCTTCGCCGTCCTCGTGCGCCGGCGCCCCGGCGGACCGACCATGGTGACCCAGCGCGACTTCCTCCGTCTCTTCGCGGCGGCCTGCCTGTCCGCCGGCCTGGGAGGAGTGGCGGGCGCCCTGGCCATCCCGCCCGTCACCGGGACCGGCGACTCCCGCGACCTCCTGCTCACGATCGCGCCGTCCCACGCCGCCGCGATCCTCGTCATCACGCCGTTGGCGCTGAGCTGGCGGCGGTCGTTGCTGCCGATCCGCGGCTCCGAGCTCGTCCTGCAGTCGACCATCCTCACGGTGGCCGCGATCGGGACGTTCTGGTTCAGCGACGCCCTGGCCATGACCTTCCTGCCGCTGCCGTTCCTCGTCTGGGCGGCCTTCCAGTTCGGGCTGCGGGTGGTCGCCTGGCAGGTCGCCGCGCTGGCACTCGTCGCGACCGGCTCGACGGCGCTCAACCGGGGACCCTTCGCTGTGGGCTTCGACAGCGACAGCCTGCTCGCCGCGACCTCGCTGGTGCAGACCTTCCTCGTCTGCATGGTGCTCATCTGCGTGCCGCTGGCGGTCAACGTCGAGCAGGGACGCCGCCTCCTCGAGCGGGTCCGCGCCAGCAGCGAGCTCTTCCGCCAGAACTTCTCCGAGTCGCTGCTCTCCATCCTCGTCCTGCGGACGGGCGACGGCCGGCTGGAGATCTTCGACGCCAACACCACCTCCGCCGGGCTGCTCGGACGGCGGGTCGACCGCCTCATCGGCCTGCCGCTGGACGCCGTCGTCGCCACCGACACCCCCATGGCGGAGGTCACCGCGTCGATGCTGCAGGGCAGCCTCGACGGCTGGCGCGACGAGGGCACCCTGGTCGACCGCCCCGGGAGCCGCATCGCGGTCTCGATCGCCCGGCTGGCCGGGCCCTACGAGGAGCCCATGTTCAGCGCCCAGCTGCTCGACCTCACCACCGAGCGCGAGGCCACGGCCGGCCTGCGGGCCGAGCGTGCGCTCACCGACATCACCCTGGACGCCACCCCCTGCTTCATCCTGGTGGCGGACATGCGCGGCACCGTGCTGCGCGTCAACCGCGCCACGACGCGGATCACCGGCTTCCCCGAGAAGCACCTCGTCGGCCGGCCGATCTGGGAGACCATCACCTCGCCGGAGTCTCGCGAGGCCGTCCGGGCGATGTACGACGACCCCTCGGGCCGCGGCATCGTCGGCGCCGGCGAGTCGGGCGTCAACACCCGCGACGGCGACCTGCTGCGGATCCTGTGGAGCAACGACGTGGTGCGCGACGAGCACGGCGACGCGGCGTACGCCGTGCTCACCGGGCTCGACGTCACCGTGGAGCGCAACGCGTCGGGGTTGATGCGACACATGCTGGCGGCCGCGCTGAGCACCGCCCTGATCGGCCTCGACGACCGGGGCCGCATCACCGTCTTCAACGCCGGTGCCGAGCAGATCCTCGGCTACGACAGCTACGCCGCCCTCGGCATGGACTTCACCGAGCTCCTCGAGCCGGACGCCTTCGCGGCGTGGACGGCCGAGCAGGAGGCCCCGGCGACCTTCGACACCCTGGCCAGCAGCATGACCGGCGGGCGCACCATCTCCGAGGACTGGCGCTGGTGCCGCGGCGACGGCTCCTCCACGCTGGTGTCGATGACGCTCAGCGTCGTCGAGGACAGCTACGGCCACCAGGTGGGCTACCTCTGCGTCGCCAGCGACGTGACCGACGTCCGCCGCAGCGAGGAGCTGCTGGTCTCGGCGCTCGAGAAGGAGCGGCTCGTCGTCGACCGCCTCCGCGACCTCGACGCCGCCAAGGACGAGTTCGTCTCCACGGTCAGCCACGAGCTCCGCACGCCGGTGGCGAACATCGTGGGCTACACCGAGGTGCTCATCGACCGCGGCTTCGGCGACGTGGCCGAGGAGCAGCTCTCCGCCCTCGACGCCATCAACCGCAACGGCGAGCGCCTCATCACCCTCGCCAACAACCTGCTGACCCTCAACGGCCTGGCGGCGGACAGCCTCCGGTGGGAGCGCACCGAGGTCGACCTCACCCAGACGGTCCGCGCCGCGGAGTCGGCCGTCGCGCCGCTGCTCAAGGAGCGCGACATCGCGGTGTCCTTCCAGAGCCCCGCGTGGCCGGTGGTGGTCCTCGGTGACGGCCCGCACCTCGAGCGCGTGCTCACGAACCTGCTCAGCAACGCCGTGAAGTTCACCGAGGACGGCGGGTCGGTCGCGTGTCGCCTCGACACCCGGCCGGACGAGGCGATGATCACCGTGCGCGACACCGGCCTGGGCATCCCCAAGGAGGAGCAGCAGGGGCTCTTCGACAGGTTCTGGCGCAGCTCCACCTCGCAGCTGCGGCACATCCAGGGCACCGGTCTCGGGCTCGCGATCGTGCAGGCGGTCGTCGCGGCCCACGGCGGCACCGTCAGCATCGAGTCCGAGCACCTGCAGGGCACGACGGTGTCGGTGACCCTGCCGCTCCACCGCGAGCGCACGCGCCGGCTCGGCTCGACCGGCTGACCGTGGCGGCCGACCGGGCCGCGAGGCTCAGGCGGCCAGGACCAGCCAGCGGCGCAGGGCCTCGCCGACCACCGCGTCGCTGATGTGGTGCACGGGCACCACCACCCGCGGCGGGGCGTCGCCCTCGATCAGCACCAGCACGGTGCCGTGCAGCCACTCGTGGGTGGCACGGGTGCGGGTCTCGGAGTCGTGGCGCGGTGCGTCGTCGACGGTGCTGACCTCGACGGGCCGGCCGTCGGAGAGCTGTCCGTCGACGTAGGAGAGTGCCTTGTTCACGCGGATGTCCATGATCGGGCTCCTGTCTGTTCTCGGGGACGTCACAGGTCTATCGGTGCGCGCCGGGCGTCCCTGAGCAGAACGCCGGCACGCGTCTCGCCGGCGGCCGCGGGCTAGGCGCGGTTGACCGCGCTGGTGACCGCCCTGAGGCTGGCGGTGACGATGTTGGCGTCCAGCCCCACGCCCCACAGCACCTGGTCACCCACCGCGCACTCGACGTACGCCGCGGCGATCGCGTCCCCGCCCGAGGACAGGGCGTGCTCGTGGTAGTCGAGCACCCGCACGTCGTACTGCTGCGGCAGCTCGTTGATGGCGCTGACGAACGCAGCGATCGGACCGTTGCCCGTGCCGCTGAGGGTGGTGAGCACGCCCTCGACGTGCACGCCGACCGTGAGCTGGTCCTTCTCGCCGGCCGCCGAGGAGGTGTGCACCGAGTCGAGCGAGAGCGGGGTGGTGGGGTGGAGGTACTCGTCGGAGAAGACCTGCCAGATCTCCTGCGGCGTGACCTCGCCGCCCTCGGCGTCGGTGCGGCCCTGCACGACGCGGCTGAACTCGATCTGCGCGCGGCGGGGCAGGTCGAGCCGGTGCTCGGACTTCAGCAGGTAGGCCACGCCGCCCTTGCCCGACTGGCTGTTCACACGGATGACCGCCTCGTAGGTGCGGCCGACGTCCTTGGGGTCGATCGGGAGGTACGGCGCCTCCCACGGCAGGTCGTGCACGTCGACGCCCGTCGCTGCCGCCTGCCTCTCGAGGTCCTCGAGGCCCTTCTTGATGGCGTCCTGGTGGGAGCCGGAGAAGGCGGTGTAGACGAGGTCGCCGGCGTAGGGGTGGCGCGGGTGGACGGGGAGGTTGGTGCAGTACTCCACGGTGCGGCGTACCTCGTCGATGTCGCCGAGGTCGACCTGGGGGTCGATGCCCTGGCTGAACAGGTTCATCGCGAGCGTCACCAGGCAGACGTTGCCGGTGCGCTCGCCGTGGCCGAAGAGGCAGCCCTCGACGCGGTCGGCGCCGGCCATCAGCGCCAGCTCGGTGGCGGCGACGGCGGTGCCCCGGTCGTTGTGGGGGTGCAGGGAGACCGCGGAGTGCTCACGCCGCGTCAGGCCGCGGATGAAGTACTCGATCTGGTCGGCGTAGGTGTTGGGCGTCGACATCTCGACCGTCGCCGGCAGGTTGAGGATGATCTCCCGCCCCGCCTCGGGCTGCCACACGTCGCTGACCGCCTCGCAGACGTCGAGCGCGAAGTCGGTGCCGGTCTGGGTGAAGATCTCGGGGCTGTACTGGTAGCCGAACCGCTCGCCGCCCACGAGGTCGCCCAGCAGCTCCTCGGCGTACTTCATGACCATCTCGGTGCCGCGGGTGGCGATGGCGCGGCACTCGTCGGGCGTGACGCCGAAGACCACGCGCTGGAAGAGCGGTGCGGTCGCGTTGTAGAGGTGCACGGTCGCCCGGTCGACGCCGACCAGCGACTGGACCGTGCGCTCGATGAGGTCCTCGCGCGCCTGGGTCAGCACGGAGATCTGCACGTCGTCGGGGATGCGGTCCTCCTCGACGAGCTTGCGCACGAAGTCGAAGTCGGCCTGGCTGGCGCTCGGGAAGCCGACCTCGATCTCCTTGTAGCCCAGCTTCACCAGCAGGTCGAACATCGTGAGCTTGCGCGCCGGGGTCATCGGGTCGATCAGGGCCTGGTTGCCGTCGCGCAGGTCGGTGGAGAGCCACCGCGGCGCGTGGGTGACCCTCCTGGTCGGCCACGTGCGGTCCGGGACGTCGACGGGCTCAAAGGCGACGTACCGCTGGAAGGGCATCCCGGACGGGGACTGCGCATTGGTGCTGTTGCTCAGGTGGGTCATGGGGTTCCTCGGCTGCGAGAGGTGGTCGGGGCCGGTGCACGCCACGCTCTCCGCAGCGAGGGGGCCCGGCGTCAGGCCTCGCTGCGGCGGCGAAGGAGGAGCAGTGCGCGCTTCATGACGTGATCACGATATCCGCACGATGCCCGGGTGGCACGTGCGTGTCCGCATCGCGGTGCACCACGATGTCGGGATGGAGCCCCGAGGCCTGCTGGCCGCCGTACCGCTGCTGCTGCTGGTGGTCGGGTGCGGCGCGCAGACGAGTGTGGCCTCCGAGCCGAAGCGCCTGCCGGTGCGCACGGTCGACGGCGAGGTGCAGGTGGGCTGCGGGAGCGGTTCCTCCTGGTCCCCGGCCGTGATGGCCGACGGCGTGCCCGGGGTGGTGGAGCGGGACGTGGTGGTCGAGGCCTTCCGGGAGCTGCTCGCCGACCCGGAGCTGTCCGGGGAGCTGGAGCTGTCGTTCCTGAGCGCCGGGGCGGAGGAGACGGAGTGGCGGGTGCTGGCCGGCGACGGCGACGCCCTGACCCTGGGGCTGGGCTCCTGGACCGAGGCCGGGCCGGCCGAGGGGGCACGGACCTTCGCGATGGCCCGCGAGGGTCGGCGGTGGCGGTGGCTGGGCGGCGGCGACTGCCCGCACCTGGGGCCCGTGCTGGCCGACGACGCCGACGGCTGGGTGGAGGTCACGGGGCTCTCGGCCCCCGCCGCCGACACCGGCGAGGTGACCGTCGTGGTCTCCGAGATCGCCTGCACCGGCGCCCGGGACCCCGGCCCCTTCCTCCACGAGCCCACGGTCGTGGAGACCGACCAGTCCGTCACCGTCTACTGGACGACGACGCCGCCCGAGTCGGCGTCGTGTCCGGGCAACCCGTCGGTCGAGCGCACGCTGGAGCTCGGCGCGCCCCTGGGCGAGCGGGCACTGCTCGACGGCTCGTCCTGGCCGCCCGCTCCGGTGCCCCGTTCCTGAGCGCTGTGGCAGGGCGCGGCCGTGGACCACGACCCAGGTGCTGGTGTCGTCCACCTTCCAGGCGCCGGGTCTCTCTCAGCGCTCGGGGTACGCCGAGCTCGCCCGCTCCGACGGCCTGCCCGTCGCAGGGGAGGCCGACGTGCACCTCTGCAAGGCCCTCTAGCCTGATTCGCATGCCGCGGCTGCTGATCGTCCACCACTCCCCCACCCCGACGGTGCGGGCGCTCACGGACGCGGTCGTCGCCGGCGCGCACGACGACGCCGTCGAGGGGATCCACGTGGTGGTGCGCGCGGCGCTCGACGCCCGTGCTGACGACGTCCTCTCCGCCGACGGCTACCTGCTCGGCACGACGGCCAACTTCGGCTACATGTCAGGAGCGCTCAAGCACTTCTTCGACACGATCTTCCTCGAGGCCGGCGGCGCGCTCGGCGACGACGGGTCGGCCGCGGTGGCCGGCGCGGGCAGGAAGCCGTTCGGCCTGTGGGTGCACGGCCGCTACGACACGACCGGTGCGGTGCGCTCGGTGCAGTCGATCGTGCAGGCGCTGTCGTGGTCGCAGGCCGCGGCGGTGCTCGAGGTGCTCGGCGACGTCGGCGAGGCGCAGCGCGAGGCGGCGTACGAGCTCGGAGGCACGCTCGCGGCGCTGCTGGAGGCGCGGCATGCGTGAGGTCGTCGCCGCGCTGCTCGTCGCCGCGGCGCTGGGCGCCGGGTGCAGCGGTGACGACGCCGCGGCCCCCGCCGGGTCACGGGCCTCGAGCACCCCTGCGGCCCCGACCACGGCTCCCGAGCCCGTGTCCCCCGAGCCGCCGCAGAACGGCGCCTGCTACCGCCTGACGTACGACGAGGCCGTCGCGCCCACCGTGGACGCCGCGCCCGTCCGGTGCCGGCGCCCGCACACCGCGCGGACCTTCCGCGTCGGCCGGCTGGACCGGGGCGTCGAGGTCGACTCGGCGCGCGCGCAGCGGAAGGCGCAGGAGACGTGCACGCAGCGGCTCGGGCCGCACCTGGGCGCCGGCCGCGAGGCACTGCGGCTCTCCCTGGTCGAGACGGTGTGGTTCACCCCGACGCTCGAGGAGGCTGCTGCCGGCGCCCGCTGGTTCCGCTGCGACGCCATCGCGACCGCGGGGGCCGGGCGACTGCTGAGGCTTCCCCGCCCGCTGGAGGGCTCGCTCGACGCGCTGGCCCTGTGCGCGACCGCCGAGCCCGGTCGTCGAGCCTCGCGCCGCGTCGCCTGCTCCGCCCGGCACGCGTGGCGCGCCATCGCCACCGTCGACCTCGGCGGGTCGGCGTACCCCACGGCGCAGCAGGTGGCCGACGCCATGCAGGGCACGTGTCGCTCCCGCGCGCGGGACGCCGCCGCCGACCCGCTGAACCTCACGTGGAGCGAGGAGCGGCCCACCCGCGCCCAGTGGCGGGCCGGGCAGCGGTACGGCGTCTGCTGGGTGCCGGACTGATGCGCAGTGCGACGCGCCGGCGGCCGGTCGAGGTGTGAAGGAGCGCCGGCGACGAGCCTCGAAACAGGTCGGAGGGACGTCGCGATTGGTCGTCCACAGGGGGCGTCCTGGAGGCCTCGAAATGTCGGTGGTCCCTGGTTGAGTTCTCCTATGGCCACCATGACGAGCGAGCTTCCCGACACCGCGGCAGCGGTGCTCGGCTACGCCCGTTCGCGCCGTGCCATCGCCGACCGTGCGGAGGCGGAGCTGCTGGTGGCGGCGTGCCGGTGGGCCGACCTGCACCCCGCCACCGAGGACTCCGCCGCCGCCTTCACCACGCCCGGTGGCGGTGAGCA
>NZ_CADCUP010000199.1 GCF_902805925.1 uncultured Nocardioides sp.
TCGTCGGCGACCGGGTGACGGTCACCTGGTCGAGCGAGTGGGCGATGGTCGAGCTGAGCGCCTTCGACGTCACCAAGGCCTCGACCCTGGCGCTGGTGTGCGACGAGCTGGGGGTCGCCCCCGAGGACGTCGTCGCGTTCGGGGACATGCCGAACGACCTCGCGCTGCTGGAGTGGGCGGGCTCGTCCTACGCCATGGCGAACGCCCACCCGCTGGTGCGGGACATGGCCGACCACGTCGCCCCCGCCAACGACGACGACGGCGTCGCCACGGTCCTCGCCGGGCTCTTCGACCTCTGAGCCGGCCCGTAGAGTGTCCGCCATGTCACTGATCCGCCGCGTCCGTCCCGCCGCGGGCCGACAGACCCTGGTGGTGATGCTGCTGGCCATGGGCGGGGTCTTCCTGACCCAGCTGCCGGCCCATGCGTGCACCTGCGTCCAGCAGACGTTCAGCGACCAGACCGCCGCCGCCGACGTGGTCTTCACCGGGGTCGTCGACTCGGTCTCGGCGCCCAGCGGGGGCACGATCACCTACGCCGTCACCGCCGACCGCGTCTTCAAGGGCCGGCTCGGCGGCGAGGCCGTCGCGGTCACCAGTCCCGCGCAGCCGGCCGCCTGCGGGCTCGGGGAGCTGCCCGCCGACCGGCCCTACGTCTTCCTGGTCAGCCGCTCCGGCACCTCCTACACAGCCGAGTCCTGCGGTGGGTCCGCGCCGGTGTCGGCCGACGTCGGCGAGCGCGTCGGCCGGCTGCTCGGCGAGGGGGAGCCGGTGGAGCCGCCCGCCCCGCCGCAGAGCGCGACGTACACGAAGGTGGAGGGGGCCGAGCCCACGTCCCTGGCCCGGCTGGCCGCACCCGGCGCCGCGCTGGTGATCGTCGGCCTGCTCGGCCTGATGGTCGTACGCCGCCTCGGCAGGCGCTAGAGGTACATGCCCCCGGTGCCCGGGCCGGCGTCGTCGGGGCGCTGCTGGGGCGCCATGCCGGGCTGACCGGTGGGGTCCTGCGGGTGGCCGGCGCCGCCCGGCAGCGCCCGCCGCATCTGCTCCAGCTGGGAGCGCGAGGCCATCTGCTGGGCGTAGATCGCGGTCTGGATGCCGTGGAACAGTCCCTCCAGCCACCCGACCAGCTGCGCCTGCGCGATGCGCAGCTCGCCCTCGCTCGGCGTGCCGGCCTCGGTGAAGGGCAGCGAGAGCCGCTGGAGCTCCTCGACCAGCTCGGGGGCCAGGCCCGACTCGAGCTCGGCGATGGAGGCGGCGTGGATCTCCTTGAGGCGGTTGCGACTGGCCTCGTCGAGCGGGGCGGCCTTCACCTCCTCGAGCAGCTGGCGGATCATCGTGCCGATCCGCATCACCTTGGCCGGGTGCTCGACCAGCTCGGTGACGTGGCGGGGGCCCTCCCCCTCGCCGTCGCCGTCCGCCGCCTCGGCGGCCGCCCGCTCGACGGCCTGCTCGACCGACGCCGCGGGGACGGTGCCCACGGGCTGTCCGTCGGGTCCGATCACCAGCACGTGCCCCTCGGGGATCTGCTCGCTCATCCCCCCACCCTAGGACCTGTCTGGTCAGGCCACGGTGAGCAGGATCTTGCCGACGTGCCCGCTGTCGTCCATCAGCCGGTGCGCCTCGGCCACCCGCTCCAGCGGCATGGTCGCGTGCACCACCGGCCGCACGGAGCCGTCGGAGACCAGCGGCCACACGTGCTCGGCGACCGCCGCGCAGATCGCCGCCTTCTCCTCGACCGGACGGGCGCGCAGCGAGGTCGCGATCACCGCGGCCCGCTTGCGCAGCAGCTTGGCGATGTCGAGCTCGCCCTTCGTGCCGCCCTGCATGCCGATGATGACCAGGCGGCCCTCGGTGGCCAGGGCGTCGAGGTTCCGGCCGAGGTACTTCGCGCCCATGTTGTCCAGGATCACGTCGGCACCGTGGCCGTCCGTGACGTCGTCCACCACCTGCACGAAGTCCTCGTCGCGGTAGTTGATGGTCACGTCGGCGCCCAGCTCGGAGCAGACGGCGAGCTTCTCGGCCGAGCCCGCTGTCGTCAGCACCCGCGCGGACAGCGCACTGGCCAGCTGGATCGCCAGCGTGCCGATGCCGCCCGCCCCGCCGTGCACGAGGAACGTGTCCCCGGCCTGCAGGCCGGCCGTCATGAACACGTTCGACCACACCGTGCACGCCACCTCGGGCAGGGCCGCGGCGGTCACCAGGTCGATCCCCGCCGGCACCGGCATGAGCTGGCCCGCCGGCACGGCCACCCGCTCGGCGTACCCCCCACCGGCGAGGACGGCGCACACCTCGTCGCCCACCGACCATCCCTCCACCTCCGGGCCGAGCGCGACGATGCGGCCGCTGCACTCGAGGCCGATGATGTCGGACTCGCCCGGCGGCGGGGGGTAGTGGCCCTTCCGCTGCAAGGTGTCGGCCTTGTTGACGGCCGTGGCGACGGTCTCGACGAGCACCTCACCGGTGCGGGCGACCGGGTCGGGGGCCTCGCCCACGGACAGGACTTCGGGGCCTCCGGAACCGGAGGCGATCACGGCGCGCATGGCCCCCACCCTAGGGGAGCAGCACCGCACGGCCGGCGGGGGTCAGTCCTCGAACTCGTCGCTGGAGTGGTCGACGCCCGTGTCGTCGGGCAGGTCGTCGTCGATGTCGTCGGGGTCGCGGGCGTCCGCGGGCCGGTCCCACCCCTCCGCCAGCGCCTGCGCCCTGGCCGCCAGCTGCTCGACCCGCTCGGGGTCGGCGTCGTGGGTTGCGGCGGCGTACCCCAGCATGAAGGTGGTGATGGGTGCCGACCTCTCCTCGACCTGGTGCGCCGAGACCCGCGCGAGGTCGAGGACGAGGGCCTCGTCGACCTCGAGCTCGACGTCGAGGACGTCGGCCAGCTCGTCGATCCAGTCGTGCAGGTTCACGGACCCCACAGTTCCGGCTCGGACGCCCGGCCGCAAGCCCAAGATCGGCGCTCAGCCCCGGCGGTCGCGCAGGTCCGGCCGAGTGTCACGTCCATCGACTCAGGGTGGCAGGCTGGTGCCATGAGCGGACGGCTGCGGGTGACCCTGGTGCAGGAGGCCTCGACCCAGGACCCCGACCGCAACCGGGTCCGCCTGCGCGAGCTGGTCCCGGGCGACGCCGACCTGGTGGTGCTCCCGGAGGCCTTCCAGCGTGACTTCGGCGACATCGACAGCGACCTCGCGCCGTTCGGTGAGGACCTGGACGGGCCCTTCGGCTCGGAGGTCGCCGCGGTCGCGGCCGAGCGCGGCACCACCGTCGTGGCGGGCATGTTCGAGCGCGGCGGCGACGCCGGCCGGCCGTTCAACACGCTGCTGGTGCGCGGCGCCGCGGAGGCGTCGTACCGCAAGATCCACCTCTACGACTCCTTCGGCTACCGCGAGTCCGACCGGCTCTCGGCCGGGCCCGTGGAGCCGGTGACCTTTGCGCTCGGCGGCTTCACCGTCGGGCTGATGACCTGCTACGACCTGCGGTTCCCCGAGCTGGCACGCTCGCTGGTCGACGCGGGCGCAGACGTGCTCGTGGTGCCGTCGGCGTGGGTGGCGGGGGAGCGGAAGGTCGACCACTGGCGGACCCTCGTGCGCGCCCGGGCCATCGAGAACACGGTGTACGTCGTGGCGGCCGGGCAGCCGGCGCCGCGCTACTGCGGTCACTCGATGATCGTGGGTCCGCTCGGTGACGTGGTGGCCGAGGCGGGCCCCGACGCGGCCGTGGTGCGCGGCGTCCTGGACGCCTCCGCCGTCGCCGAGGCCCGTCGCACCAACCCGTCGTTGGCCAACCGCCGCGGGTAGCCTGTCTGCTCGTGCCCACACCCCCCGGCGGTCGTCGCGCCGCCACTCGCTCGCCGTCGCGCCTCCCGCGCACGCGGCCGAGGAGGGCGGGGGGCACGCCGACGGAGGAGAGGCCGCCGAGGCCGCCCCGGGAGTCGCCGCCCACGGCGCTCGTCGGCCGCGCCCCGCGGCTGCTGTGGTGGGCCCTGGTCGTCCTCGTCGGGGGCGTCGCCCTCGGCTGCGCCGTGGTGGAGATCGGGCCGTCGTGGCTCGACGGCGCCGGCGCCGTGGCGGTGG
>NZ_CADCUP010000200.1 GCF_902805925.1 uncultured Nocardioides sp.
AAAGGATCGTCGGCCACCAGCTCGTCGAAGGCCAGCCGGTGGCGCCGCGTGAGGTCCGCCTCGACGTCGGTGCCGACGTGCACGCTGGCGCCGAAGGACGGGTCCCAGTGGTCGGGGTCGAGGCCCAGGTGTGCCAGGACCCGCCCCATCGTGCGCCGCGGGTCGGAGCGCAGCCGCTCCTGCACCACCACGAGCACCTGCTCGCGGTCGAAGCACCGCAGGAAGGGCGCCAGCCGCTCCTGGTAGCGGCTGCGAGCGGCGTACTGGCTGTCCACGTCGAGCAGGGCCGCGCCCGCGGGACGGGTCTCCGCGCCGTCCGAGACGTGGTGGCGCCACTGCGACACCGCCCGGGCGAGGGGCTCTCGCACGAGGTAGACGAGCCGGGCGTGCGGCACCAGCGCGTGCATGCGCTCGGCGACCTCGGGGTGCGAGGGGTCGGTGTAGCCGGGCGAGGACTCGCCCCGCACGCGGGCGTGGGGGTCGAACTGCGCGAGGTACCAGTCGACGCCCCGGTGCCGTTGGCCGGCTCGCCACCACTCGTGCTCGGGCGCGGGAGGCGGGACGCCGGGGCCGTAGAAGAAGTTGAGCTCCTTGCCCCGCGCCATCGCGATCTCGGGGTGCGCGTCGAGGTGGGCGTGCAGGGCGCTGGTGCCGCACTTCATGGCGCCGATGACGACCAGCTCGGGCGGTCGTGGCGTCGGCGTGCTCGTGCGGCCGCCCGGGTGCACGCCGGACGACGTCACCTGCCGGAGCGGCTGAACAGCTGCAGCACGACGTACGCCGCCAGCACCGGTGCGGCCAGGGCCACCAGAATCTCCATGAGTCACCTCCCCGGAGCGGCTCGCAGGGGTCGGGAGATTCCGGTACCCGCTCGCCGGCGCGGCACGCGGCCGGTCCTCGTCGGTCTCGCTCGCGTTCACGCCGGGCCCTCGGTGGGCTCCAGGCAGTGCGGCGCCGCCTGCTTCAGCCGCACCCCCAGCCAAGCGAGCTGGCGGCGGGTGTCGGCCATGGCGTCCACCGCGGCGGCGGCCAGCTCGGCGTCGCGGTGCGTCCCCGCCCCCTGGGCGATCACGGTCCAGGTGGTCTGCACGAGGGTGGCCAGGACGTAGAGGTCCAGGAGGTCGCGCAGCAGTCCGCCGGGACCCCCATGGCAGTCGACGCGCGGAGGCAGGGAGTGGAGGTCGTCGCCCTCCGTCGTCGCGTAGCGGCCGGCCATCGGTGCCAGCCGGCGGCGGTGGCGGTGGCTCAGCCTGGCCATCAGCAGGCACACCTGGCCCAGGTCGCCCTCCTCCGGGTGGCCGGCCGCCACGGCGCGGAACGAGTCGGCCAGCGCCTTCTCGCCGTCGCGAGCGAGGCCGACATAGGTCGCGAGCTGAGGCACGGGGGCTCCGTCGTGGTCTGGGCGGCTGGGCCCCCTCGCGGTAACCACCGCCCGCGTCCGACACGCCCCCCGTTTCTCCCACCGTCGGGACAGGCGTCGGGACAGGCGTCGGTCGGACGGCGCCGATGCTCACCGGCAGCGGCAGGGCCCCTGGTGGCTCGGGCCTCGCCGTCCCTCATGCGGCTCGGCGCCGGCGCACCCGGGCGCGAGGGCCGCGAGCAGGTGGGGCAGTCCTGCGGCGAAGGCCGGCTCCCAGACGTCCCACCCGTGTCCCCCGGGCAGCACGACCAGCCGGGACGAGACGCCGTCGGCGCGCCGGACCCGGTCGTGGACGGCCGCGGCGACCCGGTCCAGGTCGTGCCGGGCGTCCTGCGGCAGGGGGTTGCGCCACTCGTCCTCGCCCACGGCCAGGAACAGCCGCACGGGGAGGTCCCCGGCCCGGGCGTAGCCGGCGAGGAGCCCCTCGACGGTGTGGGCGGCGTACACCTCCTCGACGAAGCGGTCGTCCCCCCGCCCGAAGGCGCCGGACGTGCGCGCGGAGCTGTGGGCCGGTGGCAGCGGGTCGTAGACCGCCGGGCTCAGCACCAGCCCCCCGGCGAAGACGCCGGGGTGCCGCAGGAGCAGCGACAGCGCGCCGGCGCCGCCCATGGAGCAGCCGCCGACGAGGCGGTGCGACCGGTCGGCCGCCGTGGGGTACGTCGCGTCGACGTGGCTGACGAGGTCCCGCACCAGCGCCGTCTCGACGGGCCGCCCGGCCGGGGCGCCGGTGAAGCGGGAGTCGACGTACCAGCTCCCGCGCCCGGACCACGGCGCGTCGGGCACCACCGCGACCAGGGGCGGGACGAGGCCCCGGTCGACCAGCTCCTCCAGCCGGGGCACCACCCGGCTCCAGCCCTCGAGGTCGTCGCCCCGTCCGTGCAGCAGGTACGCCGTGGCGCAGCGCTCGCCGTCACGCACGGCCGGCACCCAGGCGCGGTAGCGGACCTCCTCCCCCAAGGCGCTCGACCACGCGGCCCCGTCGACCAGCCGCCCGGTCATCGGGTGGCGCCGGCGCCCTCGACGGCGACGTCGACGTCGACGGCACAGCGGAAGCCGATGGTCGCCGCCCTGCTCGTGCCGGCGCCGGTGAGCAGGTAGCGCACCGACCACGACGGGTCGCGCGGGCCGCCGTCGACGTACCACTGCGAGCCCTCGGTGGCGTGGTGGGAGCCGCCCTTGAGCACCACCCAGCGGGTGCGGCCGTCGCGGTGCTCGCTCTCGGTCCACTGCCAGACCCGGGGGTCGAGGCGGACGAACCCGTCAGCCTCCGCGGCCGCCTGCCACTCGTCCTCGGTGGGCAGCCGGGCGCCCCGCCACGCGGCGTACGCCCGGGCGTCGTCGAGGTCGACGAACCGCACCGGCCGGTCGGCCGTGCCGGGCACGGGCGCGCCGTCGACCCAGTGGTCCAGGAACCGGTGAGCCGTCGCGGGCCGGTGGCCGGACTCGGCGAGGAACACGGCGAAGTCCGCGTCGGTCACCTCGACGGCGTCGACCAGCACCTCGGTCAGCACGACCGCGCGGGTGTCCTCGCGGAGCTGGTGCAGGCGGGGCGGGAGCGGCTTCCAGTCGCCGACGTACGGCGCGGCCTCGTAGAGCCCGGTCTCGCGCTGCCGCCACGTCAGCGGCAGCTCGCGTGCGCCGGCAGCCACCCGGACGGCGCCCGCCGCCGGCGCGCCCGGCGCCGCGGTGGCCCGGACCCGGACCGGGGCGGGCGGCGTCACCGGTCCCGCCGACCGGCCGTGGCTGAACGTCGACCGGACGCCGTCGCGGTCCAGGTGCACGCCGGCGATGCCGCCCGCCGGCACGGCGAGCGCCACCTCGGGGTGGGGGAGCAGGAGGCCGTCGTGGTCGCGCTCCGTGGGGTTGGCCACGGTGTAGTAGGTCTCCCCCGCCCGCCGCCACCGGGACGCCACCAGCCCGGCGGCCGTGGCGCCGCGATGCAGGTCGGTCAGCGGCTCCCACTCCCCGTGCACGAAGAGGTCGGCGTGCTCGCGGTAGGCCGACCGCATCGCCCGGAGGCCGCCGACGTCGTCGGGCGACCAGTCGACGCGGACCCCGAACACGACGTCCCAGACGAGCACCCCGGCCCCGTTCAGCCAGGCCGAGCGCAGCTCGGCGCCGTGGTCGCGGTCCCACCGCCGGGTGTGGTGCATCATGTGCCGCTGCTCGAACCAGCGGGCGCGCAGGACACCGGGCGTCGGGCTGTCGGCGAACCACTGCGCCCAGGACGCCAGGTGGTCGCCGACCCGCACCAGCGGCACCCGGGACTCACCCTCGAGCGCCAGCCCGTCCAGCGCCTCGAGCAGCTCGGGGTCGCCCTCCTTGAGCGTGTCGAGGAAGACCCCGTCGGCACCCAGCCGCCGCACGAGCGCGGAGAGCATCGCGGCGTCGCTGCCCTCGGCCCGGCGCGTGCCGACGTCCCACGGGTTGTAGTCCAGGAACACCTTCACCCCGCGCGCGTGCAGGTCGTCGACGAGCCCGCGGAGCCCGGGCACGGCGTACCAGTCGAACTGGTTGCGGTCGTCCACGCCGATGACCGGGTAGGCGTGCCACAGCACGACGGCGTCGAGGCCGTCCAGCCCACGGTGGGCGTCGAGCAGCCGGTCGGCGTCGAAGCGGCCGGCCCCCCAGTCCCACACGACCTCGTCCCACAGCCACACCATCGCCACGTTCCACGCCGAGGACACCCACGTGAGGCCGGGGTCGCGGTAGCGGCGGTCGTCGTACGCCGTCCGCTCCCGCGCCTCCGCGCGCCACCGGTGCAGCGCGGCGCGCCAGGCCGGCCGGTCCTCCACGCGGGCCGGCGCGGCCAGGACCTTGGCCTCGTCGAGCACCGACAGGTCGGCGTCCGGCTCCAGCGGCACCTCGGTCGGCAGGTCGATCGGGCGGGGCGCGAACGGGTCGGTCATCGCTGCAGCCGCCGCTCGACGGCGTCCGCGGTCGGGATGGACGCGGTGGCGCCCAGCACCTCCACCGCGAGGGCGCCGGCGACCACGGCCCGCCCGCACGCGTCGGGCAGCGAGGCGCCGGTGGCCAGGGCGGCGGCGAGGTAGCCGGTGAAGGTGTCGCCGGCACCGGTGGTGTCGACGACGTCGGCCGTCACCCCGGGCACCGCCTGCTCGCCGTCGGCGCAGACCACCCGCGCGCCGTCCGCGCCGAGGGTCACCACGACCGTGCCGACACCGGCGGCCAGGGCGTCGGGGAAGGCTCGCGCCTCGTGCTCGTTGACGACCAGCACGTCCACGAGCGCGAGGAGCTCCTCGGGCAGGTCCCGGGCGGGCGCGGCGTTGAGCACCACGCGCACCCCCGCCCGCGACGCCGCGGACGCCGCCTGCGTCACCGCGGGCAGCGGCGTCTCGAGCTGCATGACCAGCACCGCCGCCGAGCGGACCGCGTCCAGGTCGCACCCGGTCAGGGACGTCACCGTGCCGTTCGCCGCGGCGTCCACGACGATCGCGTTGTCGCCACCGTCCTGCACCATCACCCAGGCGGTGCCGCTGGGCCCCGGCTCCCGGCGCACGCCGGACACGTCGACGCCCGCCGACCCGGCCGTCTCGCGCAGCACCCGCGCGGCGTCGTCGTCGCCCACCGCGCCGAGCATCACCGTCCGGGCGCCCGCACGGGCGGCGGCGACCGCCTGGTTCAGCCCCTTGCCGCCCGGCACCCGCTGCTGCCCGGAGGCCAGCACGGTCTCCCCGACGCCGGGCACCCGGGGCAGGTGCACCACCACGTCGAGGTTGAGGCTGCCGAGCACCGTCACGTCGTGGGTCATCGTGCTCCCACCGCGGCCGTGCGCGCCGCGAGCGCGGTGAAGGTCAGCCGGTCGCAGCCCGGCATGCTGCTGGAGAGCCGGTCGTGCAGCGGCGCGGTCCACCGTTCGGGGAGCCGGGAGGCGCCGGCCAGCGCCCCGCACACGGAGCCGACCGTGGCGCCGACCGAGTCGGTGTCCCAGCCCCCTGTCACGGCCAGGGTGATGCCGCGGGAGAGGTCGCCCTCGCTGCGCGCGAGCGCGAAGGCCATCAGCGCCGCGTTGTTCAGCACGTGCACCCAGTGGAGGTGGCCGTAGCGCTCGGCGAGGTCGTCGAGGGCGGCCTCGTCGTCGAGGTCGGACCTCCCGAGCGCGGTGCCGACCCGCAGGGCCTCGGCGTAGCGGCTGCCCGGCGGCACGACGGCGACGCCGGCCTCCAGCACGTCGTCCACGTCGTCGCTGACCACCGCCTGCGCGCACATCGCGGCGACGCACATCGCGCCGTACACGCCGCTGCGCACGTGGCTGAGCCGCGCGTCGCGCCAGGCCAGCCGGGCGGCCTCGGCGGGCTCGCCGGGGCAGGCCCAGCCGTAGACGTCGGTGCGGATCTGGGCACCGATCCACTCGCGGTAGGGGTTGCGCCAGGTGGCGGTGCGCGGTGCGCTCTCGCCCAGCAGCAGGTTGCGGTAGGCCACCCGCTCGGCGGTGAAGACGCGGCCGCCGGGGAGATCGGCCAGCCAGGCCGCCGCGACGTGGGCCGTGGTGAAGCCGCGGCCGTGCTGCTCCAGCACCCGCAGGGCGAGCAGCGCGAAGTTCAGGTCGTCGTCCTCGGGCATGCCCTCGATGTTCTCGGCGAGGCTCGTCGGCGCGCTGCGGCGGTTCCACGGCCAGCGGGCGGCCACCTCGTCGGGCAGCCCGACGGCGGTGAACCAGCCGTCGAGCGGCCAGCGGCCCTGGCTCCGCAGGATCTCCCGGATGCCCTCGCGAGGGATCTTCTCGACCGGCTTCCCCAGCAGGCAGCCGGCGGACCGGCCCAGCCACGCGCCGTGCAGCCGGTCGTCGAGGTCGGCGGCGAGCCCGGTGCGGCCGGGGGGCGAGGGCCACGTCCCCTCGATGTCGGCCAGCTCGTCGGGCTCCAGCCGGGCGAGCGCCTCGTGCGGGGCGCGGGCGTCGAGCTCGCCGAGCAGCTCCTCGGCCAGCCGGCGGAGCGCGTCGTCCCCCTCCTGCCCGATCCCCGTGTACGGCGCCTCGGACCGCCCCCCGGCCTCCTCCCACCGCCGGCGCACGTCGTCGACGTCCTTGCCCTCCGCCACGCTGGCCACGAGCTCGTGGGCGAGCAGGTCGGGAGGCTGCACCCAGGTGAGTGCGCTCACCGCCCGCCCCCCAGGGCGAGCCGCCGCCGCTCGCGCACCCGGCACCGCTCGGCGTCCTTGGCGAAGACCTCCGTCGCCACGTCGGCCATCGTGTGGCCGGCCGGCTCCAGCGGGGTGCGGCTGGCCTCGGCGATCTGCTCGTGCCAGTCGGCGCGGACGGCCGAGAACCCCCCGAGCGCACCGCAGACCGCCCCGGCCATGCTGGCGATCGAGTCGGCGTCGCGGCCGTAGTTGACCCCGCCCAGCACGGCCGGCTCGAAGGCGCCACCCGCCACCAGCACCATGCCCAGGGCCACCGGCAGCTCCTCGATCGACTTGGTGCGGCTGGGTCGCCGGGCGTCCATCGAGGGCGCGCGGTAGTGCTCGCCGACGGTGTCGAAGGGCCGCACGGCGTCGCGCAGCACCGGGATGGCCGCGGCCCAGTCCCCGACGCCGGACGCCGCCTCGGCCACCGCCTCGATCGCGTCGCGGGTGCCGTCGCGTGCCACCGCCAGGCAGGCGTCGACGACCGAGCCGGCGGTCGCGCCGTCGCTCATCGCCTCGGCCACCGCCGCCGCCAGCACGCCGGCGGCCTCGCGGCCGTAGCTCGACTGGTGCGCGGAGGCGATCTCGACCGCCTCCGCGTAGGCCCCGGCGGGATCGGCGGCGTTGACGACGCCGACCGGGGCGACGTACATCGCCGCCCCGCAGTTGACGATGTTGCCGACCCCCGCGTCGCGCGGGTCGACGTGCCCGTAGTGCAGCCGGGCCACCAGCCACTTCTCGGCCAGGAAGATGCGCTGCAGCAGCAGCGCGTCCGCCTCGAGCTCGGGGATCCAGCGCCGCTCCCCGATGAGCAGCGGCACCAGGTCCTCGGCGATCGCGTAGGCGTCGAGGTGGTCGCGGCGGTGGGCGTAGACGTCCACGAGCGCATGGGTCATCAGGGTGTCGTCGGTGATGTGCCCGTCGCCCTTGTGGTACGGCGCGATGGGCCGCGCCGTGCGCCAGTCCTCGTTGAACGGCGGCACGATGCCGGTCACGTAGCCGCCGTAGCGCTCGGTGATCTGCTGGGTCGTCCACCCCTCGGTGGCGCCCCCGAGGGCGTCACCGACCGCCGAGCCGACCAGTGCGCCCACCGACCGGTCGCGCAGCGCGGTCACGGTGACCGCGGGTGCGTCAGCCGCCACTGACGGACTCCCAGCCCTCGGTCAGCTCGGTGGCGAGCTGGTCCGCGTCGATCTCGTCGGCGAGGTAGCGCTGGAACGCCGGCGTCGCGATCTGGTCCTTCCACTGCGGGTAGTTCGTGGCGGACTGGAACGGCGCCTTGGTGAGGTACTGCCCGCCGGCGAGGATCGTCGACCAGCCGTTGGCGCCCTCGGTGTCGGTGGAGACCACCTCGGCGGCGTCGGAGGACGCGGGGATCAGCCAGTCGCCCTCGGCCACCTTGGCCAGGTTGTCGGCCTGCATGAAGTAGTCGATGAACGCCGCCGCCTCCTCGACGTGCGGGCTCTCGGCCGCGACCGAGAGCGTCTGCGGGTTGGCGGCCTGGGCCGCGCTGTCGGCCTCGAGCAGCGGCATGGCCACCCAGTCCAGGTCCGCCGGCGCGCTCTCGGTCAGCGCCTGGGCCTGGTAGCTGCCCTGCACCGTCATGGCGTACTTGCCCTTGAGGAAGCCGGTCATGACGTCCGAGCCGCTCTGGGTGATGGAGACCGGGTCGAGCGACCGGTCGTCGTAGGCCATGGCGTGGATGCGCTCGGGGAGCGCCAGCTCCTCCTCGCCCACGTCGATGGTGACGTCCTCGCCGGTGCCCTCGAAGTACGTCGCGTCGAAGTTCATCCCGAGGCTGAGCATGGTGGCCGTCGGCTCGGCCAGGCCCCACCCGACGCCGAAGGTGTCGCCCCCGGTGGTCGCGGCGGCGGCGGCCTGGAACTCGTCCCAGGACCAGGTCTCCCCCTCGGGCACCTCCACGCCCGCCTCCTCGAGCAGGCCGCGGTTGGCGAACACGACGTAGCTCTGCAGCAGCGTCGGCGCCGCGATGACCTGGTCGTCGACCGTCACGGCGTCCAGGACGCCCTCCGGCACCGCGGACGTGACCTCCTCGCTCAGCGAGCCGGAGAGGTCGGCGAGGTAGCCCTGCTCGGCGAACTGCGTCATCGCCGCCGACTCGTACTGGATCACGTCCGGCGCGGTGCCGCCCTGGAACTGGGTGACCAGCTGGTCCTGGACGGAGTCCCAGCTGCCCTGGACGTACTCGACCTGCACGTCGGGGTTGTCGGCGTTCCAGGCGTCGACGATCTCCTGGCTGGCCTGGATGGTCGGCTCCTGGAAGGCCAGGCTCTGGTAGCGCAGGCTGACCGGCCCGTCGCCGCCTCCCTCGCTGTCGGCGTCGTCGTCGGAGCCGGCGGTGGCGCAGCCGGCGAGGACCAGGGCGGCGACCGCGCCCGTCGCCACCACGGCGGCGGGCCTGCCCCGGTGCTGGGACCTGCGGTGGGTGAGTCTCATGGGTGTGTCCTCTCTGGGTGTGTCGAGGTGCTGCTGGCGGGACGGGTCATCCCTTGACGGCCCCGCTGAGCAGGCCGGAGGTGAGGCGGCCCTGGATCAGGCCGAAGAAGATGAGGCTGGGGATCGTCGCGAGCAGGGACGCCGCCGCCAGGGCACCGAGCTGCACCTGGCCCTCCGCGCCGACGAAGCGCGACAGCGTGAGCGGCAGGGTCACCTTGGCGGGGTCCTGGATCAGCACCAGCGCGAAGAGGAACTCGTTCCAGGCCGCGATGAACGCGAACAGGGCGGTGGCCACCACGCCCGGGCGCAGCAGCGGGAAGACGATGCTCACCAGGATCCGCAGCCTGCCGGCGCCGTCGACGGCCGCCGCCTCCTCCAGCTCGCGCGGGATGTTGGCCACGAAGCCGATGAGCATCCACAGGGCGAAGGGCAGGGTGAAGACGACGTAGACGATGGTCAGGCCGACCAGGTTGTTCACGAGGTCGAACTGCTTGAGGATCAAGAACAGCGGGACGATGATCAGGATCGTCGGGAAGACCTGGCTGACCAGCACCCAGCCGAGCGTCACCGGGCGCAGAAAGGTCTTGAAGCGCGCCAGGCCGTACGCCGCGGGCATGGCGAGCGCCGTGGTGAGGATGGTGGAGGCCACGGCCACGCGCAGGCTGTTCCAGCCCGCCTCGACCAGGTCGGCCCGGCGGATCGCGTCGCCGAAGTTCTGCAAGGTAGGGGCCTCGGGCAGGAAGCCCGACGCGCCCAGCGCGATCTCCTGGGTGCTCTTGAACGCGGTGGCCACCAGCCACAGCAGCGGGAAGCCGAGGAAGGCGACGTAGGCGAGCAGCGCGGCGTACTGGCCGACCCTGGCGCGCGTGGTGACGGTCCCGACGCTCATGACCTCACTCCTCCGCCGGCTTGAGGCGCGAGCGCAGGTAGAACACGAGCGCACCCACGATGAGCAGCACCATCACGTTCCCCATCGCCGCGGCGACACCGAAGTTGCCGTAGCGGAACGCCTCGTTGTAGGCGAAGAGCATCGGCAGCATCGTGCGCCCGCCCGGTCCGCCGTTGGTCAGCACGTAGATCAGGTCGAAGGTGTTGATGTTCCAGATGAAGTTCAGCGACGTGATCGCCACGATCACCGGCCGCAGCTGCGGGAGCGTGATGTGGCGGAAGCGCCGCCACACGCCCGCCCCGTCGATGGCCGCCGCCTCGTGGATCGACTCGTCGATCCCCTGCAGCCCGGCGAGCAGCGCGATGGTCGTCTGCGGCATGCCGGCCCACACGCCGACCACGATGGCCGCGGGCAGCGCGGTGCTGAAGTCGCCGAGCAGGTTGGTGTCGCCGCCCAGGCCGAGCGAGGCGAGCAGCCCGTTGACCGGGCCGTAGTTGGGGTCGTACATCAGCCGCCACGTGATCGCCACGACCACCGGTGGCATCGCCCACGGCACGAGCGAGAGGATCCGCGCGAGCCACCCGAAGCGCAGGTTCTGGTGCAGCAGCAGCGCGAGGCCCATGGCCGTGGCGAACTGCAGGAAGGTGACCGAGACCGCCCAGACCAGACCGATCCGGAACGACGTCCAGAACAGGTCGTAGTCGAGGAGGTCGCCGTAGTTCTCCAGGCCGGTGAAGCGGGTGACCTGGTTGAGCCCGGCCCGGGAGTCGGTGAAGCCGAGGTAGATCCCCTGGAGCAGCGGCAGGACGCTGAAGATGGCGACCGGGATGAGCGCCGGCAGCAGGAGCGGCCAGGCGTCCCGGCCGCCGGCGCCGCGCCTGGTCCTCGGTGCCTCGACGGGTGCGGGGGGGCGGGTCTCGAGATCGGCGGTCACCTCGTCCCCCCTCCGGACGAGCGGCGGACGCGCAGCCGCGGCTGGACCGTCACCCGCTGCACCTCGCGGTCCGGCTCCTCCAGCCGCTCGAGCAGCAGGCGGGCGGCGAGCCGGCCGCGGGCACGGGACCCGAGGTCGACGCTGGTGAGCGAGGGCGTCGTCACGCCGGCGAGCTCGGTGTCGTCCATGCCGACCACCGCGACGTCCTCGGGCACCCGCAGCCCGCGCTCGGCGAGCACCTGCATCAGCGCGATGGCGATCAGGTCGTTGCCGCCGAGGACGGCGTCGGGCACCACGTCGTCGAGCAGCGCCTCGGCGGCGGTGCGGCCGGCGGCCAGGGTGAAGTCGTCGGCCACCCGGCGCAGCGCGTCGTCGGCGGGCTGCCCCAGCGCCCGGGCGGTGCGCTCGAAGGCGCGCTGCCGGGCGCTGCCGGGCACGGTGTCGACGGGTCCGTTGACGAAGGCGATCCGACGGCGGCCGCCGGCGTGCAGGTGCTCGACCGCGAGCCGGACGCCGCCGGAGGAGTTGGCTCGCACGTTGTCGACCCGCAGCTCGCTCGGCACCGTGCCGATGACGACCACGGGCAGGTCGAGCCGGCGCAGCGCCTCGACCAGGTCCCCGTCGACGCGCACCGGGCTGAGCACCAGCCCGTCGGCGTACCCCGTGGCGAGGCCGTCCAGCAGCGCCTGGGTGTCATCGACCCTGCCGCCGGTCGAGGAGACGAGCAGCCGGTAGCCGCGGACCTTGGTCTCCGCCTCGACCGCACGCATCATCTCGACGTAGACGGGGTTGCCCACGTCGGCGACCGCGAAGGCGAGCTGCTGGGTGCTGCGCACCTTCAGCGAGCGGGCGACGGCGTTGGGGCGGTAGCCGAGCGCCGCGGCGGCCTCGGTCACCCGCAGGCGCACGTCGTCGCTCGCCGCGAGCCCGTTGAGCACCCGCGACACCGACGCCACCGACACCCCGGCGTGCTCGGCGACGCGGCTGACCGTGGGTCGCTTGACGTTCACGTGACCTCGCTGTAATCGATTACAACACGTTCGTCACCGTGGCACGCGGCGACGGTCACGTCAAGGGGCGACCGGCCATTCCTCACGAGCCGCCGAGGTGGTCGTGCACCCGGTGCAGCAGGCGGTTGAGGGTGCGTGCCTCCTCAGCGGTGAGGCCGAGGCTCTCCGGGGCGTTCAGCTCACGGACCCGGGGGTAGGTGCGGGCGAGCACCCGCCGGCCGTCATCGGTCAGCCGGGCCGGTCTCGGCACGCCGCGCCCCGCGCTCGGCGACAGCGACACCAGGCCGGCCGCCTCCATCTGCCGCAGCACGGCCCCCATGCTCTGCGGCGTGATGAGGATCCTGCGGGCCAGCGCGGCCTGGCTGATGTCCGGCTCGACGCTGAGCTGCACGAGCACCCCGAACTGGTGCGGCGAGAGCCCCGCCTGACCGAGCACGGCCCGGAGGAGGGGGGCGACGCGGTGGTAGGCGCGCACCAGGGTCCAGCCCACGACGCTGTCGGGATCGCCAGGCCCCGGCTGGTCCGGCGTCCGGCGGGTGCGCTCCACGCCACCACTCTAGGCAGCCTTGCGCCCCGGTGTACCGTCCCTCAGCATCAGTCTCCTGATTCTCTCGGACGAGGCGGCCAACGTGGAGCGGTTGAGCGACCAGGTGCTCCGGCACCGCGCGGTGGTGGCGGCCTTCTGGCTCCTCGTCGCCCTCGCCGGCGGACTGCTGGCACCCACCACGGTCGACCGGCTGTCCTACGACTTCGCCCTGCCGGGGCAGCCGGCGTACGAGGCCAACACCCGCATCGCCGACGAGTTCGGCGGCGGCGGCGCGGACGACCCGTTGCTGGTCGTGGTCGAGGGACCGGACGCCGAGTCGGGTGCCGGCGACGTCGCCGGCGCGATCGAGCAGCAGGTCCCGGGCACCCGCGTCGTCACGGCCGCCGACCCGGGCGCCGGGTCGCTCACCGGCGAGGGCGACGAGGTCTCCGTCGCGCTGGTCTATCCACCGGTCACCCCCGGGCCCGAGCCGTACGCCGCCTCCCAGGACCGCATCGAGGCCATCGTCTCGGAGGCCGGCGCCGGTTCGGGCCGGGCGACGCTCACCGGCTTCCTGCTGCTCGCGGAGGGCGGCGGCGGTGGCGATCGCAGCGTGCTGGTCGAGGTGGTGCTCGGCGGCGCGGGCGCGCTGGTGGTGCTCGCGCTCGTCTTCGCCTCCCTGCTGGCCGGGCTGCCGCTGCTGGTCGCGGCGGTCTCGATCCTCGGGACGTTCCTGGCCCTGCTCGGCCTGACCGCCCTGACCGACGTCTCGTTCGTGGTGCAGTTCCTGGTCGGCCTGATCGGCCTCGGCGTGGCCATCGACTACTCGCTGCTCATCGTCACGCGGTGGCGCGAGGAGCTGACAGCGGGCCGCGACAACGACGCCGCGGTGCGCATGGCGATGCGCACCGCCGGCCGGTCGGTGCTCTTCAGCGGCGTGACCGTCGCGGTGTCGCTGGCCGCCCTGGTGCTGGTGCCGCTGCCGTTCCTGCGCAGCATCGGCCTCGGCGGGCTGCTCATCCCGCTCTTCAGCGTCGCGACCTCGCTCACCCTGGTGCCCGCGCTGCTGAGCGCCGTCGGCCCGCGGCTGCTCTGGCCCCGCCGCGGCCCGGCCCGCTCGCGCAGCCGCTTCTGGGAGGGCGTGGCACGACGGGTGCTCGCCCACCGGTGGCTCACCATCGTGGGGTGCACGGCCGCCCTGCTGGCACTGGCCGCCCCGGTGCTCACGCTGACCCTCGGCTCGCCGCAGCTCTCCGGGCTGGCGTCGTCGGCCCCGGCCTCGACGGCCGCCACCGGCGCGGTCCGGGCCGGGGTCCCGAGCGGGGCGCTGCGACCCGTGGAGGTGCTCGCCCCGGCCGGCACGCTCGACGGGCTCGCCGAGGACCTCCGGGCCGTGGACGGCGTGGGCGCCGTCGCGCAGCCGGACGGCGCGGGCTGGGAGCGCGGTGGCGAGGGCCTGCTGCAGGTGTGGCTGGCCGACGACCCCGCCAGCGAGGGTGGGCGCACCGCCCTGGCCGAGGTCCGTGCAGCGGTCGCCGACCGGCCCGCAGTCGAGGTCGGGGGCAGTCCCGCCGAGGACGCCGACTTCGTCACCGCTGTCTACGACGACGTGGTCTGGGTCGTGCTGGCCGTCGTCGTGCTCACCTTCCTGCTGCTGGCCCGGGCGCTGCGCTCGGTGTGGCTGCCGGTCAAGGCGCTGGCGCTCAACGTCGTCTCCATCGCCGCGGCGTACGGCGTCACCGTGCTGGTGTGGCAGGAGGGCCTCGGCTCCGAGCTGCTCTTCGGGCAGCCGGCCACCGGGGTCATCACGACGTGGGTGCCGATCGCCGCCTTCGCCTTCCTGTTCGGGCTCTCGATGGACTACGAGGTGTTCATCCTGGCGCGGATGCGCGAGGCCTACGACGAGCACGGCGACACCGACCGGGCGGTCGTCGACGGCATCGCCCACACCGGGCGGCTGGTGACCTCGGCCGCGCTGATCCTGTTCCTCGCCTTCGTCGCCCTCTCGACCGTGCCGGCGGTCGAGGTGAAGGTGCTGGCCACGACGCTGGCCCTCGGCATCGTGATCGACGCCGTCGTGGTGCGGGGCCTCCTCGCGCCGGTCAGTCGGGGTTGGTGAAGGCGGCCGTGTCGTAGTACGTCGCGAACCGGCTCACCTTGCCGTCGTCGTCGAACGTCAGCAGCGAGACGCCGCGGTAGCTGATCGGCCGATCGGTCGTCAGCGTGCCGGTGGACTCCCACTCGAGCATGGCGATGTCGCCCGCCTCGGCGACGTGGGTGAACTCCGTGCTGATGTCGGAGAACTGGTCGCGGTAGGCCTTCCAGAACGCCTGAGGGTCGCTCTCGCCCTCCTGGTGCTTGACCTCGGGGCGGAAGAGCGTGACGGAGTCGGCGAACTGCGCCAGCAGCGCATCCTCGTCGCCGCCCTCGAGCTGCTGGAGTGCCGAGGCGAAGCCGTCGGCGCGGTCGGTGCCGGTCATGCGCATCTCCTCATCCGGCCGGCGCGGTGGCCGGCGCCCGGAGTGGGGCGCGCCCTGCCGGCGCGGCCCGCGTCCTACCCCGGTGCCCGGACGGGCGGGTCTCTATTCCGGCCCTACTTCTGCGGGTCGTGGCCCCAGTTCATCAGCGAGTAGCGCCACGCAGAGTCGGTGACGTCGCCCGAGGGGCGCTGCGCCAGGTGCCGGTGCACGTAGCCGACGACCTTGCGCATGTGCGCGGCGTCGTCGTCGCCCAGCTCCGCCTTCTTGCTGCGCAGGATCTCCACGATCCGCCTCCCCGACCTGTGCCCGGTGGACTCGCCCCCGCCGTCGCCCTTGTCGCCCACCGACTGGGACTCCTCGGTGTCCAGGAACTCCTCGAGCTCCTTCGCGGTCATGTTCACCGCGTCCTTCCAGTCCTCCCACACCTCCTCGACCGACTCCTGCTGTGCCATCGCCCGCTCCTCGTGTCGTCGTGGGTCGCCCCGGTGCGGACGACACCGCCGGGGTACCCACTCGCGGGCGCGGACACCCGCGCCGGCGCGGGCAGGGCTTCATGTGATGCTCGTCTCTGGGTACCGGACGTCCCGAGGACAGAACTGCCGAGGTGTTCCCCATGACCGTGCTGCAGAAGCAACGACACAGCCAGGTCGCGCACCTGACCTCCGACGACGTGGAGCGCATGGGCCGGGAGCTCGACGCGATCCGTCAGCGGGTCCTGGACAGTCGCGGCGCCCGCGACGCGGCGTACATCCGCCGGGTGATCCGCGTCCAGCGCAGCCTGGAGCTCGGCAGCCGCACCGTGCTGCTGGCGGGGCGCTGGCGACCCGCGTGGGTGCTGGGCACGCTCGGGCTCGCGGTGGCCAAGAGCCTGGACAACATGGAGATCGGCCACAACGTGCTCCACGGCCAGTGGGACTGGATGCGCGACCCCAGGATCCACTCGGCCACCTGGGACTGGGACCACGCCTCACCGCCGGAGCAGTGGAAGCACGCCCACAACGACACCCACCACCGCTTCACCAACATCCTGGGCAAGGACAACGACCTCGGCTACGGCATCATGCGCGTCGACGAGGACCAGCCGTGGGAGCCGCGGCACCTCGCCCAGCCGCTGTGGAACCTGGTCAACGCGTGCATCTTCGAGTACGGCATCGCGATGTACGACATCGAGTTCGGCGAGCACCTGCGCGAGAAGAAGGGCTTCACCCCCGAGCTGCGCCAGCGCGTGCGCACGGCCCTGGCGAAGGTGCGCAAGCAGGTCACCAAGGACTACGTCGTGCACCCGCTGCTGGCGGGGCCCGGCTGGCGCAGCACCCTGACGGCCAACCTCACCGCCAACTTCGTGCGGAACGTGTGGAGCCACTCGGTGATCATGTGCGGGCACTTCCCCGAGGGTGTCGAGACCTTCGAGATGTCCGCGCTCGACGAGCAGGAGACCCGCGGCGAGTGGTACCTGCGGCAGATGCTCGGCTCGGCCGACATCTCGGGCAGCCCGCTGATGCACGTGATGACCGGCAACCTCTCCCACCAGATCGAGCACCACCTCTTCCCCGACCTGCCGAGCAGCCGGTACGCCGAGATCGCCGTCGAGGTGGAGCAGCTGTTCGAGCGCTACGGCCTCACCTACCACTCCGCGCCGCTGCCCCAGCAGGTCGCGTCCGCCTGGCACAAGGTGCTGCGCCTCTCGCTGCCCAACGGGTGGCTGGAGGCGACGAACCGGCGCAACGTCGTCCCGCGGCTCGCCTCCCTCGCGCGCACGGCCCTGCGCGGGGCCGGCCCGGCGGCACCGCAGCCCGCCGGGGCGTGAGCACCGCGACCCGCCTCGTCCTGACCGCCGACACCCACCTGCCGAAGCGGGCGAAGGACCTGCCCGCCGAGCTGTGGGAGGCCATCGAGGCCGCCGACGTCGTCGTCCACGCCGGCGACTGGGTCGACGAGGCCACGCTGGACGCCTTCGAGGCGCGCTCCCGGCGCCTGGTGGCGTGCTGGGGCAACAACGACGGCCCCGGCCTGCGCGGCCGGCTGCCCGAGGTCGCGCGCGTGGAGCTCGACGGCCTGCGCCTCGGCGTCGTGCACGAGACCGGCGGCAGGGACGGCCGGGAGCGGCGCATGGACGCCGCGCACCCGGGCCTCGACGTGCTCGTCTTCGGGCACAGCCACATCCCCTGGGACACCACCACCCCCGGCGGCATGCGGCTGCTCAACCCCGGCTCCCCCACCGACCGCCGGCGCCAGCCGCACTGCACCTACCTGACCGCGACCGCGGCGGACGGCGCGCTGGTGGAGGTGGTCCTCCACCGGTTGTCGGCGGCAGGCCCTAGGGTCTCCGGGGTGAGGCGACGATGAGCAAGATGGACGGCCTGCGGGCCATGCGCGAGGCCCGGCACGCCGAGGCGACCAAGCGGGCGGCGAAGGCCAAGCCGGCCCTGACGCTGGTCGAGCCGCCCGTGGCTCCCGCGGCGTCCGCCGCCTCCGCCGGTCCCCGATGGGGGGCCGAGCCCCC
>NZ_CADCUP010000201.1 GCF_902805925.1 uncultured Nocardioides sp.
GCAGGCAACCCCGGCACCCAACCCGACCGTCGCACCCCCGGCCGCCCCGGCGCCCGCCGCCGGTGCGGAGGCCCCGAGCACGGCCGCGGGGCAGCTGAGCGCTGCGGTCTCCACGGCCGAGGCGACGGTCCGGATGGCTCAGGCCGTGGCCGAGAAGGTCGCCGCCGACGTCGCGGCCCGGGTGGCCACCCAGATCAGCTCGAACGCCCTCACCAACGAGATCTCCAAGACCGTGACGCGCGCGGTGACGCTGGCGATCCAGCAGGCGCAGGCCGGCGCCGAGCTGCTGCCGGTCCCCGGCCGCAACAAGAAGAAGGACAAGGACGAGGACAAGGGCAAGAAGGGCAAGGGCAAGAAGTAGCGCCCGCGCGGCGTCCCGGGCTCAGTCCTCCAGCTGCTCGTCGCTCCAGGCCGGGTCGTTGTCCCACTGCTCGTTGCGCTCGGCGACCCGGTCGAGCGCACGGGAGGCCTCCTCGGCGGTGGTGTAGGGCCCCAGGCGGTCGGCGCTCCTGCACCCCTCGGGGCCCTCGACCGTGTGGTGCTTGAGGCAGAACCAGTACTGCGCGTCCGAGTCACTCATGTCGGTGAAACTACACTCGCGGCCGTGAGTGCTGTAGCCCCTGCCGTCATCTCCTCCCGCCGTCCGGTGCCCGCGCACATCCCCCGGCCGGAGTACGTGGACCGGCCCGCGCCCGCGCGGTACACCGGTCCGGAGGTCAAGGACGCCGAGACGATCGAGCGGATGCGGGCGGCCGGCCGGCTCGCCGCGCAGGCCCGCGACCTCGTGGGCGCGGCCATCGTGCCGGGCGTCACCACCGACGAGCTGGACCGCATCGGCCACGAGTTCCTCTGCGACCACGGCGCCTACCCCTCCACGCTGGGCTACCGCGGCTTCCCCAAGTCGCTGTGCAGCAGCGTCAACGAGGTCGTCTGCCACGGCATCCCCGACTCCCGGGTGGTGCAGGACGGCGACATCGTCAACATCGACATCACCGCCTACCTCGAGGGGGTGCACGGCGACACCAACGCGACGTTCCTCGCCGGCGACGTCGACGAGGAGTCGCGGCTCCTCGTCGAGCGCACCCGCGAGGCGCTCGACCGGGGCATCAGGGCGGTCCGCCCGGGCCGTCGCCTCAACGTCATCGGGCGGGTCATCGAGTCCTACGCCCGCCGCTTCGGCTACGGCGTGGTGCGCGACTTCACCGGGCACGGCATCGGCACGGCGTTCCACTCGGGCCTGGTGGTCCCCCACTTCGACACCGACCAGTACGACGACGTCATCGAGGTCGGCATGACCTTCACCATCGAGCCGATGCTCAACCTCGGCACCCACGAGTGGACCATGTGGGACGACGACTGGACGGTGGTCACCAAGGACCTGCGCCGCAGCGCCCAGTTCGAGCACACGCTGCTGGTGACTGCGACCGGGGCCGAGGTGCTGACCGCCTGAGCGGGGCCGACGTACGACGAGGGGCACCCGTCGCTCGCCAGGTGCCCCTCGTCGGGTGCGGGTGGTGCGGTCAGCTCACCGCGTCGAGGGCGTCGACCATGCCCTCACCGGCGTAGCTGTTGTCATCGACCGACCCGACGCAGGCCGGGCCCGTCTGGCCCTGCCGATTGGGCTGCGCCGCTGCGCACGGCTTGTCGTCGGCCTGCTCGCGCAGCCGGTCGACCATCTCGGCGGGCGTGAGCTCGGGGTGCGCCGACTTCATCAGCGCCAGGACGCCCGCCACGTGCGGGGACGCCATCGAGGTGCCGCTGTAGGCGGCGTACCCGTTGTCCTTGACGACGGTGGAGAGGATCGCTGATCCCGGGGCGCCGACGTCGATCTTGCCCAGGCCGCGGTTGGAGAACGAGGAGAGCCAGCTCTCCGTGCTGGTCGTGCTCAGCCGGGCGAACGACGACACGGTGACCACGCCGTCGAGCTCGGTCGGGATGTCCTCGCAGTCGTCGTTGATCGTGCGGGTGATCGGCGTGCTGTCGTCGGGGCTGGTGGTGTCGGTGGTGTTGTTCGACAGGTCGGTCGCGGCGTTGCCCGCGGCCGCCGCGTGCACGGTGCCCTGCCTCGTGGACCACTGCACGGCCCGGTCCACGGCCTCCTTCGCGGCGGCCTGGTCGGCCTGGTCGGAGCAGTAGTACATGAACGGGTCGACGTAGTAGCTGTTGTTGGTGACGTCCATGCCCTGCATGCCGGCCCACACGAACCCGCAGACGGCGTACTCGGGGTAGATGAACCCGGCGTCGTTGACCACCTTGACCGATGCCATCCGCACGCCCGGGGCGACTCCGACGATGCCGGTTCCGTTGCGCGCGGCGGCGACGGTGCCGGCGACGTGGGTGCCGTGGTCACTGGTGGTGGGCTGCCAGCCGGTGGCCGAGGTGTCGGGGCGCCCTGCGTCGCTGCAGTTGACGGAGTCCTCGACGTCGATGTTCGGCGCCAGGTCGGGGTGGTCGGCGTCGATGCCGCTGTCGAGGATGCCGACGACGACGTCGCGCGACCCGTCGGTGACCTGGTGGGCCTGGTCGGCCTTGATCATCCGCATGTCCCACTGCTCGGCCTCGCGCGGGTCGGGCGCGACGTCGGCCGCGGTGGCGCTTCGGAACTCGCGCTTCTCGACGTCCTGGCGCGCGGAGCGATCGGCCCTGCCCTGCTTGGCGCTCCAGGGGGCGTCGACCTCCTCGGGCGTGCCCTCTGTGACCGGCACGGTGCGGGTGGCGCCGACCGACTCGACGGCGTTGCCGCCGAGGCGGCGTACGTCGGCGCGGAAGGACGCGGTGGTGGCGTGGGCGACGACCACGCCGATCTGCGGCCAGGCCTGCACGACCTCGCCGCCGGCGCGCTCGACGGCGCGCGCGGCGAGCTGCACCTGGCCCCGGTTGGCGTGCTTGGCGTTGACGACGTAGGCGCTGATCACGCCGTCGGGGGTGGCGATGGGCACCGGGGTGGAGGGGACGTCGGCGGCCGGGGCGGCACCGGCGCCACCGCCCAGGGTGGCGACGACGGCGAGGGCCGCGGTGGCGACGAGGCCGGTCAGCGCGTGGTTGCGGGCATGGGTCAACGTACTGCTCTCCTTTGTGTGGGACTCCCGAGCCGTCCGACCGCGGGTGAGCGGGCACGGCGAAGGGCCACCCCACCACCCGTACGCCGACAGGTCAACGGTCCGCGGCGATGAACCGCTAGCATCGGCACCGCGAACGGGCTGGTCGGGCGACCGCGTTCTCCCCACGGGGAGACCGAGGAAGGTCCGGGCTCCACAGGGCGAGGTGGTGGGTAACACCCACCCGGGGCGACCCGCGGGACAGTGCCACAGAGAACAGACCGCCGCTCCTCCGGGAGCGGCAAGGGTGAAACGGCGGTGCAAGAGACCACCAGCGTCCCGGGCGACCGGGACGGCTCGGCAAACCCCACCTGGAGCAAGATCAAGAAGTCCCCGCCACGGCGGGGACGCGTGTGCGTCCGAGGGCTGCCCGCCCGAGCACACGGGTAGATCGCTGGAGGCGGCCGGCAACGGTCGTCGTAGATGGATGGTCGCCACGGCGCCCCCGGGCGTCGTACAGAACCCGGCCTACAGACCAGCCCGTTCGCGCCGAGCGCCTCGTCACCGAGCACGAGCAGGCCACCCGGCTGGACGACTCCACCGCCCGCGAGGTGTCGTGGTCGGAGCGCCACCCCGAATTTTGGGGTAATGCTGGCGACGGCTCGCCGCAACAGGTCTAGACCACGCACAATGGTCCACGTGGCCCTGCGAGGCCAGACCCAGGACTCCAGATCCCTGAGAGGGAGACGTGCGACTCACACACAAGACCATCGGCCTGACCCTGGCGGCATCCCTTGCCCTGGCGGCCCCCGTCGCCGGGATGGCACAGAGCAACGCCGCTTCCAGCTCCGCCGTGACCCTCGACCTCCAGCTCAACGAACCAGCCGGATCGACGGTGGCGAGGGACGGGTCCGGTCTCGGCCACCACGGCACGATCGGCAGCCACATCAGGATGAACGGCTCGTACGCCGACTTCGACCGCCAC
>NZ_CADCUP010000202.1 GCF_902805925.1 uncultured Nocardioides sp.
CCCGCCCATCACGAGGAGGTCGCCGTGGCCCATCGTCACCGAGATCGACTCCCCGCCGCCTCGCGGTCGCAGCATCAGCCGGCGCGGGTCGCCCACCGAGACGATGGCGACCATGGTGTCGTGGACCCTGCCGCGGCCGATCCGGTCGCCGTGCCAGGCCACCGAGTCGCGGCCGTCGCGGTAGTAGCAGCACCCGGCGGTCACGAACCGCTCGCCGAGCTCGGGGCGGTAGTGCTCCGACAGCGCCTCGCGCGCCTCGGTGAGCAGCGGGTGCGGGAGCACCTCGCCGACGCCGTAGGTGTGCACCAGGCGCGGCACGTCGACGACCCGGTCGTACATCTCGCGCCGCTCGGCCCGCCACGGCACGTCATGCACGAGGGTGGTGAAGACGGCGTCGGCCCCGGGGAGCCAGTTGCTCTGGACGTCGACCCAGGCGCCGCGCGTGAGTAGCGTGCGCCGCGGTGCCAGCCGAGGCAGCCCCGCCAGGTCGGCCGCCGGCGACTCGTCGAAGAGGGTGCCCTGGAAGTCCATCGTCTGATGATATCGAACGCGTGTTCGATGGCAAGGGCTCGTGCACAGGGAGGTCCCCCACCCATGGCCAGCAGGCTCACCGAGGTCGCGATCGACTGCGCCGACGCCCCGGCGCTCGCCCGGTTCTGGTGTGCGGTCCTCGACTACGAGGTCCTCGACCGCGACGACGGGACTGTGACCATCGGTCCGCTTGCCGGGGAGGACCGCACCGGGCCGGTGCCGCCCGTGCTGACCTTCGCCCAGGTGCCGGAGCACAAGACGGTCAAGAACAGGCTGCACCTCGACGTCAGCCCGACCGACCGCGACCAGGACGACGAGGTGCGTCGCCTGCTCGACCTCGGCGCCCGGCACGCCCACGTCGGCCAGGGCGAGGTCGGCTGGGTCACGCTCACGGACCCGGAGGGCAACGAGCTCTGCGTGCTCGCCTCCCGACGCCCCTGACGGCCGCTCGGGGAGGATCCCGATGGCGCCTGCTTGGTGCGACACGGGAGGCTTGCGCCATGACCGAGCAGAAGCACGGCCGGCCGGGGGCCGTGCCCGCCGCCCGTGTGCGCCACCTGACCAAGACCTACGGCTCGGGTCAGGCCCTGGTCACCGCGCTCGACGACGTCAGCCTCGACCTCGCGGCGGGGGAGTTCACCGCCATCATGGGCCCCAGCGGGTCGGGCAAGTCCACGCTGATGCACTGCTGCGCCGCGCTCGACACCGGCACCTCGGGGGAGGTCTACATCGGGGACCAGGAGCTGACGCGGCTCAAGGACAAGGCGCTGACCCGGCTGCGTCGTGACGAGATCGGGTTCGTCTTCCAGTCGTTCAACCTGGTGCCCACGCTGACCGCGCGGGAGAACATCGTGCTGCCCCTCGCCATCGCGCGGCGCCGGCCGGACGCCGGCTGGTTCGAGTCCGTCATCGCGACCGTCGGGCTCGGCGACCGGCTCGACCACAAGCCCAACGAGCTGTCGGGCGGCCAGCAGCAGCGGGTCGCGATCGCCCGCGCCCTGGTCAGCCGGCCGCGCATCGTCTTCGCCGACGAGCCGACCGGCAACCTCGACTCCCGCTCCGGCGGCGAGGTGCTCGACCTCCTGCGCAGCAGCGTCGACGGGCACGCCCAGACGATCGTGATGGTGACCCACGACCCCGTCGCCGCGGCGTACACCGACCGGGTGGTGTTCCTCGCCGACGGTCGCGTCGTGCACGAGGTGCGCGACCCCGACCGCGAGTCGGTGCTCGAGGTGATGGCGACCATGAGCGCCCCGGTGGCCCGCTGATGCTGCGCGCCGCCCTGAAGAGCCTGATGGGCCGCAAGGTCCGCCTGCTGCTCAGCACCTTCGCCATCGTGCTCGGCGTGGCCTTCGTCGCCGGGTCGCTGGTCTTCAGCGACACCCTGAGCCGCAGCTTCACCGCGCTCTTCGCCTCGACGGTCGGCGACGTGGTGGTGCGCCCCGAGGGCGCGGGCGACCTCCGCAACGGGCCGTCCACGCGCACGGTGCCCGCGTCGGTCGTCGAGGAGCTGCGCCCGGTCGAGGGAGCCGCGCGCGTCGACGGCAACGTCACCGAGCTCGGCGTCTTCGTCGTCGACGGCGAGAACAAGGTGGTGGGCGGTCAGGGGCCGCCCGGGATCGCCGGCAACTGGTCCGACGCCCCGGCCGGCCACGGGCTCGAGGGCCTCAGCATCGTCATCGGCGCCGAGCCCGAGGGCCGCGACCAGGTGGTCCTGGACGTCTCGACGGCGGAGCGTGCCGGCTACTCGCGCGGCGACCGGGTGCGCATCGTCACCACGGGCGACCAGGCGGTGCTGAACCCCGTGCTCGTGGGCCTCGCCGACTTCGCCCAGGGCGGCTCGCTCAACGGCGCGACGTACGTCGCCTTCGACACCCCCACCACGCAGCAGCTCTTCACCGGCGGCCGCGACGTCTACACCGACCTGTGGGTGACCGCCGAGGACGGGGTCTCCCAGGAGGAGCTCCGCGACGCGGTGGCACAGCGGCTGCCCGAGGGCGTGGAGGCCGTCACCGGCGACGACGTGGCGGACGAGAACGCCAGCCAGCTGCTGGAGGCGATCACGTTCCTGACGACGTTCCTGCTCATCTTCGCCGGCATCTCCCTCGTGGTCGGCGCCTTCCTCATCGTCAACACCTTCTCGATCCTGGTCGCCCAGCGCAGCCGCGAGCTCGCGCTCCTGCGGGCCCTGGGCGCCTCACGACGCCAGGTGACGCGCTCGGTGATGCTGGAGTCGCTGGTGCTCGGCGTGCTCGGCTCCACGATCGGGCTGGGCCTCGGCGTGCTGCTCGCGATGCTGATCCGGCTCGTCTTCGGGCGCTTCGGCCTCGACCTCAGCGAGCAGCCCCTGGTCTTCGCGCCGCGCACCTTCGTCGCGTCGTACGCCATCGGGATCGTGGTCACGATGGCGGCGGCCTACCTGCCGGCGCGGCGCAGCGCCCGGATCGCGCCGGTGCAGGCGCTGCGCGACGACATCTCCATGCCGGAGACCTCGATGCACCGGCGCTTCGTCGGCGGCCTGGTGCTCGTCGCCGCCGGGTGCGGCGCCCTGGCCACCGGTCTCTTCACCTCCGTGGACCGCGGCGGGTGGTTCGTCGGCGCCGGCGTGCTGGCGGTGCTGCTGGGCGTCGCCTCGGCCAGCCCGGTGCTGAGCCGGCCGTTCCTGCGCCTCTCCCAGCGGCTGCTGGCCCGCGTCTTCGGCGCCGTCGGCAACCTCGCGGGCCAGAACTCGCTGCGCAACCCGCGGCGTACGACGGCCACGGCATCGGCCCTGATGATCGGACTGGCCCTGGCGGCGACCATGGCCATCGTCGGCGACTCCGCGAAGGCGTCGGTCGACCAGACGATCGAGGAGAACTTCCGGGGCGACTACGTCGTGAGCAACCTGATGGGCCAGTCGTTCTCGTCGCGGATCGGCGACCAGATGGGTGCCCTGGAGGGCGTCGGGACCGTCGCACGCCAGCGGTGGGCGTTCGCGGACGTGGACGGCGACCCGCAGGGCGTCGGAGCGAGCCAGCGCACGTCGTTCGAGGGCGCGCTGGGCCTGGAGATGGTCGGCGGCTCCCTCGACGACCTGGCCACCGGCACGGTCCTGCTCTCCGACAAGTACGCCGACGAGCTCGGCCTGGCCGTGGGCGACGACCTGGAGGTCACCTTCAACAACGAGGACCTGACCTACCCGGTGGTGGGCATCTTCGCCGACAACCCGATCCTGGGCTTCCCGGTGCAGACGACGTTGGCGACGCTGCGGGACGCAGGCTTCCCCGACCGCGACAACCTGCTCGTCCTCGACGTCGCGCAGCAGTCCCCGGCGCTGCAGGAGCGCATCGAGGCGGTCGTCGCCGACCTGCCCATCGTGACGGTCAAGGACCAGGCGGCGTTCGCCGAGGAGCAGCGCGGCCCGATCGACCAGCTGGTGCTGATGATCTTCGCGCTGCTCGGGCTCGCTCTCTTCATCGCCGTCCTGGGGATCGTCAACACCCTCGCCCTCTCGATCATCGAGCGCACCCGCGAGGTCGGCCTGCTGCGTGCGGTCGGGCTGAGCCGGGCGCAGCTGCGGCGCATGGTGACGTTCGAGTCGGTCGTCATCGCGGTCCTCGGCGCCGTCCTCGGCAGCGTGCTCGGCGTCTTCTTCGGCATCGCGATGATGTACGCCCTGCGCGACGAGGGCCTCGAGGTGATCTCGGTGCCGTGGGACCAGATCGGGGCGTTCCTGGCCGTCTCGGTGGTGGTCGGCGTGCTCGCCGCGGTGCTGCCGGCACGGCGCGCGGCACGCCTCGACGTGCTCTCGGCGATCGCCACCGACTGAGTGGCTGCGGCCGGGAGGCGGGCCGACACGATCGACTCGTCGAATACCGGTACGGATCCGCCCGCGGCCGCCTATCATCTGTCCATGACCCAAGCAGTCGGAATCGTGCAGCGTGCGCTGAAGCACGTTCAGGTGCGTGAGCACGTCCGGCTCCTGGTCGAGGGTGCCGACCCCGGCACCCCCGCGCCCTCCGAGCGTGAGCTGGTCGCCCAGTTCGGCGTCGCCCGGATGACCGTACGCCAGGCGATGGACGCCCTCGTCGTCGAGGGGCTGCTCGAGCGGATGCCCGGACGCGGCACCTTCGTCGCCCGGCCCCGGCGCCGGGTCGGGGCCCTGACCGGCTACACCGAGGACATGCGCCAGCGCGGGCTGCTGCCCGAGTCGCAGACCCTCCTGGCCCGTCGCGAGCAGGCCGGTCCCGGCGTGGCCCGCGCGCTCGACATCTCGCCCGGTGACGCGGTGATCCACTGGAAGCGGCTGCGTCGCGGCAACGGCCAGCTGATCTGCATCGAGGACGCCTACCTCAACGAGGTGCTGCTCCCCGGCTTCCTGCAGTCCGGGATGCCCACCAGCCTCTACTCCGCCCTCGAGGCCCGGGGCCTGCGCCCCACCTGGGCGGAGGACTCCGTGACGTCCGACCTCGCGACCGCCGAGGAGGCCGACCTCCTCGACGTCCCCAAGGCATCCGCGGTGCTGCGCGTGGCCCGTCGCGCCCTGGTCGACCAGCGACCGGTCGAGGTGTCCCGCTCGGCGTACCGCCCCGACCGCTTCACGATGTACGTCCAGCTCGGCTCCAACGCCTGACCGGTCCCGGGTCCGCCCTCCTTGGCCCGGCGCGCAAGGATCGGGGGCGTGCTCGACACCCTCCCGCCGGCCCGGCGCCGCTTCGTCGTGGTGCTGGCCGTCCTGGTGCTGGCTGCCGCCGTCGCGGTGGGCGTCGTCGCCTGGACGAGCCGGGAGACCGCCACGGTGCCGGTGTCGCAGGCGACACAGGGACCGGTGCTGCTGGTGCCGGGGTACGGCGGGTCGACGAGGTCCCTGCAGGTGCTGGCCGCGGCGCTGGAGCGCGCGGGGCGCGACGTGGTCGTCGTCCGCCTGGCGGGAGACGGCAGGGGCGACCTCGACGAGCAGGCGCAGGTGCTGGACGAGGCGGCCGACGACGCCCTGGACCGCACCGGTGCCGGGTCCGTCGACGTCGTCGGCTTCTCCGCCGGGGGAGTCACCGCGCGGCTGTGGGTGCGCGACCACGGCGGCGGGTCGGTGGCCCGGCGCGTGGTGACCCTCGGCTCCCCCCACCACGGCACGGACCTGGCGGCGCTGGCCGGCAGCCTGGCGCCTGACAGCTGCCCGGTCGCCTGCCGCCAGCTCGCGCCCGGGAGCGACCTGCTGAACGCGCTCAACGCCGGCGACGAGACGCCCCTGGGCCCGCTGTGGGTGTCGATCTGGACGACGGACGACCAGACGGTCGTGCCGCCCTCCTCCGCCGAGCTCGACGGGGCGCTGGAGTTCACCATCCAGTCGGTCTGCCCCCGGGCCGTGGTGGCGCACGGCGACCTCCCCCGCACCCCGGCGGTGATGGCGGCCGCCCTCGCCCAGCTCGGCACCGGCGACCCGGCCGTGCCCGGCATCGAGGTCTGCACCGCGACACCGTGACCGGGTCGGCCGGCCGCGGTGCGCCTCAGTCCTTGACGTCCTTGGTGGCGAAGTTGGCCCAGGCGATGCCGAGGAACACCGCGACGTACACCACCTGCAGCAGGGCCCCGCGCACCACGTCGCGCCACAGGATGGGGTCGCGGAACAGGTCGACGAAGGCCAGCCAGTAGCGGGTGAGGAGGTACGGCGCGATCGAGTCGGCGGCGTCCAGGGTGAGCAGCAGCGTGGAGGCCACCAGAACCGCCAGCGTGCCGAGGGCGGCGCCGAGGGGCGCGTCGACGAAGGTCGAGAGGCACAGCGCGATGGACGCGACGCCGAACATCGACAGCATCGCGTAGGCCAGGGCGAGCAGCGTGCGGAGGATGAGCTCCTGCTGGGTGAGCGTGGTGCCGGAGACCGTGGTCGTCGCCGCCACCGGGGCGTCGCCGAGGAGCAGGGTGCCGGTGACGTACGCCGTCGCGGCCACCACCGCGAGGGTGAGCAGCACGAACACCATCACGCTCACGAGCTTCGCGACCAGCAGCCGGGTGCGCGCGACCGGCCGCACCAGCAGGTAGCGCAGGGTGCCCTGCTGGGCCTCGCCGGCGATCGACTCCCCGGCGACGATGGACACCGCGATCGGCATGAAGAGCGGCAGCACGATCGCGATGGCGGCCAGCGGGAAGAGGGTGCCGTCGGTGAGCACGGCCGACAGGAACGCCGGTCCGGTGCCCGGGCGCGGGCCCACCTCGGTCACCCCGAGCAGCACCGCCACCAGGGTGGGGAGGCTGTCGATCATCAGGATCGTCACCCAGGTGCGCCGGCTGCGCAGCAGCTGGTGCAGCTCGACCGCGATCATCCGCGCTCGATCCGGTCGGAGCCCGCCACCGTGGCGGCCAGCACGACGTCCTCGAGGGTGCGCCGCTCGGGCGCCAGCTCGGTCACGCGCACCCCGTCGCGCACGAGCAGCGCGTTGAGCTCGGCGACGTCGTCGACGCGCACCAGCAGGTGGTCCTCGCCCACGTGCTCGACCTGCCCGTCGAGCAGGGCGCGGGCCCGGTCGACGTCGCGGGTGCGCAGGTAGGTGCGCCCTGTCGGCCTGGTGAGCGTCGCGAGGTCGTCCTCGATGACCAGCCGCCCACGGTCGAGCACGCCGACGCGGGTGGCCAGCTGCTCGATCTCGGCGAGCAGGTGGCTGGAGAGGAAGATCGTGGTGCCGCCGGCGTGCAGCTCGAGCAGGAGGTCGCGGATCTCGTGGATGCCCTGGGGGTCCAGGCCGTTGGTGGGCTCGTCGAGCACCAGCAGGCGGGGGTGGCCGAGCAGCGCGTGCGCGAGGCCCAGGCGCTGCCGCATGCCCAGGGAGTACGACGCGACCGGGCGTTCGTCGACGCCGCCGAGGCCCACCCGGTCGAGCACGTCGTCGACACGGCCGGCACGGCCCGAGCGGCGGCCGCGGCCCAGTGCGTCGTGCACCCGCAGGTTGGCCCGGCCCGACAACCGGGGGTAGGCGCCGGGCGACTCGACCAGGGCGCCCACCTCGGGCAGGACCCGGCCGGCGTGCCGGGGCATCGCCTCGCCCAGCACCTCGGCCGTCCCGGAGGTCGCCAGGACCAGCCCGAGCAGCATCCGCACCGTGGTGGTCTTGCCGGAGCCGTTGGCGCCGAGGAAGCCGTAGACGTCGCCCTCCCGGACGTCGAGGTCGACGTCGTCGACGGCCAGGATGCCGCCGTACCGCTTGGTGAGCCCGTGGGTGCGGATCATCGGCGCACCAGCGTCCCGGTCGTCACGTCGCGGGCGGCCGTCACCAGGGTGTCGCCGGTGACCGTGCCGGCCAGCAGCCAGCCGCCGTCGCCCTCGCCGCCGGTGAGCATGACGCCGAGCGGGCCCAGCGCGACGACGGTGCCGCGGCGCACCTCGCGCACCCCCGGAGTTCGGGCCAGCTGCTCGCGCAGGGGGCCGGCGTCCTGGTCGCGCAGCGGGACGGCGAGCAGCCGGGTCATCCCGGCGCCGTACACCCCGACCGCCCCGTCGGCCTGGGGCCCCTTCGCCAGGCCGGCGAGGGAGGCGGGCGGGACGAGGGGCGCGTACTGGTTGGCGGCGTCGGCGATGTCGAGCACGTCGTCGAAGGACACCTCGGCGCCGGGCGGCGCCCGGAAGGCCACCGAGCCGGCGCTGGGGGTGGCGGCGGAGAACTCGCGGAACTCCGAGGTGAAGGCCACGGTGCGCGCCCCCTTGCCGACCACCGCGACCCGCAGCGGGACCCCGCTGTCGGGGTCGGCCCAGAGGTCGACGTGCTCGATGCTCGACTGCTCGGAGGCGGGGGAGAGGCGCAGGCCGGGAGCGTCGATGCCGGCCACCCGCCGGGCCTCGATGCGCTCGACGTCCTCGGCGTCGACGTCGTCGAGCAGCATCCGGGCCACCGACGGCGGGAGCAGGTCGGCGGTGCGGGGGAGGCGGATGTCGGGGTCGGGGCTGCGCTGCACGTCGTCCTGCGCATAGCGCCACCGGGTGGTGCCGCGGTCGTCGTGGACGAGGTCGACCTCACCGGTGGTGAGCAGCTTGTCGACCCGCCACCGGTCCTCGCCGCGCCACCACACCCGCATCCGGGTCTCCTCGCCGAGGAGCGCGCCCACGTCGGTGAAGCCGTCGGTCACCGGCAGCTGCAGGGTGCCCTGCGACTCGACGTACCCGGAGTAGGGGTGGTCCTCGGCCTCCTGCACCTGGGTCAGCAGGGCCGCCGCGTCGGTGCCGGCGTCGTCCACGGGCAGCGCCCGCAGGGCGAAGGGGGCCGCCAGCAGCGCCGCGATGCCCGCGACGACGATGCTCCAGCGACCCATGGGCGTCATGCCCGCGAGCGTACGTCGGCCGGGGGCGCCTCAGCGCTCAGGTACGGCGACGCAGGGTCCTGGCTCTCCACCTCCATGGTGTCCGCGGCGACCGCACCGGGCACCCGGAATCGGCCGAGCCCTCAGGCCGACGCCACGTCGTCGGCGTCGACGATGCGGTAGGCGTAGCCCTGCTCGGCCAGGAAGCGCTGCCGGTTCTGGGCGAACTCCGCGTCCACGGTGTCGCGGGAGACGATGGTGTAGAAGTGCGCGGTCCTGCCCTCCGACTTGGGCCGCAGCAGCCGGCCCAGGCGCTGCGCCTCCTCCTGCCGCGAGCCGAACGAGCCGCTCACCTGGATCGCGACCTCGGCCGACGGCAGGTCGACCGAGAAGTTGGCGACCTTGCTGACCACCAGCAGCCCGATCTCGCCGGACCGGAAGGCTTCGAAGAGCCGCTGCCGCTCCTTGACCGGGGTGTCGCCCTTGATGACCGGGGCGTCGAGCGCCTCGGCGATCTCGTCGAGCTGGTCGATGTACTGGCCGATCACCAGCGTCGGCTGGTCGGCGTGCTGGTCGACCAGCCGGCGCAGGACGTCGAGCTTCTGCCCGGTGCAGGAGGCGAGGCGGTAGCGCTCCTCCGGCTCGGCGGTCGCATACACGAGCCGCTCGCCCTCGGGCAGGGTGACGCGGACCTCGACGCAGTCGGCGGGCGCGATCCAGCCCTGCGCCTCGATGTCCTTCCACGGGGCGTCGTACCGCTTGGGCCCGATCAGCGAGAAGACGTCGCCCTCGCGGCCGTCCTCGCGCACGAGGGTGGCGGTCAGGCCGATGCGGCGGCGGGCCTGGAGGTCGGCGGTCATCCGGAAGATCGGGGCCGGCAGCAGGTGCACCTCGTCGTAGACGATCAGCCCCCAGTCGCGGGCGTCGAGGAGCTCGAGGTGCGAGTAGACGCCCTTGCGCCGCGTCGTCATCACCTGGTACGTCGCGATGGTGACGGGCCGGACCTCCTTGACCGAGCCGGAGTACTCGCCGATCTCCTCGGCCGTCAGCGACGTGCGCCTGATCAGCTCGTCCTTCCACTGCCGGGCGCTCACGGTGTTGGTGACCAGGATCAGCGTGGTGGCGGCGGCGTGGGCCATCGCGGCCGCGCCCACCAGCGTCTTGCCGGCGCCGCACGGCAGCACCACGACGCCCGAGCCGCCGTGCCAGAACGAGTCGGCGGCGTCGCGCTGGTAGTCGCGCAGGTGCCACGCGCTCTGGTCGAGCTCGATCGGGTGCGCCTCCCCGTCGACGTACCCCGCGAAGTCCTCCGCGGGCCAGCCCAGCTTGAGCAGCGCCTGCTTGAGGTTGCCGCGCTCGCTGGCGTGCACGAGCACGGTGTCCCCGTCGGCGCCGCCGATGCGGGCGCCGAGCATCCCCTGGATGCGCTTGGCCCGCAGCACCTCCTCGAGCACCGGCCGGTCGGTCGAGACCAGCACGAGCCCGTGCACGGGGTGCTTCTCGAGCCGCAGCCGCCCGTAGCGGGCCATGGTCTCGGCGATGTCGACGAGCAGCGCGTGCGGCACCGGATAGCGGGAGTAGGAGAGCAGCGTGTCGACGACCTGCTCGGCGTCGTGGCCCGCGGCACGGGCGTTCCACAGCCCGAGCGGGGTGAGGCGGTAGGTGTGGACGTGCTCGGGCGAGCGCTCGAGCTCGGCGAAGGGCGCGATGGCCTTGCGGCAGTCCTGCGCGCGGTCGTGGTCGATCTCGAGGAGCAGGGTCTTGTCGGACTGGACGATCAGGGGGCCGTCGGTGGCGGTCATCAGGCTGAGGCAGCGGCTTTCTGGCGGGCGCGGTAGGCCGCGACGTTGGCTCGGGAGGAGCAGCGGTCGGAGCAGTAGCGGCGCGACTGGTTGGGGGAGGTGTCGACGTAGACGTTGGTGCACGGGGAGGCGCTGCAGACGCCCAGCCGGGTCGGGCCGAGGTCGCACACGAGCGTGGCCAGGCCCACCAGCGACTCGCCGATGAGGAGGTCGGAGACCGATGCCGCCCGGTTGGCGACGTGCAGGTGCAGGTTCGCGGGGTCGTGGTCGCTGATCATCGGGGTGACGGGGTGCCGGCCGAGGAGGTCGTTCAGGCCGGCGACGACGTCGGAGGTGCGGCCCTCGTCGGAGGCGTCGAACACCGGGCGCAGCTCGCGCTGGAAGCGGCGCAGCACCGTCACGTCGCGCTCGACGGTCTGCCCGTGCAGCCACTGGCGGTCGGCGAGGTGCGCGAGGAGGCCGTCGACGTCGTCGACGTCGGCGTTGAGCAGCGCCGCGGCCGACTCGGCGTACCTCACGAAGTCCATCCCTCCAGTCTACGGAGCGCTGGGCACCGGCCGGACCGTCGTGATGCGGTGGACGGCGAAGGTGCGGGTGTCGTCGCTGCGGTGGTCGTGGGCGGTCAGCTGTCCGCCCTCCACGCGCACCGGGTCGACCAGCCGGTCCGAGGACGCGCCGTGGTTGTCGACGTACCCGATCACCACGGTCACCTGGTCCTCGATGGCCAGCCGCAGCGCCGCCAGGGCGTCGGACGGCGTCGTGGGCCCGCCCGCCCGGTGGGGCCGGGCCGAGGTGGCCCGGTCGCCCGCGCGGACGGCGGTGACCACGGCCGCGACCGTGGCGGACTCCTTGGCGGCGCGGAGGCTGGGCGGGCGGCGGTGGCGGGGGGTGCGTGCGCGCTGGAGGTCGCGGCGAGCGACCCGGACGGTGCCGTCGGCCGCCTCCACCACCGGCGCCGCCCCGACCTCGCGCAGCCGCGGCAGCAGCACGTCGACCGGCACGGTGCTCACCAGCACGGTCGGTGCCAGGCGGCGCAGGCCGAGGCTGGCGGCCTTCGGGTGGTGCAGCAGCTCGGCGAGCGTCCCCTCGTCGTCGGCGCGCAGGAACGCCTCGGCGTGCCCCACCCGCAGCGTGCCGAACGTGCGGGCCACGTCGTCGACGAGATAGGTCAGCGGCTGGGGCAGCGGTGTGCGGGAGACCGACGCCAGGAACTCGTGGACCTCCGCCGCCGACCAGCCGGCGTCGAACGCGCGGCGCACGGACGCCGGGCGGAAGCGGTAGACCGTCGCCCCGCCCCGGGACTCGACGTCGGCCAGCAGGTGCAGGGTGCGCGAGAGCGCCGGCTCCAGGGGGCCGGGGGCGACCGCGGTCAGGTCGGCCTGCACGAGCACGTGGTCGACCGGCTCGGGGAGGAGCGGGGCCAGGGCCGCCGCGGCCGCGTCGAGGTCGCCCGCGAGGAGCCGGCGCCCGGCGGAGGAGATGCCGTCGTAGCCGGTGACCCCGAGGGCGCCCGCCTCGGCCAGCGACCAGACGACCATGTCGGCACGCGACGCCGGGCGGCGGGGCCGCAGCCACGACACCCGCGCCACCACGCCCGGTGAGCCGGTGCCCGCCGCGAGGGTGGCCCCGGGCGGCAGGGCGGCGAGCTCGGCGAGCGCCATCCGGCGGGCCTCGGCCTGGAAGACGCTGGACAGGTCGGGAGCCAGGGCGTTCCAGGTCTTGCCGGCGCTGTCGCGGGTGCCGATGAGCCCGGCCGTCCGGGGCGACTCCAGCCAGGCACGGGCCAGGGCCGCCCACCGGGCGGCGGGAGCGCCGGCCGACCACGCGTCGTAGGTGTCGGTGGGCAGCCACACCGCCTCGCCGTCGGCGTCGGTCGACTCCGCGAGCAGGCCCGCCTCGTGCGCCACCTCGACCAGCAGCCCGGCCTCGGCCGGGGTGACGTGCAGCTCGACGGAGGCGGCCTTGAGGTCGCGCACGGACAGCCCGCCCGCGCGCAGCACGCCGGGCGGCGCCAGGCCCCAGGAGTCGAGCAGCAGCGCCACGCGGCGTACGGCCTCGAAGGCGGCGCCCGCGGCGAGCCGGTCGACCAGGGCGGGGTCTCGCTCGCTCGTCGGCACCGCGGGTACGTCGTCGACCGGCGCGGTGGTGGTGCGACCGCCGCGCAGGGCCAGCCCCACCTCGCCGGGCAGCAGCACGACGCCCTGGCCGCGGGGGGTCAGCAGGCCGTGGGCGAGCAGCTCCTCGACCGGCGTCGTGGCGTCCTCGGGACGGGCCGGCGGGCGGGCCGACCCGGTGGTGCCCTCACCCCCGTGGTCGGCGAGGTGCTCCAGCAGGGCGCGGGCCGGCTTGCTGAGGGCCTCGATGCGCGAGCCGAGGGCGGCGGTGCCCGGCCCGTGGCCCGAGACCGGCCGCAGCCCGCTCACCCCCGCCGCCGGGCCGCCGCGCAGGACCTCCGCGACGCCGGTGAGCGGCCGCAGGCCCGAGGGGCTCTCCCACGACAGGGCCAGGTCCACCAGCCGCTCGGCCGCCCGCCGCACGGCGGCCGGGTCGGCGTTGACCATCGAGACCAGGTCGTCGTACGTGGTTTGAGATGCAACCACCTGGGCATCAAGCACAGAAAGCTCCAGCCGGGTCAGCCCGTCGAGCGCGCGCAGGACCGATGAGCGCGTGGCGGCACGCGATGCCAGCTGGGCCGAGTCGTGAGGAGCCGGTGTGGCCAGGTCGGGACGTTCGCGCAGCAGGTTGCCCAGCCGCTCGTCGGGCCAGCCGCGCAGCTGGTCGGCGAGGGTGCGTGGGGGTGTGCCCCGCTCGGTTGCTGCCATCTCTCCTACGCTACTCGTCAGCCTCCCACCCGGAGGTGCGGTCCGGGCGCACGGCCACGGCCCGGGCGACGAGCGACACGAGGACGGGGTGAGCCGATGAGGGCGGTCGACCTGCACCACGGCGCCTCCAGCGAGGTCGGGCACGTGCGCACGGCGAACGAGGACGCCTTCCTGGTGGCGCCCCCGCTCTTCGTGGTAGCCGACGGCATGGGAGGGCACGAGGGCGGCGACGTCGCGAGCCGCATCGTCGTCGAGGAGTTCGCACGGCTCCCCCAGGACGGTCGCGACTCCCGCGCGGGCGCCGAGGCCGTGGTCTCGACGCTGGCCCGCTGCCAGGTGCGCATCCGCGAGTACGCCACCACCCGGTCCGGCACCGGCCGCCGGGTGCACGCGGGCACGACCGTGGTGGTCGCCCTGCTCGTCGCGGACGACGACGGCCCCAAGTGGCTGCTGGCCAACCTCGGCGACTCCCGCATCTACCGGGTCGTCGAGGGCGAGCTCGACCAGGTCAGCGTGGACCACTCCGTCGTGCAGGAGCTCGTCGACGCCGGGGAGATCACCGCGGCCGAGGCCGCCGAGCATCCCGAGCGCAACGTCATCACCCGGGCGCTCGGCGCCGCCCTCGGGACCCTCGAGCCCGACTTCTTCCTGCTGCCCCTCGCCGCCGCCGAGCGCATCGTGCTGTGCACCGACGGCGTGACCGGGATGATCGACGACGCCACCATGGCGAGCATCCTCGCCCGGAGCCCCGACCCCCGCGACGCGGCCGACGGCCTCGTGCAGGCGGCGCTGGTGGCCGGGGGCCACGACAACGCGACGGCGGTCGTCGTCGATGTGGTGGGTTCGGCGACCGACGAGTCGTTCGACCTCGTGCGCCGGCGCGAGAGTCTCGAGACGAAGCTGGGGACCCTGCCATGAGCAACGCCGTGCGCGAGACCGAGGCCGGCCGGCGCAGGTACCTCCCCGGCTCCTGGTACGCCGCCATCGGCCCCGGCGTCACCGTGCTGCTGCCCGCGTCGGCGAAGGCCCGGGTCGCGGCGGTCTGGGAGCAGGTCGACGACGGGGCCACGTTCGACGACGTCCTCGACGTGCTCCTGGCCTCGGGCCTGCGCGGCCTGCCGGACGTCGTGGTGGTCGGCGACGCCGGTGACGCCGGCGAGGGCACCCGGGTGATCGTACGGGGCCGGGGCCGCGTCAGCTGTGACACCGCCGACGGCGCCGTGGAGGTGACGGCGGAGCCGGGCGCCACCTGGGGCGAGCGCACCGTCGCCGGCGTGACCGGCCTGACCGCCGAGGTCGAGCCCGACGCCGCCGGCGACGAGCTGTCGGTGGTCTCCGGCCTGGTGCGGGTGTCCCGCGTGACCTGGGGCGGCGGGGCGGTGGTCGGCGCCGCGGCCGCCTCCAGCGTCGCCGTGCCCGAGCCGACGACGTCGATGCCCGAGCCCGAGCCCGAGCCGGTGGAGGTCGAGGCGGAGGGGCCGGAGGCAGCCGGGACCGGCGAGCACCCCGCGGTGGCGACCGCCGCCCCGGACGAGCAGGAGACGGTCGCCGGGCTCCCGCCGGCGGCGGAGAGCGACCACGACGGCCACACGACCGCCGGGGTCTCGGGCCACCTGCCCGCCGAGCCGCCGGGCATCGAGGGGCAGCCGCCCGCCCCCAGCGTCACCTCCCGGCCGGTGGCGAGGCTGGTCTTCTCCAGCGGCGACACCATCGAGGTCGACCGCGCGATCCTCGTCGGCCGGGCGCCCGAGGCCCGCCGCTTCGCCTCCAGCGACCAGCCGCAGCTGGTCACCGTGCCCAGCCCGCACCACGAGATCTCCTCGACGCACCTGGAGGTCCGCCCCGGCTCCGGGGTCGACCACGGGATGTCCGTGGCGACCGACCTCGGCTCCACCAACGGCACCATGCTCATGCAGCCCGGCCTGCCGCCCGAGGAGCTCCAGCCGGGCATCGCGGTCTCGCTCATGCCGGGCGCGATCATCGACCTCGGCGACGGGGTGACCATCCAGGTCACCCACCCCTGACCCCGAGTCCCCGAGATGAGCCAGCCCTCCCTCGGTGCCGGCCCGCCGACGTTGCCCGTCGCCGGGCTCGAGCGCCGCTTCTACGCCTTCGTGGTCGACCGGCTGATCGTCTGGGGCCTGTACGCCGCCTGCGCCGTCGTGGTCTGGCACCTCCTCGCCGACAGCGGCTTCTGGGTCGGCGCCGGCGTCGTGCTCGGTGTGGTGGTGCTGGTGACGCTGGTGTCCTCGGCGTTCCTGGGCCTCGCCGGGTCCTCGCCCGGCAAGAGCCTGGTGGGCCTGCGGGTGGTGCACCACGGCACCGGCACGCCGATCGGCTTCGGCCGCGCGCTGCTGCGCTCGGTGGTGCTCGGGCTCTCCTCGCTGCCGACCTTCGGCCTCGGGCTCGTCACCCTCGCCTGGACCGCGGTGGCGGAGGCCGGGCACCGCCGTCGCGGCTGGCACGACCACGTGTCCCACGCGATCGTGGTCGACGTGCGGCCCGTGCTTGAGCCCACGACGGTCGAGGTGGCGCCCCGGCACGTCGTCAACCTCACCGCGATGCGGCTCGTCCCGGCGGCGACGGCGTCACCACCGACCGGCACACCCACCCCCACTCCCGCGCCGACCCCGACGCCCGCGTCCCGAGCGGTCGACCCCCGCATCGGGCCGCCTACCCCCCACCAGCCGCCGCCGTGGACCCGGCCTCCGGCGGCCGCCCAGCCGGCGCCGGTCCACGACGACGGCCGGACCGTCGTCCGAGGTGCCCACCGCCTCCAGCCCGGGCCGGTGCCCGACCGCCGGGTGGCGGCGGCGCCACCACGGTGGCGGGTCACCTTCGACGACGGCGAGACGTTCGTGGTCGAGGGGCCGGCGCTGGTCGGGCGCCGCCCGGAGCCGCGCGGCGGCGAGCCCGTGCACCACGTCGTGCCCCTGTCGTCCACCGACATGTCGCTGTCGAAGACCCACGCGCAGTTCGGCCCGGCGCCCGACGGCGCGCTGGTCGTGATGGACCGCGGCTCGACCAACGGCTCGGTGCTGCTGCGCAGGGGGGTGGCCCGCGAGCTGACCGCCGGCAAGCCCGCCACGGTCCTGGACGGCGACACCGTGCGTTTCGGGGACCGAGAGATGACGGTCAGTCGCGAGGCCTGACGCGCGCCGCCTGCCGAGGGATCAGCGGGCCAGCACGACCGGCATGCGCACCGTCGCGCCGCGGGCGCTGGTCCACACGACCTGTCCGGCATCGAGGCGGTGCGGAGCCGCCGGCCCGTCCACCCTGACCTGGAAGGTCGCCGACTCTCCCGGGCGCAGCGTCAGCGCCGCCGGACGCACGATCACCGTGTGGGTGTCGAAGCCGATCGCCCGCGAGGAGAAGTACGTCGGCCGGCCGCCCACGTTGGTGACCCTGCGGCGCACCGTGCGGTCGCCACGCAGCAATACCGACGGGATGTTGAGGTCCTCGCCGGACAGGTCGCCGTCGAGGTAGGCGCGGAACGCCGAGTCGCCGAGGGGGAACGCGAGGCCCGGGCGGGTGGCCCTGGGGGCGGCGCTGCGGCCGGCGCCCTGGCGCAGCCCCGCGCCGGGGCCGCCCACGGGCACGGCCGTGGTGGAGAGCGCCGAGCG
>NZ_CADCUP010000203.1 GCF_902805925.1 uncultured Nocardioides sp.
GGAGCACGAGGAGGAGCCCAAGGACGTCACGGACGGGTTCTTCCGCGGCGCGGAGTCCTCCGTGCTGGTCACCGTGGAGCTCGACCCGCCGGCCCAGTGGGTCCCGGAGTACTACCCGGTGGAGTCGGTCCGACCGCTCGCCGGAGGTTCATCTGAAATCCAGATCCTCGTCGCCGACGAACGTTGGTTGGAGCGTCTACTGCTCAGGCTGGCGCCCCACGCCCGGGTGGTCTCGCCGGCCCGCCTGGGCGACGAGGTCATCTCCACTGCACAGCGTGCCCTCAGGCTCTACCAGCAGCACGGCGTAGACTGACCCGAGCACCACACCATGTACGCGTTCATCGCCGGTCTCGGACCGACCGAGCTGCTGATCATCCTGGCCGTGCTGGTCCTGATGTTCGGTGCCTCCAAGCTCCCCGAGCTCGCCCGCGGCAGCGGTCGTGCCCTGCGCATCTTCAAGGCCGAGACCAAGGGTCTCGGCGACGATGACGACGACGACACCAAGACGCTGGAGCAGCGCGAGCTCGAGGCCCGCGAGGTCGACGCCCGCCAGGCCGAGAGTGAGCGCATCGCCCGCGAGCACCGCGGCGACACCACCGCCTGACGACAAGCGACGCCACCGCACCCGTGAGAATCCGCGGTCTCTTCGGCCTGTTCAGCGGACGCCCCGCCCACCCCATCGGCGCCGACGGCCGGATGGCCCTCACCGACCACTTCCGTGAGCTGCGCGCCCGGCTCCTCCGGTCGGCGGTGCTGCTGCTGCTCATCTTCGCCGCGGCACTGCCCTTCTACGACAACGCCCTGCCCCTCACCGGCTCCTCGCTGCTCGACCTGGTGCTCAAGCCCTACAACGACGCCCGCCAGGCGCTCGGGGCGGACGTCCAGACGCAGGCGTACGTGAAGGGCGCGACGGGGCCGCTCCTGCTGCAGCTCAAGCTGTGCGGCGTCGCGGCGATCGTCCTCTCCAGCCCCTACTGGCTCTCCCAGATCTGGGGCTTCATCGTGCCGGGCCTGCGGGCGGAGGAGAAGAAGTGGTCGCGCGTCTTCGTCGCGATCGCCGGGCCCCTGTTCATCGTGGGCGTCGCCGTGGGCTACTACGTCCTGCCGCGCGGCCTGGAGGTCCTCATCGGCTTCACGCCGAGCGGGCTGGAGAACCTGGTCGAGTTCGGCGAGTACTTCTCGTTCCTGACCCGGATGCTGCTGGTCTTCGGCATCGCCTTCGAGATCCCGCTCTTCGTCATCATGCTCAACCTCGCCGGCGTGGTCTCCGGCAAGGCGATCGGCCGCTACCGGCCGTGGATCGTCATCGGCACCTTCATCTTCGCCGCCGTGGCCACGCCGTCGACCGACCCGTTCTCGATGCTCTCGCTGGCCGTCCCGATGCTGGTGCTGTTCGTGATCGCCGAGATCGTGGCCCGCACGATCGACCGCGTCCGCGGCCGGCAGGAGCGCAGCACCGAGCAGTGGGACGACGACGAGGTCTCGCCGATCTGAGAGGCTGAGGCGGTGCAGCCGCAGCCGATCCTCACCGTCGACCCCTTCGACCTGCCCGACTGGCTCGGCACCGACCAGGTCACCTGGTCGGCCGACTTCGGGCTCCGCACGGGCCATCACGTGCGCGGCGAGCTGACCTCCCCGGGCACGGACCGCGCCCTGGTCTGCGACCTGCTGGCCGTCGACCGGGCCTACCCCGCGCCCGTCACCTGCGACACCAGCCGGGCGGCCGCTCACCAGGCGTGGCAGCACGGACAGGTCCTGCTGGGGGAGTACGGCGACCGCCTGGTGCTGGCCGTGCCCGGCACCGTGTTCGGCGCCGACCTGGTGCTGGACGCGGTGAGCCGGCTCGCGAAGGCCGTCGGGGCGGCACCCGAGCGGTACGCCGCGCACCTGCGCATCGGGGAGCGGGGGCCCCGGCGGGCAGGCTCCGAGGGCTGAGCCCAGCGCTCCCCGCGCCTGCCGCGCCCGATGACGGGTACCTCCACGTCGTGGCGATCGAGGGGAGGGGCCGAGCCGAGCACCACCGGGTCCGTAGAGTCGGGGTCGCGGCGCCCGGCATGGTGGCGTACGCCGACGGTGAGCGCTCCGGCGCCCTGCCCGTGACGATCGAGAGCGCCCCCGGGGCGTCGAAGGTGTTGCCATGAGTGTGCGAGACGACGACGAGCTGAGCCCGGCCGAGCGGTACGCCGCCTTCCGACGTGACCGCAGGCACCCGGTGCTCAGCGACTTCTCCGGCCAGTACGCCTTCCCCCTCGACGACTTCCAGGTGCGGGCGTGCCGCGAGATCGAGGAGGGCCGCGGCGTGCTCGTGGCCGCGCCGACGGGGTCGGGCAAGACGGTGGTCGGCGAGTTCGCCGTGCACCTGGCCCTGGCCACGGGCCGCAAGTGCTTCTACACGACGCCGATCAAGGCGCTGTCGAACCAGAAGTACAACGACCTGGTGGCGCGGTACGGCGCCGACCAGGTGGGGCTGCTCACCGGCGACAACACCGTCAACGGCGAGGCGCCGGTCGTCGTGATGACCACCGAGGTGCTGCGCAACATGCTGTATGCGGGCTCGCAGACGCTGCTGGGGCTCGGCTTCGTGGTGATGGACGAGGTGCACTACCTCGCCGACCGGATGCGCGGTGCCGTCTGGGAGGAGGTCATCATCCACCTGCCGGAGTCGGTGAGCGTCGTGTCGCTCTCGGCGACGGTGTCCAACGCCGAGGAGTTCGGCGAGTGGCTCGAGACCGTGCGCGGTGACACCACCACGATCGTGGAGGAGAAGCGGCCGGTGCCGCTGTTCCAGCACGTCATGGTGGGACGCCGCCTGCTCGACCTCTTCGCCTCCTCCGACGTCGACGCCTCCGCCGGGTTCGTCAAGGAGGGCGCCCCGGTCAACAACGAGCTGATGAAGATCGCCCGCGACGACTGGGCCAGCACCCGGATGCGCGACCGCCGCAACCCCCGCGACAAGCGGCAGAAGGGCGGGCCCAAGCAGGTCGGGAACGGCCGGCGGGTCTGGATCCCGAGCCGCGTCGAGGTCATCGAGCGGCTCGAGCGCGAGCGGCTGCTGCCGGCGATCGTGTTCATCTTCAGCCGGGTCGGCTGCGACGCCGCGGTGACGCAGTGCCTCAACGCCAACGTGCGGCTGACGTCCATCGAGGAGCGCGACACGATCTTCGACTACGTGCAGGAGCGGTGCAGCCACCTCGACACCGACGACCTCAACGTGCTGGGCTACCACGAGTTCCTCGACGCCCTCACCCGCGGCGTCGCCGCGCACCACGCCGGCATGCTGCCGACGTTCAAGCAGATCGTCGAGGAGCTCTACGTCCGCGGCCTGTGCAAGGTCGTCTTCGCCACCGAGACCCTCGCCCTGGGCATCAACATGCCGGCGCGCACGGTCGTCATCGAGAAGCTGTCGAAGTGGAACGGCGAGACGCACGCCGACATCACGCCGGGGGAGTACACCCAGCTCACCGGCCGTGCCGGGCGGCGGGGGCTCGACGTCGAGGGCCACGGCGTGGTGCTGTGGCAGCCGGGGATGAACCCGCGCGAGGTGGCCGGTCTCGCCTCCACCCGCACCTATCCGCTGCGCTCCTCGTTCCGGCCGTCGTACAACATGGCGGTCAACCTGGTGCACCAGTTCGGGCGGGAGCGGGCCCGCGAGACCCTCGAGCAGTCGTTCGCGCAGTTCCAGGCCGACAAGGCCGTCGTGGGGCTGGCGCGTCAGCTGCGCAAGGCCGAGGACGCCCTCGACGGCTACCGGGAGGCCGCGACCTGTCACCTCGGCGACTTCATGGAGTACGCCGGGCTGCGCCGCCGCGTCTCCGACGCCGAGAAGCTCGCGGCCCGCACCCGCCGCACCGACCGCCGTGACGAGGCGGCCGCCTCCCTGGCGAGGCTCCGACCGGGCGACGTCATCTCGGTGCCGGCGGGCAAGTTCTCCGGCTACGCCGTCGTCATCGACAACGGGGCGGCCGGCGACGGCGACCCGCGTCCCTACGTCGTGACCGCCGACCGGCAGGCCCGGCGGCTGGCGATGACCGACTTCCCCGAGCCGGTGGAGTCGGTGGCGCGGCTGAAGGTGCCCAAGTCGTTCAACGGCCGCAACCCCCAGATGCGCCGCGACCTGGCCTCGGCGCTGCGCACGCGCACCCACGACCTGGCGCCGCCGTTCCGGGCGCGTCGGGAGCGGCGGGGCTCACCGGTCGACGACGGGGCCGAGCGCGAGATCACCGCGCTGCGCAACCAGCTCAAGCAGCACCCGTGCCACGCGTGCCCCGACCGCGAGGACCACGCGCGCTGGGCGGAGCGGTGGTTCAAGCTGGAGCGCGACGCCGAGACGCTCAAGCGCCGGGTCGAGCAGCGCACCAACACCGTGGCGCGCACCTTCGACCGGGTGTGCACGGTGCTCACGCAGCTGGACTACCTCGAGGGCGACACGGTCACCGACCGCGGACGTCACCTGATGCGCATCTACACCGACATGGACCTCGTCGCCGCGGAGTCGCTGCGGCACGGGCTGTGGGACGACCTGACCCCCTCCGAGCTCGCCGCGGTGCTCTCGGTGCTCGTGTTCGAGGCGCGCCGGGCCGACGACGCGTCCTCGCCCCGCCTGCCCGGGGGACGGGTGCGCGACGTCATCGGGGAGATGGTGCGGCTGTGGGCCGACCTGGACGCGCTGGAGCGCGACAACAAGCTCGACTTCCTGCGCGAGCCCGACATGGGGTTCGCCTGGGCGGCCTACCGGTGGGCGGAGGGCGACGACCTCGACGACGTGCTCGGCGGCACGTCGCTGGCCGCGGGTGACTTCGTGCGCTGGATGAAGCAGCTGCTCGACCTCACCGGCCAGGTGGCCGACGCCGCCGGTGACTCACCGCTGCGCGGCGTAGCCCGTGACGCCGTACGCCGGCTCAAGCGCGGGGTCGTGTCCTACTCCTCGCTCACCGACTGAGCACGGCCAGCGCGTCGCCGATCTCGGTGTCGCCGCCCACCAGGTCCCACTGGGCGCCGATGCCGGCGCCGGTGTCGAGCACGGCCGCCACGACGGCGGCGACGTCGGCGCGGGGCACCTCGCCGCGCGAGGTCTGCGGGGCCAGCTCCACCCGGCCGGTCGGCGGGTCGTCGGTGAGCCGGCCGGGCCGGATGATCGTCCAGTCCAGCCCGCTGTCGCGCAGGGCGGCGTCGGCGTCGCGCTTGGCCTCGACGTACGCCCTCCAGACCGGCGACACGTCGTCGCCGAGCGGCTCGTCGACGCCGATCGCGGAGATCTGGACGACCCGGGAGATGCCTGCCTGCCCGGCCCCGTCGATGGTCTTCAGGGCGCCCTCGAGGTCGACGGTGCGCTTGCGCTCGAGGTTGCCGTCGGGGCCGCCGCCCGCCGCGAACACCACCGCGGAGCAGCCCTCGAAGGCGCCGGCGAACGCGGCGGCGTCGTCCTGCTCGATGTCGAGCAGCCTCATCTGTGCGCCGAGGCCCTCCAGCTCCGTGCGGTAGTCCTCGCGGCGGACCAGCGCGACCGGGGTGTGGCCGGCGGCGACGAGCATCGGGTGGAGGTGGCGGGCCACGTTGCCGTGGCCCCCGACGATGGCGATGGAGGTCATGGCCCCACCGTACGGAGTCAGTCGGCGGAGGGACCCTGCAGCGCCTCGACGAGGCGAACGGCGGAGCCGCCCAGCCCCCAGCGCTTGTCGAGGGCGAGGAGCGCCTCGTGGTCGCGCGGGGTGCGGGGCAGCGTGGCGTCGTGCTCGGCCAGCTCGAGGTCGCGGACGACCGCCACGACCGTCGGCGCCACGGCGAGGTAGTCGGCGGCCGCCTTGATCCTGCCGCGCGGGCCGGGCGCGAGGTCGGAGTCGGGGTCGGACGCGGCGGCGATGATGCCGGGGATGTCGCCGAAGCGGTTGAGCAGGGTGGCGGCCGTCTTGTCGCCGACGCCCGCGACACCCGGCAGCCCGTCGGACGCGTCTCCCCGCAGCGTCGCGAAGTCGGCGTACTGGTGCGCGTCGACGTCGTACTTCTCCCGCACGACCTGGTTGGTGACCCGCTCGTGCCTCCCCACGCCGCGCGCGGTGTAGAGCACCCGCACCTCGGCGGCGTCGTCGACCAGCTGGAACAGGTCGCGGTCACCGGTGACGATGTCGACCGGCATGCCGGCACCGGTGGCGAGGGTGCCGATGACGTCGTCGGCCTCGTGGTGGTCGGCCCCCACCACGCAGATGCCGTACGCCGCGAGCACCTCGAGGATGACGGGCACCTGCACCTGGAGCGGGTCGGGGACCTCCTCGAGGTCGGGTCGGTCGCCCGGCTTCTCCTCCACCACGCGGTGCGCCTTGTAGGTCGGCAGCAGGTCGACGCGCCACTGCGGGCGCCAGTCGTTGTCCCAGCAGCAGACGAGGTGGGTGGGCTCGTACTCGGTGACCAGGCGGCTGATGAAGTCCATGAGGCCGCGCACCGCGTTGACCGGGGTGCCGTCGGGCGCCTTCACCGAGTCCGGCACCCCGAAGAACGCCCGGAAGTAGAGCGAGGCGGTGTCGAGCAGCATCAGGCGGGGCGCGCGGGTGGTCACGGCGCGATCCTGTCATGCCACTACCCTCGGCAGGCATGAGCACGAACGACGTCGAGGCCACCGATCGGCACATCCTGCGCCTGCTCGCCGCCGACGGCCGGATGTCGTTCACCGACCTGGGCAAGGCCACCGGCCTGTCCACCTCCGCGGTCCACCAGCGGGTCAAGCGCCTGGAGACGCGGGGCCTCATCACGGGGTACGGCGCCCAGATCGCGCACGACGGCATCGGCCTGCCCCTGACCGCCTTCATCTCCATCCGCCCCATCGACCCCTCGCAGGCCGACGACTCGCCCGAGCGGCTCCGCGACATCGCCGAGCTCGAGTCGTGCTGGTCGGTGGCGGGGGAGGAGTCGTACATCCTCAAGGTGCGCGTGGGGACCCCGCTGGACCTCGAGGACCTGCTCGCCCGGATCCGGTCGGCGGCGAACGTGTCCACCCGGACCACGATCGTGCTCTCCACGCCGTACGAGAACCGGCCGGTGGGGTGAGGGGCGCGGCGGGTGCAGGGTCTGTCGTTTGGGACCAATCGGCAGGTAGGCGGGTCGGGCGATCGGCTGGGGCGTGTGGGTGCCGATTGGGCACGAACGGCACGTCACAGGCCCCGGAGCCTGTCGTTTGGGACCAATCGGCAGATCAGTGGACCCGGGGTGGGCCGGCTGGGCGTAGGGCGCCGATTGGGCACGAACGGCACGCCGCAGGCCCCGGAGCCTGTCGTTTGGGACCAATCGGCAGGTGGGCGGCCCCGTGGTGGGTCGGCGGGGCGTGTGGGTGCCGGTTGGGCACGAACTGCACGCGTCGGGCCCCCGAACCTGTCGTTTGGGACCAATCGGCATGCCGATGAGCCGCCGAGCGGACCCCCGGACCCACTCCCGGCCGATCCCCGACAGCGTCAGTGCGCCTGCAACGCCGCCGTACGGCGCGAGGCCTGCGCCATCTCGGCGGCGGTGAGGGCGGCGTCGTCGAGGTCGGCGTGCTCGGCCCACCACGCCTGGCCCTCGGGCGGCAGGGTGTGGATCGGGTCGTAGTAGTGGTAGGTGCGCTCCAGCGCCTGGAGGTCGTCGGCCTCGATGGAGGTGCGGTAGTTCTTGGTCCAGCCGGAGACGCCGCGGACCCGGTCGTACTCCGCGAGCTGGTGCACCCAGCGCTTGCCGACGAACGGGACGTCGCACACGATCCGCGGCGTCGCGAAGCCCGGCAGGTAGCCCATGAGGTGGTGCTGGAGGCGCTGGGCGTCGGCGACCGAGACCCGCCAGTGCTCCGAGAACGGGATCATGTCGCACATGTAGAAGTAGTAGGGCATGATCTGGGCGCCGTCGAGCAGGTTGAAGCAGAGGTCGAGCAGCGCGTGCGGGTCGGCGTTGACGCCGTTGAGGAGCACGCCCTGGTTGCGCACGTCGCGCACGCCGGCCTCCAGCATCGCCCGGGACGCCTCGGCGACGATCGGCGTGATCGAGTTGGCGTGGTTGGCGTGGGTGTGGATGGCCAGCGAGACGCCGCGGGCGCGGGCGGTGCGGGAGACCCGCTCGACGCCGGCGCGGACGTCGTCCTGCAGCCAGTGCTGCGGCAGGCCGACGAGGGCCTTGGTCGCCAGCCGGATGTCGCGGATGTTCTCGATCTCGAGCAGCTTGGTGAGGAAGTCCTCGAGCCGAGCCCACGGCATGTTGGCGACGTCGCCGCCGGAGACCACCACGTCGCGCACCGAGGGGGTACGGCGCAGGTAGTCCATCATGTCGCCGAGCCGGTCCGCGGGCTTCGCGGTGAACTTCAGCTTCTCGATCACCGGGGTGGAGTTGCCGACGAGGTCCATCCGGGTGCAGTGGCCGCAGTACTGCGGGCAGGTCGGCAGCAGCTCGGCGAGCACCTTGGTGGGGTAGCGGTGGGTCAGTCCCTCGGCCACCCACATGTCGTGCTCGTGCAGGGAGTCACGGGAGGCGTGCGGGTGCGAGGACCAGTCGGTACGGCGGTCGCTGAACACCGGCAGCATGTAGTGGCGCACCGGGTCGGCGTAGAACGCGTCGGTGAGCGACCCGGGGCCGGCCGGGACGGCGTACGGCGCCATCGTGTTCATCATCTGCGGCGGCACGAGCATCGACATCGTGGCGCGCTCGTTCTGGTCGCGCTCGAGGTCGGCGTAGAACCGCTCGTCGACGAGGTCGCCGAGCAGCTCACGCAGCTGCCTGAGGTTCTTGACGCAGTGCGCACGCTGCCACTGGACCGAGGCCCACTCCGCGGCGGTGACGTCCTTCCAGCCCGGGAACCTGGTCCAGTCCGGCTCGACGAGCTCGACCCGCTGGTAGGGGTAGGGCTGGCCGGTCCCTCCCCAGGGAAGGACAGGGTCGATGGCCGTCTCGATGCTCATGCGATGCTCCCGGGTGTGCGGGTCGGGTGGGCGGCGTGGGCGTTTGTGTCGCGCCCCACGGCTCTGCCAGAGTAGACGACAGATCCTCCGGTCCGCACATCAACGCACCGGAGTATTTCCTGTCTAAACCAGTGATATGTGGAGGAACAGCCGTGCAGAGCGATCCCACCGGGCTGCACCGGGTGCTCGACGACCGCTCGGTGCTGCCCCAGGCCGCCGAGCGCCTCGACACCCGTCGCGAGCTGTGGCCCGACGAGGTGCGGATCCGGGTGGAGAAGCTCAACCTCGACGCCGCGTCGTACCGCCAGCTCGAGCGCACCCACGGCGGTGACGGCGAGCGCATCCGCGCCTGCGTCCTGGACATCATCCGTGCGCGCGGCAAGATGCAGAACCCCGAGACCGGCTCCGGCGGCATGCTCGTCGGCGTCGTCGACGAGGTGGGGCCGGAGTCGCCGCTGGGCCTCGCGGTGGGCGACCGCGTGACCACGCTGGTCTCCCTGACGCTCACCCCGCTGGTCATCGAGGACGACCTCGCCTCGTGGGACGGTCTGTCCGAGCAGGTGCCCTGCGACGGGTACGCCGTGCTCTTCGGCCGCTCGATCGCCGCGGTGGTCCCCGACGACCTGCCCCGGGACCTGTCGCTGTCGGTGATGGACGTCTGTGGCGCCCCGGCGCTCACCGCCCGCGTCGTGCGGCAGTACGACGCCCCGGTGGTCGTCGTCGTCGGCGGGGCCGGCAAGTCGGGCTCGCTGAGCCTCGCCGCCGCCCGCGACGCGGGCGCCTCCCGCACGATCGGCGTCGTGCCGCACGAGCAGGAGGCCGCACTGCTCCGCGACGCCGGCCTCGCCGACGCCGTCGCGGTCGCCGACGCGCGCGACCCCGTCGCCCTGCGCGACGCCGTGGTGCAGGCAGGCGGACCGGCCGACGTGACCGTCGTCTGCGTCGACGTCCCCGGCTGCGAGGGCGGGGCGATCCTGGCCACCGCCGAGCGCGGCACGGTCGTCTTCTTCTCGATGGCCACGTCCTTCTCCGCCGCCGCCCTGGGCGCCGAGGGGGTGGCCGCCGACGTGACCATGCTGGTCGGCAACGGCTACCTGCCCGGCCACGCGGCGTACGCCATGGACCTGCTGCGGGGCCACGACGGGGTGCGCCGGCTGTTCGAGGGACGACTCGGGTGAGGACCCTCCTGCGCGGCGCGACGCTGGCCGGCTCGCCCGCCACGTCGGTCGCGGTGGACGGCGACCGGATCGTCTGGGTCGGCACCGACGACGAGGCGTGGGACGGCGCCGACGAGGTCCTCGACGTCCACGGTGCCCTCGTCGCACCGGCCTTCGTGGACGCCCACGTGCACGCGGTCCGCACCGGCTTCGCGCTCACCCAGCTCGACCTCACCGGCGCGACCAGCGGCGAGCACCTGCTCGACCTGCTCTCGTCCTACGCCGCGGGCCACCCGCACGACCTGCTGGTCGGCAACGGGTGGGACGAGTCGGGGTGGCCGGTGGCCGTCCCGCCCACGGCCGACGAGATCGAGCGGGCGGTGCCGGGCCGCGAGGTCTACCTGACCCGCGTCGACGGCCACTCGGCCGTCGTCTCCCACGCCTTCGCGGCCACCGTGCCCGCGCTGTCGGTAGCGGCCGGCTGGACCCCCGACGGGCGCGTCGAGCGCGCCGCCCACCACGTCGTCCGCGACGCCCTGGCCGGGCGCACGAGCGACGAGCAGCGGCTCGCGGCGGCCCGAGCCGCCTGTGGGGAGCTGGCCCGGCACGGCTTCGCCGGCTTCCACGAGAACGCCGCCCCGCACATCGGGCCTGAGTCGGAGGTCGCGCTGGTGCGCCGCGCGGCCCAGGAGCGGGGGCTGGCCGCCACCGTCTACTGGGGCCAGCTCGGCGCGGTCGACAAGGCGCGTGAGCTCGGCGTCCGCGGCCTCGCGGGCGACCTGGTCGCCGACGGGGCGCTGGGGTCGCGCACCGCGGCCCTGGCCACGCCGTACGCCGACGCCTCCCCGCACTGCGGCCACGCCTACCTGACCGCCGAGCAGGTCGCCGAGCACGTCGTCGCGTGCAGCCGGGCCGGCCTGCAGGCGGGCTTCCACTGCATCGGCGACGCCGCCCTGGACGCCGTCGCCGACGGGTTCGAGGCGGCCGCCCGCACGCTGGGCGTCGCGTCGCTGGCCGGTCACCGGCACCGCCTCGAGCACGTCGAGATGCCCTCGCGCCGGGTGGTCGAGGTGCTCGGGCGGCTGGGCGTCCTCGCCAGCGTCCAGCCGATGTTCGACGCCCTGTGGGGCGGACCCTCCGGCATGTACGCCGACCGGCTGGGGGAGCGATGGCGCGGCATGAACCCGCTGCGTGACCTCGCCGCGGCCACCCGCCTGGCGTTCGGCTCCGACTCGCCCGTCACCCCGGTCGGCGGGTGGGCCGCGGTGCGCGCGGCCGTCCTCCACCACGACGAGCAGCAGCGCCTCGACGTCGCCGCGGCCCACGCTGCCCACACCGCCGGCGGCTGGTTCGCCGCGGGCGACGACGACTCGGGTGCACTCGAGGTGGGCCGACGCGCCGACCTGGCCGTCTGGGACGTGCCCGGCGGCCTGGCCGCCGACGGCTGGCCGGAGCTGCACCCCGACCTGCCCCTGCCCACGGCCCGCCGTACGCTCGCGGCCGGCACCACGATCTGGAAGGCACACGAGTGAGCGGCAAGCTCCAGCTCGATCCGGCCCAGGTGAAGCAGGCGCGGGCCCTCGCGCGCACCGTCGGCCGCCCCATCGTCACCACGGCCAAGAGGCACACCACCGTCTCGGTCGAGCGCGCGACGCTGCGGCTCGCCGGGCTGGCGGGCGCCGACGCCGACGGCATCCCCTGGGTCAACCGGCTCACCGACGCCGTGCGCGCGGACCTCCACGACCAGGGCGGCCTGGCGTCCGGCATCGCACTGCCGGTGTGGGACGCGCTCGTCCGCGGCGAGGCCGACGACCTGGCGACCCTGGCGCAGAAGGCCGGCGCCGGGTCCGTGCGCTTCCGGCTGCCGGAGGGCAGGGACTCCACCCGCGCCCGGACGGCGTCGCGCAAGGCGGTCGGCGCGGGGATCCGGCGCATCGACGCCCGCCGCAGGGAGCGCGAGCGCCTGATCGCCCGGGTCGGCGACGCGCCGCGCAAGCCCTGGATCTACCTCATCGTGGCCACCGGCGACATCTACGAGGACATCCCGCAGGCACAGAACGCCGCGCGCGAGGGCGCCGACATCATCGCGGTGATCCGCAGCACCGGCCAGAGCCTGCTCGACTACGTGCCCGAGGGCGCCACCCGCGAGGGCTTCGCCGGCACCTACGCCACGCAGGAGAACTTCCGGCTGATGCGCGAGGCGCTCGACGAGACCAGCCGGGAGCTCGGCCGCTACGTGCGGCTGACCAACTACGCCTCGGGCCTCTGCATGCCCGAGATCGCCACCCTGGCCGGCCTGCAACGCCTCGACATGATGCTCAACGACTCGATGTACGGCATCCTCTTCCGCGACATCAATCCCATCCGCACCTTCGTCGACCAGCGGTTCAGCCGCCAGATCCACGCCCGCGCGGGCATCATCATCAACACCGGCGAGGACAACTACCTCACCACCGCCGACGCCGTCGACGCCGCCCACACCGTCACGACGAGCCAGCTGCTCAACGAGTACTTCGCCAAGGAGGCCGGCCTCGAGGACTGGCAGCTCGGGCTGGGCCACGCCTTCGAGATCGACCCCGACGTGCCCGACTCCTTCCGCCTCGAGCTCGCCCACGCCATGCTGGCGCGCGACCTGTTCCCGAAGGCGCCGCTGAAGTGGATGCCGCCCACCCGGCACATGACCGGTGACGTGTTCCGCGGCTACCTGCTCGACGGCTTCTTCAACCTCGTGGGCGCGCTGACCGACCAGGGCATCCTGCTCGTCGGCATGATGACCGAGGCCGTGGTGACGCCGTGGCTCTCCGACCGCGACCTCGCCCTGCAGAACGTCCGCTACGTGATGAGCGCCGCCGGCAACCTGCACGAGGACTTCCGCCCGCAGCCCGACGGCTTCATCGGCACCCGGGCCCGCCAGGTGCTGGGGGAGTCCATCGGCCTGCTCCAGGACATCAGGGGGCATGAGAACGGCTTGCTCGACGCCATCGCCGACGGCACCTTCGGCCTGATGAAGCGTCCCGCCCACAAGGGTCGGGGCCTCGACGGGGTGGCTGCGAAGGCGGCGGGCTACTACAACCCCGCCAGCGAGATCCTGGAGGAGAAGTGAGCGAGGAGACCGCCGGCAGGATCATCCGGCCGTACGGCGACACCACGGGCGACGGGATGGTGCAGGTGTCCTTCACCCTGCCGATGCCGCACTCCAAGGTCGCCGAGGGTGCCGCCGCGCAGCTCGCCGGGAAGATGGGCATCGACCCGGCCCTGGTCGTGCACGCCAAGCCGATGGGCCCCGACTTCACGTTCTTCGTGGTCTACGGGCGGGTCAACCACCTCGTCGACCCCTCCCAGGTGCAGGTCGTCGAGCGCGACTACCCGCTGCTGACGCCCAAGGAGGCCAACGCCGCCATCAAGCGCTCGCTGCGGCGCAGGCTGGTGGTCGTGGGCGCCTGCATCGGCACCGACGCCCACACGGTCGGCATCGACGCCATCCTCAACATCAAGGGCTTCGCCGGGGAGAAGGGCCTGGAGTACTACCGCGAGCTCAAGGTGGTCAACCTCGGGGCCCAGGTCAGCGTCCCGCAGCTGGTCGAGGCCGCGCACGAGGAGAGGGCCGACGCCGTGCTCGTCTCCCAGGTGGTCACCCAGCGCGACGCCCACCTCCTCAACACCCGGGAGATGTCGGCGGCCTTCCGCGAGGCCTACCCCTCGGCGACCCGGCCGCTGCTCGTCGTCGGCGGACCGCGCTTCGACGAGGCGATGGCCGGCGAGCTCGGCGTCGACCGGGTCTTCAGCCGCGGCACCACCCCGGGCGAGGTCGCCTCCTACATCGTCCACCGCATGACCCTCGAGCAGAGCGACAGGAAGGTCTTCTGATGGCAGCAGTCGTCGGGGAGCGCGTCGTCCACCGGCGCTACGTCCCCTACTCGCACGCCCACTACGCCGGCAACCTCGTCGACGGCGCCTACTCGCTGGGGCTCTTCGGCGACGTGGCCACCGAGATGTGCATCCGCACCGACGGCGACGAGGGACTGTTCGCGTCGTACTCCGAGGTGCAGTTCCGCGCGCCCGTCGTCGCCGGCGACGTGCTGGAGATCACCTGCGAGCTGGTCGGCGTCGGCACCCGCTCGCGGCTCATGGAGTTCGCCGTGCACGTGGTGGCCCGGGGCGCCGCCACCAAGGACGCCCCGGGCGCCGCCCGCCTGCTCGAGGAGCCGCTGCTGGCGACGTCCGCGACCGGCACGGTCGTCGTGCCAGCCCGGCCCGCCTGAGGCGTCCGCCCCTCCTCGGCGTGTCGCGGAGGACACGCCGCCGGGCCGGACGCGCGCTGCTCGATCTGTCGGGCTGGACTAGACCGCTGACCTGCGCGGACACGTATCGCCGCAGGTCAGCGGCCTGTTGACACGAGCCGGGTGCGCATCGCAAAGTTCCGTGGTCCGCCCGTGCAGACCGTGTCGTGTGGACCGACGTCCGAGTGGTCGTGTCGGTGGGTGAGAAGCCATCGCTCGCCGACCCGGTCCACGGAGGTCGGTCCGCGTCGCGGGGGCGGAGACGGAAGGGACCCCTGCTCCGTAGACAACAGCGCGTCGCCGGCACCCAGTCGGCTCCGGGTTGGTCCGAAGGGCTCGGGTCCCTTCCGTCGGCTGTAGCCGGTCGTCGGTTAGCGTGGCGCCGTGCTGCTCCGGAGTCTCGCCGCCCTGGCCGCAGGCGTCGGCCTGGCGCTGGCGTTCGAGCCAGTCGGTCTCGTCGTCCTCATCCCGCTCTCGCTGGCGGTGCTCCTGGTGTGCCTGCACGGCCTCCCGGCGCGGCGGGCCTGGCTGCCGGCCCTGCTGTTCGGCGGCACCTTCTGCTTTCTCCTGATGTTCTGGATGCGTGCGGTCGGGCCCGATGCCTGGATGTCGCTGTCGGCGCTGGAGACGGCCTTCTTCGCACCGCTGGGCGCGGGCGTCGCACTCCTCATGCGCCTGCGCTCCTGGCCCGTGTGGACCGCGTTCCTGTGGGTGGCCATCGAGACGATCCGCGGCTCCTGGCCCGTCAGCGGCATGCCGTGGGGGCGCCTGTCGTACGCCGTGGCCGGCACCCCCTGGGCCGAGGCCCTGCCCTGGTTCGGCTTCTCCGGGGTCAGCCTGCTGCTGGCCCTGTCCGGCACCACGCTGGCCTGGCTGGTCCTGGGGGGCTGGCGGAGCCGGCGTACGGCGCTCGTCGCGGTCGCGGCGGTGCTGCTGCCCGTCGCGGCGGCCGTCGTGGTGCCCTGGACCACCGACCGGGCCGGCTCGGTCAACGTCGCCGCCGTCCAGGGCAACGTCCCCGGCACCGGCAACGACCTGGTGGCGGTGCACCGCGAGGTCACCGGCAACCACGTCGACGCGACCGTCGAGCTCGCCGAGCGGGTGGCCTCCGGTGAGGTGGAGCGGCCCGACCTCGTCGTCTGGCCCGAGAACTCCACGGCGGTCGACCCCTTCCGCGACGTCGAGGTCAACACCGGCATCCGGCGGGCGGTCGAGGCCGTCGGGGTGCCGGTGCTCGTCGGTGGCATCGTCGACGCCCCGGCCGAGGACGAGGTGCTCAACCAGGGCATCGTCTGGGACCCGGTGACCGGGGCGGGGGAGCGCTACACCAAGCGGCACCCCGTGCCGTTCGGCGAGTTCATCCCGTGGCGCGACAGCCTCCCCGCCGGCAACTTCAGCCAGCTGCGGCTGATCCCGCGCGACATGGCGGCCGGCACCCGGGTCGAGCCGCTGCGGGTCGCCGGCGTGCTCGTGGCGGACGCCATCTGCTTCGACATCGCCTACGACGACGGCATCCACGACCAGGTCGGCCGGGGCGGGCAGCTGCTGACCGTGCAGACGAGCAACGCCAGCTTCATGGGCACCAACCAGATCGAGCAGCAGTTCGAGATCACCCGCCTGCGCGCCCTCGAGACCGGGCGGTACGTCGTCGTGGCGGCCGTCAACGGCGTCTCGGGCGTCATCGACCCGGAGGGCACCGTGCTGGACTCCGCCGCGGCCCGCACCCAGGACGTGCTGGTGCGCGAGGTGGAGCTCCGCAACGGGCTGACGCCGGCGGTGCGGATGGGCCCGTGGCCCGGTCGCGCGTGCGTCGCGCTGGCCCTGGTGGGGTTGCTCATCGCCCTCACCCGGCGCCGGGAGGCGGCCCGTCCGCCCCGCGCCGAGGAGCCCGTGCGCGCACCGCAGAGCGAGCCGGTGTGACCGCCCCGACCGAGCGTCGCACCGTGATGGTGGTCCCCACCTACGACGAGGCCGACAACCTCGAGTGGATCGTGGGCAGGCTGCGCGCCGCCCAGCCCACCTTCGACGTCCTGGTCGTCGACGACAACTCACCCGACGGCACCGGCAAGATCGCCGACGCGCTGGCGGCCCTCGACGGGGCGGTCACCGTCGTCCACCGCACCGAGAAGGCCGGCCTCGGCGCGGCGTACCTGCACGGCTTCCGGGTGGCCCTGGACGCCGGCTACGACGTGATCGGCGAGATGGACGCCGACGGCTCCCACCAGCCCGAGCAGCTCCACCGTCTCGTGGACGCGCTCGCCGACGCGGACCTCGTCATCGGCTCGCGCTACGTGCCGGGCGGCTCGATCGTGAACTGGTCGCGGTGGCGCGAGCTGCTCTCCCGCGGGGGCAACCTCTACGTCCGGCTGCTCATCGGGATGTCGGTGCACGACGCGACGGCGGGCTACCGGCTCTTCCGCCGCCATGCGCTGGAGGCTGTCGACCTGGCGGCCGTGGAGTCCACGGGCTACGTCTTCCAGACCGACATGACGCACCGGGTCCTCTCGGCCGGCCTGCGGGTGCGCGAGGTGCCCATCGAGTTCGTCGAGCGGGTGCGTGGGGACTCCAAGATGAGCGGGCGGGTGGCCACCGAGTCGCTGCGCAAGATCACCCGGTGGGGACTGGCCGAGCGGACCGCGCGGGTACGCCGCCGGCTCGGGGGCCGCGCGGTTTCACCCG
>NZ_CADCUP010000204.1 GCF_902805925.1 uncultured Nocardioides sp.
GCCGATCCTGCCGGCCTCACGGTCACCTTCGACCTGAGGTCCGAGCGCACGGACGGTTCGGAGGTCGACGAGGTGCTGACCTTGCTGCTCGAGCGCACCGAGGACGGGTACCTCATCGCGGGTCAGCAGAGCTGATCCCGGAGCGCCGTCCACCCGGGACGGGCTGCGCGCGGGAGACCCCGTGAGGAACCGTCCGGACGCTCCTGCAACCATGGCGCATGCCTGGGACCAACCTGACCCGCGACGAGGCGCAGACCCGCGCCGAGCTCCTCGACGTCGACTCCTACACCGTGGAGCTCGACCTCTCCCGCGCACCCGACGAGGCCGTGCGCACCTTCGGCTCCACGACCGTGGTCCGGTTCGGCTGTCGGACCCCGGGTGCCTCGACGTTCGCCGACCTCGTCGGCGCGCAGGTCGAGGAGGTCGTGCTCAACGGCCGCACGCTCGACCCGGCCGCGGTGTACGCCGACGACCGGCTGCAGCTCGACGGCCTCGAGGCAGACAACGAGCTGCGCGTCGTCGCCCAGTGCGCCTACAGCCGCAGCGGCGAGGGACTGCACCGCTTCCACGACCCCGCCGACGGCCGGGTCTACACCTACACCCAGCTCGAGGTGCCCGACGCGCGACGGGTCTACACGACCTTCGAGCAGCCCGACCTCAAGGCGCCGTTCACGTTCACCGTCACGGCGCCCACGGGCTGGGTGGTGTTGTCGAACTCCCCCGCCCCCGACCCGACGCCGGCCGGGGAAGGGTCGTCGACCTGGGCCTTCGCGCCGACCGAGCGGCTCGCGACGTACTTCACCGCGATCGTGGCCGGCGAGTACCACGCGTCCCACGACACCTACGACAGTCCGCACGGCGAGATCCAGCTCGGCCACTACTGCCGGCAGTCGGTGGCCGAGCACCTCGACGTCGAGCGGCTGCTGACCATCACCCGGCAGGGCTTCGCCTTCTTCGAGGACGCCTTCGCGGTGCCGTACCCGTTCGGCCGCGGAGGCGCCACCGGCGAGGGTCCCCGCAGCTACGACCAGGTGTACGTGCCGGAGTACAACATGGGCGCGATGGAGAACGCGGGGTGCATCACCTACCGCGACGAGTACCTCCCGCGCTCGCGCCAGACCCGGGCCTTCTACGAGCAGCGCGCCAACACGATCCTCCACGAGATGGCCCACATGTGGTTCGGCGACCTCGTGACGATGAAGTGGTGGGACGACCTCTGGCTCAACGAGTCCTTCGCCGAGTGGGCCTCCCACCACGCGATGGTCGCCGGCACGAAGTACACCGAGGCCTGGACCGGCTTCACCAACGCCCGCAAGAACTGGGCCTACCGCCAGGACCAGCTGCCCTCGACGCACCCGATCGCGGCCGACAACTACGACCTCGAGGCCGTGGAGGTCAACTTCGACGGCATCACCTACGCCAAGGGCGCCTCGACGCTCAAGCAGCTGGTCGCCTGGGTGGGCCTCGAGCCGTTCATGGCCGGCCTGCGCGACTACTTCAAGGCGCACGCCTTCGGCAACTCCGAGTTCGCCGACCTGCTCGCCGCGCTGGAGCGCTCCTCCGGCCGCGAGCTCGACTCGTGGGCCAAGGAGTGGCTGCAGACCTCCGGCGTCAACACCCTCGCCCCCGACTTCGAGGTCGACGACCGGGGCGCGTTCACGGCGTTCCGGGTGACGCAGAGCGCCGACCCGGGGTTCCCGGCCATCCGCCGTCACCGCCTCGGCATCGGCCTGTACGACGTCGTCGACGGCCGCCTCGCCCTGCGTCACCGGGTCGAGGTCGACGTCGAGGGCGAGTCCACGTCGGTCGAGGAGCTGGTCGGCCACGCGCAGCCGGACCTCGTGCTGCTCAACGACGGCGACCTCACCTACGCCAAGATCCGGCTCGACGAGCGCTCGCTCGCGACCGCGGTGGCCACCATCGACAGGATCGACGACTCGCTGCCGCGTGCCCTCCTGTGGGGTGCCGCCTGGGACATGACGCGCGACGCCGAGATGCGCGCCACCGACTTCGTGTCACTGGTGCTGCGGGGCATCGGCACCGAGACCGACCTCATCGCGGTGGGCCGCCTCCCCGTCTACGCCCGCACGGCGGTCAGCTACTACGCCGCGCCCGAGCACCGTGACGAGCTCAGGGCGAGGTGGGAGCGGGGCCTGCGCGAGCTGCTCGAGGGCGCCGAGCCCGGCTCGGACCACCAGCTGGCGTTCCTGCGCGCCTACGCCTCGGCGGCCCACTCCGAGGAGGCGCTGGACCTCCTCGACGCACTGCTCGCCGGCTCGGAGTCGCTGCCGGGCCTGGACGTCGACACCGATCTGCGGTGGACCCTGCTGACGGCCCTGTCGTGCAACGGCCGCGCCGACGCCGGTCGCATCGAGGACGAGCTGGCGCGCGACGCGACGATCTCGGGCCAGGAGCACGCCGCCAGGGCGCTCACCGTCCGTCCGACCGCCGAGGCGAAGGCGCAGGCCTGGAGCGACGCGATCGAGCGCGACGACGTCCCCAACGAGACCCAGCGCCAGGTCGCGGCGGCGTTCCCGGTGCCCGGCCAGGCCGACCTGCTCGCGCCGTACCTGGAGAAGTACCTGCGCGTCGCCGACACCATCTGGGAGGAGAAGGGCGTGCAGCGCGCGTCCACGGCGTTGGAGCTGATGTTCCCGATGCCGCTGATCTCGCCCGAGACGCTCGCCGTGCTGGACGAGTGGCTCGGCTCCTCGCCGGCCAACCCGGCGGCCAAGCGCTACGTGCGGGAGGGGCGCGCCGACATGGCCCGTGCCCTGGTCGCCCGCGAGAAGGACGCCTCCTGAGGCAAGGGCCCAAGGCAGCCGACGCCGGCCCCCGCGAGGTGGCCGGCGGGGCCGCCGTGACCGGTCCCGGACGCGTCAGGGTCCGGCGTGCAGGGTGTTCTGCGGGGTGGCGTGCTCGGCGAGCATCGCGATGCCGCGGACCAGTCCGCCGACCTCGTCGCCCTCGCTGAACAGGGTCTGCATCGCCAGCACCGCGAGCTCGACCTGGCGGTCGGGCAGGTGGCGGCGCACCTCCGCGCCGGTGACGACCTCGAGGGCCCGCACCGTCGGGTCGACCAGGATCAGCACGCTCCTGGCCGGTGCCACCAGGGCGGCGTGGAGCATCCGGGCGTAGCGGGCGGGGTCGCCCTGGGCGATCCCGCGGAACACCGAGAACTCGAAGCGGGAGACCTGCTCGGCGAACCGGATGGCCTTGTCGATCTCCGCGCGCTGGCGCGGGGTCAGCTCACCACTGGGCACTGGCGCCACCCGTCTCGTGCTCGTCCGCGGCGCTGCTGGTCAGCTCTGCGGTGCCCGGCCGCGGACCACCGAACCACTCGTCGTCGATCGGGGCCGCACCGGGGGCCAGCCTCTCGCCACGCACCAGTGCGGGCAGGTAGATCGCCAGCGTGATCAGGAGGAACAGCAGGACGGGCACGCCGCCCAGCAGGAGCAGGGCGCCGAGCGCGTCGACCGGCTCGGGATCGGACCAGCCGTCGGGCACGTCGGCGAACGCCGGCCGACCGGTCAGCACGAGCGCGGCGACCCCACTGACGACGAGGCCGACGCGACGGGCGAGGCGGCGGTGGGACGAGGGGAGCGTGGTCACGGAGGCAGGATATCGGCTCCCGCCGCGGATCCGCGCACCCGACCGGGTCGGCTCGGCCGGCCGCGCCTCCGGTCGCCATACTGGGGGTCATGTCCGCCCCACCCCCCGCTCCACCCCCCGTCCTGCCACTGCTGCTGCCCAGCGACTGCGAGAGCGGTGAGGTCGTCTGCGGGTGGGTGCGCGAGGCCACCGGCAGCGAGCGCGCGGCCGACCTGGCCGACGTCCTCATCGGTGCACCCCTGGCGATCGTCGGACTGGTGCTGCTGGGGTTCCTCGTGCGGTGGCTGCTGCACCGCGTCGTGGACCGCGTCGTCGCGCGCGCCGAGGAGGGCATGGTGCCCGACCGGCTGACCGGCATCGTCGGGGCGCGGGCCAGGCTCGGCCGCAGCGTCGAGATGCCTCACGACGTGGCCACCTCGACGCGCCGGGTGCAGCGCGCCAAGACCATGGGCAGCCTGCTCAAGAGCGTCATCAGCGGTGTGGTGTTCGCCGTCGCCGGCACCATGGTCCTCAGCGAGATGGACGTCGACATCGCGCCCATCATCGCCAGCGCCGGCATCCTCGGCGTCGCCTTCGGGTTCGGCGCCCAGAGCCTCGTCAAGGACTTCCTCTCCGGCATCTTCATGATCATCGAGGACCAGTACGGCGTCGGCGACGTGGTCGACCTCGGTGAGGCCAACGGCACTGTCGAGGCCGTCAGCCTCCGGGTCACCCGGCTCCGCGACGTCAACGGCACGGTCTGGTACGTCCGCAACGGCGAGATCCTGCGCGTGGGCAACATGAGCCAGAACTGGGCCCGCACGGTGCTCGACGTGGCCGTCGGCTACAAGGAGGACCTCACCAAGGTGCGCGCGGTGCTCAGGGACGTCGCGCACGACGTGTGGGAGGACGAGCGGTTCCACGGGCTCATCATCGAGGAGCCGGAGGTCTGGGGAGTCGAGTCGATGACCGCCGATGCGGTGAACGTGCGGGTCACCCTCAAGACTGCTCCCATGGAGCAGTGGGCCGTGGCACGGGAGATGCGCGAGCGCATCAAGGCCCGGTTCGACCACGAGGGCATCGAGATGCCGCACCGGCTCATCTCCCGGCTCGACCTGCCGTTCGCCCCCGCCGCCGCCGACGCAGCACCCCGGGCCGAGGAGAAGCAGTGAGCTACTACGACGAGATCGGCGGCGAGACGACGATCCGCACCATCGTCGGCACCTTCTACGCCGGCGTGGCCGAGGACGAGGTGCTGCGCCCGCTCTACCCCGAGGAGGACCTCGAGCCCGCCGCCGAGCGGTTCACGCTGTTCCTCATGCAGTACTGGGGCGGCCCCACGACCTACTCCGAGGCTCGCGGGCACCCGCGGCTGCGCATGCGGCACGCGCCCTTCGCGGTGACGCCCCTGACCAAGGAGCACTGGCTCAAGCACTTCCGCGCCGGCCTCGACGCCGCGCAGCTCACCCCCGAGCAGGACCAGCAGTTCTGGGACTACGTCACCCACGCCGCGCAGTTCATGGTCAACTCGTTCGAGTGAGCCGGTCGCGGTACTCCGCCGACGGCTCGGTCGAGCGTCCCTGCCGTGGGTCGAAGTGGACCAGCGCGACGCGCGCCCGGGACAGCAGCGTGTCGCCGTCCCGGATCTCGGACTCGACGGTGAACGAGCGGCTCCCGACCCGCGCGACGTGCGACCAGACGTCGTACGGCTCCTCGCGGAAGAGGATCGGCATCCGGTAGTCGACGTCGGTCTGGGCCACGACGACCTCGAGCGCGCCGTCGTCCTCGGGGAGGCCCTCGCGCAGGCCGGACAGCAGCTGGATCCGCGCCTCCTGGAAGTACTCGAAGTACTTCACGTTGTTGACGTGCCCGTAGGCGTCGACGTCGGAGAAGCGCACGTGCAGCGGGTAGTGCGCCCGGCGCTCCGCCGGGGGCGGCGCCAGCGGCTCGCGCGGCCGCCTCTCGATGGGATCCAGGAACTGCGACAGCGTCGCCCGCTCGTCGGCGCTGAGGCGCCGCGGACGCTCGGTGGCGAAGACGTAGGGCGTGAGCACGGTGGTGGCGCGCAGGTAGGTGGTACGCCGGCCGTCGCCGTCCTCGTCGAAGACCTCGTAGCCCATGGTGAACGAGGCGGCCCGGACCTCGGTGACCCAGCACTCGATCCGGACCGGACGGAACCGGAAGGTGAGCGGCGCGAGGTAGGTGACCTCGTGCCGCACGACCACCACACCCTCGGCGAGGTCGCCCCCCTCGGGGCGGCTGGCCGGCGCGTGGGTGCGGATCATGTCGACCCGCGCCTCCTGCAGGTAGTCGACGTAGACGACGTTGTTGACGTGACCGAGGAGGTCGAGATCGGCCCACCGCATCGGGCACTCGTAGGTGTGGCGCACGCCTCATGCTCGCAGAGTGCACCGCCGCACGCCGAGCCGACGTCGGTGGTCGAGGACCGGCCGGCGGTGACGCGCGCCCCGGAGCCCCGCCTCCCTCGGCCAGGGGTCCAGGGGCACCAACTAGGGTGGAGACGCAGTCCATGCCTTCCAGATCGGAGCTCCCATGCCTGAGGCAGTCATCGTCTCCGCGGCCCGCACGCCCATCGGCCGCGCGAACAAGGGGTCCCTCAAGGACCAGCGCCCCGACGACCTGGCCGCGTTCATCGTGAAGGCGGCCCTGGACAAGGTCGAGGGCCTCGACCCCCACACCGTCGACGACCTCTACCTCGGCTGCGGCCTGCCCGGCGGCGAGTCGGGCTACAACATGGGCCGGATCGTCAACGTCCTCAACGACATGGACGACGTCCCGGGGGCGACCGTCACGCGCTACTGCGGCTCCTCGGTGCAGACCACCCGGATGGCCTTCCACGCGATCAGGGCCGGGGAGGGCGACGTCTTCGTCTCCGCCGGCGTCGAGATGGTGTCCCGCTTCGCGAAGGGCACCTCCGACCACTGGCCCGACACCCAGAACCACGCCTTCGACGAGGCGCAGGAGCGCACCAAGCGCGCCTCCGAGGGCGGCGTCGAGTGGCACGACCCCCGCGCAGACGGCAGCCTGCCCGACGCCTACGTCACGATGGGCCAGACCGCGGAGAACGTCGCCCAGCTGCGCGGCCTCTCCCGCCGGGAGCTCGACGAGTTCGGCGTCCGCTCGCAGAACCTCGCGGAGCAGGCCATCGAGAACGGCTTCTGGGCCCGCGAGATCACCCCCGTCACCACCCCCGACGGCACCGTGGTCACCACCGACGACGGCCCGCGCGCCGGGGTCACCTACGACGCCATCTCACAGCTCAAGCCGGTGTTCCGGCCCGACGGCGTGGTGACAGCGGGCAACTGCTGCCCGCTCAACGACGGGGCCGCCGCGGTGGTCGTCATGTCCGACACCAGGGCGGCCGAGCTGGGCGTCACGCCGCTGGCCCGCATCGTCTCGACCGGCGTGTCCGGTCTCTCGCCCGAGATCATGGGCCTGGGCCCGGTCGAGGCCACCAGGCGTGCCCTGTCCCACGCCGGGATGAGCATCGGCGACATCGACCTGGTCGAGATGAACGAGGCCTTCGCCGCGCAGGTCGTGCCGTCGTACCAGGAGCTCGGGATCGACCTCGACCGGCTCAACGTCAACGGCGGCGCCATCGCGGTGGGCCACCCGTTCGGCATGACCGGCGCCCGGCTGCAGAACACGATGGTCAACAGCCTGGACTGGCACGACAAGACCACCGGCCTGATCACCCTCTGCGTCGGCGGCGGCCAGGGCATGGCGATGATCCTCGAGCGTCTCTAGGTCGCCGGCATGCCCGACACCCCGTCCACCGACACCCGCTGGCTCGACGAGTCGCAGCAGCGCAGCTGGCGCGCGTGGCTCCTGGGCAACACCCTGCTCATGGGGCGGCTCGACGACGACCTGCGCCGCTCGTTCAACATCTCGCTGGTCGAGTACGAGATCCTGGTGCGGCTCTCCGAGCGGCCGGACCGGCGGATGCGGATGGCGCAGCTCGCCGACGCCCTGGCCCACAGCCGCAGCCGGGTGACCCACACCATCGACCGGATGGAGAAGTCGGGGTACGTCACCCGGGGCCCCTCCCCCGACGACGGACGAGGCATCGTGGCGACGATGACCGACAGCGGGTACGAGCTGCTCGAGACAGCCGCCCACGTGCACGTCACCGGCGTGCGGGACCACCTCGTCGACCTCGCCACCGCCGAGGACCTCCAAGCTGTCGGGCGCGTGCTGAACTCGGTGGCCGACCACCTGATCGCCGCCCACCCGGAGATGGAGATGCGGTAGGTCGGACGCGGAGCGGACGACCTCAGGGTGGTCGAGCGAGCCGTCGGCGGCCGAGCCTGCGAGGCCGCCGAACCGGCTCGTCGATACCCGGTGAGACGAACGAGGCGGCGACCCACGGGTCGCCGCCTCGTTCGACCAGGAGCGGTCAGTCGCGCGTGAGGCGCCGGTGGGTGACCCGGTGCGGACGCGCGGCCTCGATGCCGAGGCGCTCGATCTTGTTCTCCTCGTAGGCCGCGTAGTTGCCCTCGAACCAGAACCACGAGGCGGGGTCCTCCTCGTTGCCCTCCCACGCCAGGATGTGCGTGGCGACGCGGTCGAGGAACCACCGGTCGTGCGAGGTGACCACGGCGCAGCCGGGGAAGTCGAGGAGCGCGTCCTCCAGGGACGACAGCGTCTCGACGTCGAGGTCGTTGGTGGGCTCGTCGAGCAGCAGCATGTTGCCGCCCATCTTCAGCGTCAGCGCCAGGTTGAGGCGGTTGCGCTCACCACCGGACAGCACGCCGGCCTTCTTCTGCTGGTCCGGGCCCTTGAAGCCGAACGACGCGACGTAGGCGCGCGAGTTCATCTCGAAGTTGGCGACCTTGATGAAGTCCAGGCCGTCGGAGACGACCTCCCACACGTTCTTCTGCGGGTCGAGCCCTCCGCGGCTCTGGTCGACGTAGGAGATCTTGACGGTCTGGCCGACGGTGAGCTTGCCCTCGTCGGGCTCCTCCTGCCCGGTGATCATCCGGAACAGCGTGGTCTTGCCGACGCCGTTGGGGCCGATGACGCCGACGATGCCCGCCCGGGGCAGCGTGAACGACAGGTCGTGCATGAGCGTGCGGCCGTCGAAGCCCTTGTCGAGGTCGTGGGACTCCAGCACCACGTCGCCGAGCCGCGGACCGGCCGGGATGTTGATCTCGGAGGTGTCGATCTTGCGCATCCGGTCGGCCTCAACCGCCATCTCCTCGTAGCGCGCGAGGCGGGACTTGCTCTTGGTCTGCCGCGCCTTGGCGTTGGAGCGCACCCACTCCAGCTCGCGCTCGAGCATCTTGGCGCGCTTGGCGTCCTTCTGCCCCTCGATCTTGAGGCGGCTCTTCTTGGTCTCCAGGTAGGTCGTGTAGTTGCCCTCGTAGGGGTGGGCCTGACCACGGTCGAGCTCGAGGATCCAGGAGGCGACGTTGTCGAGGAAGTACCGGTCGTGGGTCACGGCCAGCACGGCGCCGGGGTAGGAGGCGAGGTGGCCCTCGAGCCACTGGACCGACTCGGCGTCGAGGTGGTTGGTGGGCTCGTCGAGCAGCAGCAGTCCGGGCTGCTGGAGCAGCAGCTTGCACAGCGCCACGCGGCGACGCTCGCCACCGGAGAGGGTGTCGACGATGGCGTCGGGCGGCGGACAGCGCAGGGCGTCCATGGCCTGGTCGAGCCGGCTGTCGAGGTCCCAGGCGTTGGCGTGGTCGAGGTCGGTCTGGAGGTCGCCCATCTCGGCGAGCAGGGTGTCGAAGTCCGCGTCGGGGTTCGCCATCTCCTCCGAGATCGCGTTGTAGCGGTCGAGCTTGCCCTTGATCTCCGCGACCGCCTCCTCGACGTTCTCGAGCACGGTCCTGCCCTCGGTCAGCGGCGGCTCCTGCTGGAGCATGCCGACGGTGGCCTCGGGGTCGAGCAGCGCGTCGCCGTTGTTGGCGTGGTCGAGGCCCGCCATGATCTTCAGCAGCGAGGACTTGCCGGTGCCGTTGGGGCCCACGACACCGATCTTGGCGCCGTGCAGGAACGAGAGCGTGACGTTGTCGAGGACGACCTTGTCGCCATGGGCCTTGCGCACGTTGCGCAGGGTGAACACGTAGTCAGCCATGGCGCGAACCCTACCTGCGCGGGCGTCCGGACCCCGCATCGATCACAGCGCCTCCACGGCCACCTGCCCCGCCTCCAGCCGCCACTCGTGGGTGACCCCGACGGCCTCCCGGAAGCGCTCGTCGTGGCTGACCAGGAGCACGGTCCCGTCGTAGGCCGCGACCGCGGACTCGAGCTGCTCGATGCCGGCGACGTCGAGGTGGTTGGTCGGCTCGTCGAGCACCAGGGCGTTGACCGCCCGGCCTTGGAACACCGCCATCAGGGCGCGGGTGCGCTCGCCCATGCTCAGGCTGCGTGCCGGCCGGTCGACGTGCTCGGAGCCGAGCCCGAACTTCGCCAGCAGGGTGCGTACGTCGGCCGGGTCGGCGTCGCCGAGCCCGTCGCGCACGGCCTCCAGCAGCGACCGGTCGGTCCCGAGCACGCGGCGCTCCTGGTCGAGCACCCCCAGCGTCACCCGGGCACCCAGCGAGCCGCGCCCCGCGTCGAGCTCGAGGTCGCCCAGCAGGGCCGCCAGCAGCGTGGACTTGCCGCTGCCGTTGTCACCCAGCACGGCCACCCGGTCGCCGCGGGCGACGGTGAGGGTCACGGGGCCGAGCGTGAACGCCTCACGGTGCACCACCGCGGCGGTGAGCGAGGCGACGATGTCGGCCGAGGGCGGCCCGGAGGCGAGGGAGTACCTCAGCTGCCACTCCCTGCGGGGCTGCTCCACCACGTCGAGCCGGTCGACGGCGTTGCGCGTGCGCGCCGCCTTGGCGTCCTGGCGGTCGGCACGCGCGCGGTCCCGCTCGCGCAGGTTCTTGTCGGGCTCGTCGCCGCGCTTGACCGCACGCCGGCCCCGATCCGCCCACTCGCGGCGCTGCCTGCTCTGCGCGAGCAGCGCGTCGCGGGCGCCGGCGTACTGCTCGTAGTCGGCCCGGGCACGCGCCCGCGCCGCCTCCTTCGCCGTGACGAAGTCGGTCCACCCGCCGGGGTGGTGGGAGATCGACTGCTGGTGCAGGTCGAGCTCGACGACCGAGGTGACGACGCGGTCGAGGAACGCCCGGTCGTGGCTCGCCACGAGCACCGGGCCGGGGCGCGACGTGACGAACTCCGCCATCAGCTCCAGCCCCCGGCTGTCGAGGTTGTTGGTGGGCTCGTCGAGGAGCAGCACGTCGTACTGGGAGAGGAGCACGGCGACCAGGCAGGCGCGGGCCGCCTGGCCGCCCGACAGGGTGCCGAGCGGCCGGTGCGGGTCGACGTCGAGTCCCACCCGGCCGGCGACCCCGGGCAGGCGGTCGGCGAGGTCGGCGGCACCCAGGCCCAGCCAGCGCTCGAGCGCGTCGGCATAGGCGTCGTCGGCACCCTCCGTGCCGGCGGCCAGCGCCTCCGACGTCGACTGCAGCCGGGCGTCGGCGTCCGCCACGCCGGTGCGCCGGCGGACGTAGTCGAGCAGTGACTCCGCACCGTCGGGCACCACCTGGGGCAGCCAGGCGGTCGTGGCGTCGGCCGGTGCCACATCCACCGAGCCGGCGTCGGCCGGCAGGTCCCCGGCGATGGTGCGCATCAAGGTGGACTTGCCGGAGCCGTTGACCCCGACGACCGCGGTGACGTCGCCCGGTGCGAGCACCAGGTCGAGCCCGGAGAAGAGGGTGCGGGCGCCGAACGCGACCCCGAGGTCGTGCAACGTGACGGTGGTGGCGGAGTGGGCGAGAGAGGTCGAAGACATGGGTGTCCCTGAGGAGTCGGACGGACCGCTCGAGGCGGCTGGTCGGCTCAGGAGGTCTTCATGCGCTCGAGGCTAACGCCGCCTCGGGCCACCGGCCAACCGATTTCAGGCGGCCTCCTCGCGCTGCCCCTCCTCACGCTGCCCCTCCTCGCCGGCCACCTCCTCGACGACCTCGGGCCGCGCGGGACGGCTGAACTCCGCCCGCCCGCGAGCGAGGTCGTGGCCGATGGAGGTCGCCACGACGACGTGTCGGGTGGCGCTGGTGCCGTCGGGCTTGTCCCATGTCTCCGCGACCAGGCGCCCGGCGACGAGCACCGGTTGGCCGCGCCGCACGCTGGCTGCGACGTTCTCGGCCAGCGCGCGCCAGGCCTTCACGGAGTACCAGATGGTCTCCTGGTCCTCCCAGGCGCCGTCCTTGAGCCGGCGGGGCGTGCTGCCGACGCGCAGCGTCGCGACGGCGGCGCCGGTGGTGGTGCGGGCCAGCTCGACGTTGCCGCCGACCCAGCCCGAGAAGGTGATCAGGGTGTCGTTCATCGGTGTCTCCCGGTCGTGGGTGCCTGTGACGCGGGTGCGTCACGGCTCCCAGACTGCGAGCGCGCGCCGACGGTGGCCGGTGCACCGGTCAGGCCCTGTGGACGACGCGCGGACGGGCTGCGCTGTGGACGACTGGCGGTCCGCACCATGGGGCGGTGTCGGCTCAGCGCAGGGCGGCGTCGAGCCCCGTGCGCACCGTGGAGTACGCCGCGAGCTCGGCCTCCACCGGCTCGACGACCAGCTCCTGCGAGACCTCCGAGATCGCCTGCCGCAGCCTCCGGTCGGCGGCTCGGGCACGCCTGCGGGCGGTGAGCCCCACGAGCACCCGGCACAGGAGCGCCAGCAGCAGCCCGGCCACGATCCCGCCGAGCACCATGAGCGTGGGAAGGGCGAAGCCACCGACCTCGGGCGTCGGCACGTTGTCGATCTGCAGGTAGGCACCGAACGCGAGGAGACCCAGCCACACGCCGCCGACCACCGCGGTGAGGATGAGCAACCACTGGAGGACCCGCACGAACCCGGCCCAGGCCGGGATGCGCGTCGGGCCCAGGTCGGTGCCGGCCAGTGCCTTGTCGAGGCGGTCGCCGAGGTCGTCGAGCCGTGCCGTGGAGGCGTGGCGCACCGACGCGGCCCACGGCCGCGCGAGGCCCTCCGACACCTGGTCGGCGAGGGCGCGCACCTCGGTGTCGACGCGGGCGCGCTGCACCTGGGTGGCCTGGGGCACCGAGGTGCGGGCCGTGCCGGTGAGCGCCTTGCCGGCGCTCCCCAGGTCGAGGTGCAGCCGCTTGAGCGGGTCGGGCTTGAGGCGCGAGAACCATGACGTGACCGGCCAGCCGGTGGCGCGCGTGGCGCGCAGCCGGGTGGAGTCCGCGACGGCCCGGACGACCGTGGGCACACCGGCCGCCTCGGCGAAGGCGTCGTCGAGCGCGGCGACGCGGTCCTTGGCCAGGCCACGCGCCTTGCCCTCGCCGGTGACCTGCCGGAGCCGGGCGGCGGCGGCCCTGACGTCCGCCTCGAGGCGCTGACGGGTGGCCTTCTTGGCTGCGACCCTCTTGGCGATGGCGTCACGGAGCTCATCGACCCCCCACCCCTCGCGCGCGCTGAGCGGCAGCACCGGCACCCCGGTGAGACCGTCGGCGTCGAGCAGGCGGCGCACGTCGGCGACCATGGAGTCGCGCCGGGCCTCGGGCACCAGGTCGATCTGGTTGAGGACGACGATCATGACGTCCCGGTGGGTCTCCAGCGGCGCCAGGTAGCGGTCGTGGATCGCGGCGTCGGCGTACTTCTGGGGGTCCAGCACCCACACCAGGAGGTCGGCGAGCTGCACGAGGCGGTCGACCTCGAGGTGGTGGGACACCTCGGTCGAGTCGTGGTCGGGCAGGTCGAGCAGCACCACGCCCTGGAGCTGCGGATCCTCCTTGCCCGTGGAGAGCAGCGAGTCGCGGGTCACCTGGTGGCGCGGCGGGATGCCGAGCCACTCGAGCAGCTCGGGGGCGCCCTCGCTCCCCCACACGCAGGCCGAGGCCCACGAGGTGGTGGGCCGGCGTACGCCGACGGCCGACAGCTCGATCCCCGTCAGCGCGTTGAAGGTCGAGGACTTGCCCGAGCCGGTGGCGCCGGCGAGCGCGACGACGGTGTGCTCGGCGGAGAGCCGCAGCCGTCCCAGCGCCCGGTCGACGACCGCCTGTGCGTCGCCGACCACCTGCTCGTCGACCCGGCCCCTCGACGCCGTGACGGCCTGCTCGAGTCCCGTGAGACGCGCCCCGGTGTCGGAGCTGCGGCCCACGAGCTTCTTGGCTCCCTCGAGCACGGACGTCATGGTCTCCCTCGGCGGCGGTCCGGCAATGACTGGGCCAGCCTATTGTGCCGGGCCCGGTCCTCCCGATTCCCGGTCGGCCGGGCGGAGGATCGTCGGCGCCTTCCTCTGCGCGGCGAAGCGCAGGTCGTCGACCCGTCGCGACGCCTGGCGCAGCGCGTCCGGCGCCTGGGGCGAGACGCCGAGGTCGTCGAGCCGGTCGAGGTAGCGACCACGTTCGGACTCGAGCAGCTCGCGGACGCGGCGCTCGAGGTCCTGGCGGGCCCGCTCGGCGAGGCTGCGGACGGCCTGGTCGCCGAACACCGCCTCGAGCAGCTTCTGGCCGAGCACGGCGGAGCCGCCGGCGATGCCGGCCTCGGCACCGGTGACCCCGGCGGTGTGCGCGAAGACCACGACCATCAGCGCGACCGAGAGCCCGTTGACGCCGAAGGCCAGGAAGCGGGCGGTGGTGCGCTTGTCCGCGCCCTCGCTGCGGACCATGTCGAGCACGTCGGCCTGCCAGTCGCGCACCGCGCGCTCGGCGCTGCGGCGGAAGCCGCGCGAGGCCCGGCCGAGGTCCTCGCCCGCGTCGGCGAGGAGGGCCTGGCCGGAGGCCAGGGACTGCCACGACGCCTCGGCGCGCTCGGCGGCCGCCTCGGCGTGCTCGAGGATCAGCGTCTCGAGGCCGGACTCGACCGCCACCGTGACGCGCTCGGCCTGCTGCGGCTTGCCCTTCACGGCGTTCACGATGCGGTCGCGGATCCAGCCGACGCGGTTCTCCAGCGACTTCAGCAGCTCACCGGTGCCGACGAACTCCTGCCAGCGCGCGAGCACCTCGCCGCGGAGCAGGGTGCCGTCGGCGGAGGCCTCCACGATCTCGGCGATGCTCGCGTCGTAGGCCTTGTTGGCGTCGTCGCGCAGGCGGCGTACGGCGTCGACCTGCTCGGTCGCGGCGTCGGCGACCACGTGGGTGCGGCGGGTGAGCGTGCGGATCGCACCGTCGAGGGTCTGCTTGACGACCGCCGTGCGGGCCTCGGCGTCGGCCGCCAGGGACTCCAGCCAGCCCCGGATGTCGGCGACCGCCGAGCCGGGGAGCAGGCCCTCGTCGTCGACACCGCCCTCGGTGACGGTGAACAGCGGGGAGTCCTTCAGGCCCCGGCTGGCGAGCATCCGGGCCAGGTGGGTGGCGACGGTGTCGACCGCGTCGGGCGGGGTGCGGTCCAGCACGATCGCCACGGCGGCGGAGCGCTCGGCGGCCTGCCGCAGGAAGCCCCACGGCACCTGGTCGGCGTAGCGGGCGGCGGAGGTGACGAAGAGCCACAGGTCGGCGGCCGCGAGCAGCTGCGCGGCCAGCACCCGGTTGCGCTCCTCCACGGAGTCGATGTCGGGAGCGTCCAGGATCGCCAGACCGGCCGGCACGTCGTCGGAGGCGACCAGCTGCAGCGCCGCGGGGTCGTTGGTGGCGCGAGAGACCCGCTCGAGGTCGGGAAGCAGGCGGTCCTGGCCGAACCACTCGGCGTCGGCCGGGTTGTGCACCAGCACGGGCGAGCGCGTCGTCGGGCGCAGCACCCCCGGCTCGCTGACGCGACGCCCGACGAGGGAGTTCACCAGCGTCGACTTGCCGGCGCCGGTGGAGCCACCGACCACGGCGAGCATCGGCGCCTCGATCGTCATCAGCCGCGGGATGACGTAGTCCTCGAGCTGGTCGACCATCTCCCGCTGCGACTGCCGCTGCTCGGCGACCCCCGGGATCTCGAGCGGCAGCCCGACCTCCTGCAGCGTCGCGCGCAGCCGCACCAGGGCGGTGAGCATCCGGGTGGAGTCGGCGTCGCCGCCCGACACGGTCGCTGTGTCGCCGGGAGGGGTCTCGCTCATCGGGTGGGTACCACCTGTCCGGGGAAGGAGATGTAGGGGCGAACGGCGGTGAGCCGCTCGACGTGCTGCTGTCCGCGCGCCGCGAAGTCGGGCGGCGGCGTACCACGAAGGTACCGATGGTGCAGGAAGCCCAGCTCGACGGCGGCCTGCTGGTAGTCGCGCATGGCTCGCTCCCCCGGCCCACCACCGAGTCGCCGGGCGTGCTCGCGGGCCGCGCGCCGGGCGGCGAGCCCGACCAGCCAGGGGATGTCGGTGGCCGGCAGCAGACCTCGCTGCGCGGCGTCGCGGAGCGCCGCGGTGAGCACCCGCTGCTCGGCGCGGCGTCGCCACAGGGCGAACGCCGCGACCGCCACGAGCGCCGGCGCCATCAGGGTGAGGTAGACCATCACGAAGTTGTCGATGCCGCCCAGCGTGGCGGAGTTCCACGTGCCGTGGCTCAGCACGGCGGCGGCGTATCCCAGCAGCGGCAGCAGCCAGCGCGCCAGGCTGGTCCGGCTGGCGACCGCCAGACCGACGCCGATGCCGGTGAAGGCGGTGAAGAGGGGGTGCGCGAACGGGCTGAACAGGCCCCGCACGACGAAGGTGCCGGTCAGTGCGTCGGTGCCGCCGGGGCCCACGCCGTCGGTGCCGTTGTAGGCCGCGGCCAGGTAGAGGATGTTCTCCGTGAAGGCGAAGCCGACGCCGACCATGCCGGCGTAGACGATGCCGTCGAGCACGCCGTCGAGCTCGTCGCGGCGCCACCACAGCAGCAGGACCAGGAAGAGCCCCTTGGTGGCCTCCTCCGTCACCGGCGCGACGACGCCGAGCCGCTGCATGTCGTCGAAGCCGCCGAGCAGGCCTCCCACGCCCTGGAGCACCAGGGCGGCGGCGGTCGCGACGAACGCGCCCCAGATCAGCCCGGCCGCCAGCAGGGTGCGCGGCTCGG
>NZ_CADCUP010000205.1 GCF_902805925.1 uncultured Nocardioides sp.
ACCTCGCCGCGACCGGGACCCCGCCGACGCGGGGCGTCCGGTTCACCGTCTCGGCGCCCGGGGGGCTCGTCGTGCGGGCCGACCCCGCCCGGCTGCGCCAGCTCGTCGGCAACCTGCTCGACAACGCCGCCCGGCACAGCCCGGCCGGCGGGGTCGTGGCGGTCCTCGCCGCCGGCGGGGCCGCCACGTGGACGCTGGCGGTCACCGATTCGGGCCCCGGCGTACCCACCGCGGACCGGGACCGCGTCTTCGAGCGCTTCGGCACCCTCGTGCACGCCGACGGCTCCACGACCGGCTCCGCGACCGGCTCCGTCACCGGGGGCGGCACCGGGGGCGGCACCGGGCTCGGCCTGGCCATCGCCCGCTGGGTGGCCGAGCTGCACGGCGGCACCGTCCGCTTCACCGATCCCCTGGACGGCGCGAGCGGGGCGCGGGTGGTGGTGGAGCTGCCCGTCTCGCCGTCCGGGGCGCCACGGGTCGCGCAGGGGCCGCCCGTGCCGAGGTCGGCACCGGCGGCTGCCGCGCCCGACCCGGAGCCGGTCGTCGTGCCCTCGATCCTCAGCCCGATCTTCGGCTCCTTCTGGCCCGAGGACGGCGTGCCCGCCCGCCGCGACCTCGTGCTCGCCTCCGCGGCGGTCGGGGTGCTCGCCGGCGTGCTGCTGCCGTTCCGGGCGCCCGGCCTGGCCATGTTCCTGATGCTCCTGGCCGCCACCGGCACCGTCGCGTACGCCGCCCGCCACCGCCGCGAGCCGTTCACGCTGGCCTGCCTCGCCGGCTGCGCGCTGCTGTGCCTGCCGGTGGTCCTGCTCGACGCCGCCTGGATCTCCACGCTGTGCTGGCTGGCCGGCGGGGCACTGGCCCTGGTCGGCGTGACGCGCGGGCGCAGCGTGCCGTCGTTCGTGCTGGCCGGCGTCTCGTGGCCGCTGGCGTCGCTGCGCGGGCTGCCGTGGTTCGGCCGGTCCCTTCAGGGCCTGGCCGGCCGGGGGCACGCGCCCGGCCTCCTCCGCACGGTCGTGTGGTCCGCACTGGCGCTCGTGGTGTTCGGCGCGCTCTTCGCCTCCGCCGACGCCCTGGTGGCCTCCTGGCTCGGTGCGATCGTGCCGGACTGGGAGGTCGACACGTTCGTGCTGCGCGCGTTCCTCTCGGCCGCCGTCTTCGGGCTGGTGCTGGCCGCGGCGTACCTCGCCCTCAACCCACCGCGCACGCGGGCCGCCGACCTCCCCGAGCCGACCCCGGTGCGCCACCGCTACGAGTGGCTCGCGCCGGTGCTGCTGGTCGATGCCGTCCTCGCGCTGTTCCTGGTCGCCCAGGCCGCCGTGGTGTTCGGCGGCCACGACTACCTCGAGCGCACCACCGGCCTGACCTACGCCGAGTACGTGCACCAGGGCTTCGGTCAGCTCACGGTCGCCACCGCCCTGACCCTGCTCGTGGTCTGGGCGGCGTCCCGCAAGGCGTCGCGGACGACGCCGGGCGACCGGCTGGCGCTGCGTGCGTCGCTCGGGGTCCTGTGCCTGATGACGCTGGTCGTGGTCGCCTCGGCGCTCTACCGGATGGACCTCTACCAGGAGGCGTACGGCTTCACGCGGCTGCGGCTGCTGGTCGACGTGTTCGAGGGATGGCTCGGCCTGGTGGTGCTGCTCGTGCTGGTCGCGGGCCTGCGCCTGGACGGCCGCTGGCTGCCCCGGGTCGCGGTCCTGACCGGGGCGGCGGCCCTGGCCGGCCTGGCGGTGCTGAACCCCGACGCGTGGATCGCGCGCCACAACCTCGACCGCTACGAGGCGACCGGCAAGGTGGACCTGCCCTACCTGGGCAGCCTGTCCGCCGACGCGGTGCCGGAGCTGCTGCGGCTCTCCGGGCCCGACCTGGCGTGCGCGCGCCCGAGGGGCTGGAGCAGCGACGACGACTGGCTGGCGTGGAACCTCGGACGCGAGCGCGCGCGCGACGCGCTCGGCGCCGAGGAGCTCCGGGCGCCCGCGCCGCTCGCCTGCCCGGTCGACTGAGGACGTCTCGGCGCCGGAACCCGGTGGAGGTGTCCGTCGCGCGCTTCCTAGACTGACGGCCATGTCAGGGCCCAACTCCGAGTACGACCCCGTCGAGGTCACCTCCCTCAAGTCCGAGGAGGTCACGGCGATGCGCGACGCGGCCCTCGCGGCGATCGCCGGGGCCCGCGACCTCGAGCACCTCAAGCAGGTGCGGCTCGACCACGTCGGCGACCGGTCACCGCTGGCCCTGGCCAACCGCGAGATCGGTGCGCTGCCGCCCCAGGCCCGCAAGGACGCCGGGCAGCGCATCGGCCAGGCGCGCGGCCGGGTCAGCCAGGCGCTCGCCGAGCGGCAGGCGGTGCTCGAGGTCGAGCACGAGGAGCGGATGCTCGTCGAGGAGACCGTCGACGTCACGCTGCCGACCGACCGTCGCCCGGTCGGTGCCCGGCACCCGATCACCAGCTTCTCCGAGCGCATCGCCGACGTCTTCGTCGCCATGGGCTGGGACGTCGCCGAGGGCCCCTGGGTCGAGGCCGAGTGGCTCAACTTCGACGCCCTCAACATGGGCGCCGACCACCCCGCCCGCACCATGCAGGACACCTTCTGGCTCGAGCCCGCGGACGCCGCGCTGGTGCTGCGCACCCACACCTCACCGGTGCAGGCGCGCACCATGCTCACCCGGGAGCCGCCGATCCACGTGATCTGCCCGGGGCGCGTCTTCCGCACCGACGAGATCGACGCGACGCACTCCCCGGTCTTCCACCAGGTCGAGGGCCTCGTGGTCGACCGGGGCATCACCATGGCCCACCTCAAGGGCACGCTCGACCACATGACCCAGGCCCTGTTCGGCGAGGGGATCTCCACGCGCTTCCGGCCGTCGTACTTCCCCTTCACCGAGCCGTCGGCGGAGATGGACATGGTCTGCTTCGTGTGCCGGGGGAGCGGTCGCGTCGACGAGGCCCTGTGCCGCACCTGCCGCGGCGAGGGCTGGATCGAGCTCGGCGGCTGCGGCGTGGTCAACCCGCGGGTGCTGATCGCCTGCGGCATCGACCCCGAGGTCTACTCCGGCTTCGCGTTCGGCTTCGGCATCGACCGGATGCTGATGTTCCGCCACGGCGTCGCCGACCTGCGCGACGTGTTCGAGGGAGACGTCCGCTTCGCCCAGCCGTTCGGAGTGGAGATCTGATGAAGGCGCCCCTGTCCTGGATCCGCGAGCACGTCGACCTGCCCGCCGACGTCACGCTCGACGCGCTCACCTGGCGCCTCACCATGCTCGGGCTCAAGCTCGAGGGCGTGGCGAGCCCGGCCGACGACATCACCGGGCCGCTGGTGCTCGGCCGCGTGCTGACGCGCGAGCCGGAGCCGCAGAAGAACGGCAAGACCATCAGCTGGTGCACCGTGGACGTGGGTGAGGCCAACGGCACCGGCGACCCGCAGGGCATCGTCTGCGGCGCCCACAACTTCGTCGAGGGCGACCTGGTCGTGGTCTGCCTGCCGGGGGCCGTGCTCCCGGGCGGCTTCGCCATCTCCGCCCGCAAGACCTACGGCCACGTCTCCGCGGGCATGATCTGCTCGGCGAGCGAGCTCGGCCTGCCCGACGACGCGTTCGGCGGCGCCGACGGCATCATCGTGCTCCCGGCCGACGCCGGCGCGCCCGGCGACGACGCGTTCCCGGTGCTGGGCCTCGGCGACGCCGTCATCGAGCTCGAGATCAACCCCGACCGCGCCTACGCCCTGTCCGTCCGTGGCATCGCCCGCGAGGCGGCGCTCGGGTTCGGCGCGCCGTACGCCGACCCGGCCGCGCGCCGGGTGCCCGCGCCCAACGACGCGGGCCACCCCGTGGTCGTGGACGACCCCGCCGGGTGCCCGGTCTTCGTGGCACGCACCGTGACCGGGTTCCGCGCCGACGCGCCGACGCCCGACTGGATGGCCCGGCGCCTCACCCAGGCCGGCATGCGGCCGATCTCGCTCGGCGTCGACATCACCAACTACGTGATGCTCGAGCTCGGCCAGCCGCTGCACGGCTACGACCGCGACAAGCTCACCGGCGCGATCCGCGTGCGGCGCGCCACCGCGGGGGAGCAGATCACCACCCTCGACGGCCAGCGCCGCACCCTCGACGTCGAGGACCTCCTCATCACCGACGGCTCGGGCCCGATCGGCATCGCCGGCACGATGGGCGGCGAGACGACCGAGCTCTCGGGGACCACGACGAACGTGGTGATCGAGTCGGCGCACTTCGACGCGGTCACGGTCTTCCGCTCCGGGAGACGGCACAAGCTGCCCTCCGAGGCGTCCAAGCGGTTCGAGCGCGGCGTCGACCCGGAGCTGCCGCAGGCCGCGGCCGACCGGGCGGTCGAGCTGATGGTGGAGCTCGGCGGCGCCACCGACGACGCAGGGGTGACCGTGGTCGGGCAGGCACCGCAGCGCCGCGTCGTCACCATCCCCGCCGACCTCCCCGCCCGCATCAGCGGCCTGGAGATCGACGCTGCCACCGTCACCGCGCACCTGACCGCGGTCGGCTGCGACGTCACCGCGGACGGCGAGCGGCTCGCCGTGGTCGCGCCCAGCTGGCGCCCCGACGTCACCGACCCCTACGACCTCGTGGAGGAGGTGGTGCGCGTCGTCGGCTACGACCAGGTGCCGTCCGTGCTGCCGACCACTCCGCCGGGCCACGGCTGGACGCCGGTCCAGAGGCTGCGCCGCCGCGTCGGGCTCACGCTCGCGGGTGCCGGCTGGACCGAGACCATCAGCTACCCCTTCGTCGGAGAGGACGACTGGGACCGCCTCGGCCTGCCGGCCGACGACCCGCGCCGTACGACGCTGCGGATGGCCAACCCGCTCAACAACGAGGAGCCGATCCTCACCACCACGCTGCTGCCGGGACTGCTCAAGGCCCTCGCGCGCAACGTCGGCCGTGCCAACGCCGACGTCGCGCTGTTCGAGCACTCGCTGGTCTGCCGGCCGACCGGCAACGAGCGGGCGCCGATCCTCGGGGTCGAGACCCGGCCCAGCGCCGAGGAGTGGGCCACCATCGAGAAGGCCGTCCCGAGCCAGCCCATGCACCTCGCCGTCGCCGTCACCGGGCAGCGCGCGCGCGCGGGGTGGTGGGGCGCGGGCCGGGAGGGCGGCTGGGCCGACGCGATCGGCGCCGTCCGCGACGTCGCCCGCGCGCTCGGGGTCGAGGTGGAGGTCCGTGCCGACGCGGTCGCCCCGTGGCACCCGGGCCGGTGCGCCGCGGTCCGCATCGGCGAGCGCGTCATCGGCCACGCCGGCGAGCTGCACCCCTCGGTGTGCCGCGCCTACGGCGTGCCCGCTCGCACCGCCGTCGCCGAGGTCGACCTCGACGCACTGCTCGAGCAGGCGCAGCAGGTGGTCCCCGGGCCGACCTTCTCGTCGTACCCGGTGGCCAAGGAGGACGTCGCGCTGGTCGTCGACGCCGCCGTGCCGGCGGCGGCGGTCGAGGCGGCGCTGCGCGAGGGCGCCGGCGAGCTGCTCGAGTCGATCCGGCTCTTCGACGTCTACACCGGGCCGCAGGTGGGCGAGGGCAGGAAGTCGCTGGCCTACGCCCTGCGCTTCCGAGCCCCGGACCGCACGCTCACCGAGGCCGAGACCGCGGCCGCCCGGGAGGCGGCCGTGGCCGTCGCGGCGGAGCGGACCGGGGCCGTGCAGCGCGCCTGAGCTAGTTGATCGGGTTGTCGACGATCGCCCGGAACGCGTCGTACGCCGCCCGGTCGCCGGTGACGTCGATCTGCTCGTCACCGCCGCGGCGCCACAGCCAGGCGTCGAGCGGCCCGGCCGGCCCGGAGATCAGGCAGTCGGGCTCGACGCCCGGGTCGTCGACCACCGCGACGTCGGGCTCGTCGGCGTAGGTGGTGCCGCTGCCGGGGTCGGTGCCCTCGAAGACGCCCAGCCGCACCCAGACGTGGTCGTCGGTGTCGATGCAGTCGACCCGGAGCAGCTGCTCGCCCGGGGTGAAGGTGCCCCAGGGCGGTGTGCCACCGAACATGACGCCGATCGTCTCCTCGACGCCGTCGGCCGCCAGGCGGGGGTCGAGCGCGGTCTCCTGGCCGGCCGCCTGCTCGGCGTCGAGGCGGTGGATCAGCGCCTCGTGGGCCTGGCGGCGGTAGATGAAGCCCACGGTCTGCTCGGGCGCCCAGGTCCAGGCGGGGTCGGCGGGGGACTTCGAGGCCAGCGCATCGACCAGCGCCGCCGAGCACTCGTCGAAGAGCGTCAGCAGGTCGGCGTACGCCTCCGGGCGCTCGCGCTCGGCCACCGCCTCGGGATCGGGCTCGCCCAGCACCATGCGGCTCCAGAACCACTGCACGCCGGCGAGGTGCCACAGCAGGTCGGCGGCGTCCCACTCGGGACAGGCCGGCACGCGGGCGGCGGGGTCGCAGTCGGTGAGCACGTCGCGGAAGCGGGCGGACTCGCGGCGGACGTGGTCGAGGTAGTCGTCGAAGGGGAGGCGCGTCATGGGGGTCACCGTAGGGCCACGCGCCCCCGCCTGCACTTGGAAACATGGCGATGCAGAGTGATGTATAGTCATGCAGGTGAACACCATCAGGGTCGCCGTCGCCGGAGCCAGCGGGTACGCCGGGGGAGAGGTGCTGCGCCTGCTGCTGTCCCACCCGCTCGTCGAGATCGGTGCCCTCACCGCGGGCGGCAACGCCGGGGAGGTGCTCGGTCCCCTCCAGCCGCACCTGCTGCCACTGGCCGGTCGCGTGCTCGAGCCGACCACGCCCGAGGTCCTCGCCGGTCACGACGTCGTCGTGCTCGCCCTGCCGCACGGGCAGTCCGGCGCCGTGGCCGAGGCCCTGGGCGACACGGTGGTCATCGACTGCGGCGCCGACTTCCGGCTGACGGACCCGGCGGCCTGGGCCGCCTTCTACGGCGGCGAGCACGCCGGGTCGTGGCCCTACGGCCTGCCCGAGCTCGCCGACCAGCGCTCGGTGCTCCGCGGCGCCCTGCGCGTCGCCGTGCCCGGCTGCTACCCGACGGTCAGCACGCTGTCGATCGCGCCGGCGCTCGCCGCCGGCCTCGTCGCGCCCGACGTCACCGTCGTCGCCGCGAGCGGCACGTCGGGCGCCGGCAAGGCCGCCAAGCCGCACCTCCAGGGCTCGGAGGTGATGGGCGGCGCCAGTGCGTACGGCGTGGGCGGCACCCACCGGCACACCCCCGAGATCGTGCAGAGCCTCCGGCTCGTCCACGACGGTGACGTGGCGGTGAGCTTCACGCCGCTGCTGGTGCCCATGCCCCGCGGCATCCTCGCCACCGTCTCGGCGCCGCTCCTCGGCGACGTCACCGCCGAGGAGGCGTACGCCGTCTACGACAAGGCCTACCGCGACGAGCCGTTCGTGCACCTGCTGCCGGCCGGGCACTGGCCGCAGACCAAGTCGGTCGCCGCCGCGAACGCGGTGCACCTGCAGGTGACCGTGGACCCCGCCGCCCGGCGGCTGGTCGCGGTCGGCGTCATCGACAACCTGACCAAGGGCACCGCCGGCGCCGCCGTGCAGTGCCTCAACCTCGCCCTCGGCCTCGAGGAGACCCTCGGGCTGACGACCGTGGGCGTCGCCCCGTGAGGAGCACACCGTGAAGATCCTCCGCTTCCCCGAGACCCTCGCGCTGGTCCGGCTGCCGTCCGGCGGCGAGGTGCCCGAGTGGGCCGAGTCCTCCTCGATCTTCTCCATCACCGCCACGGCGACCGAGACGTCCCTGGTGTGCGCCGGCCGCAGCGTGCCGCGCAAGGCGGTCCACCAGAAGCCCTACACCGCCTTCGAGGTCGAGGGACCGCTCGACCTGGCCTCCACCGGAGTGCTGGTGGAGCTGCTCACCCCGTTGGCCGAGGCGGGGATCAGCGTGCTGACCGTGTCGACGTACGACACCCAGTGGATCCTGGTGCCGACACCGGACGCCGAGCAGGCAGGGGAGGAGTGGCGACGACGGGGCCACGACGTCGCCCCCGCCCAGCCCGTCGCCCCACGGAGGTCCCAGGCATGACCATCACCCACCCCGCCGGCTTCTCCGCCGCCGGCGTCACCGCCGGGCTCAAGTCCAGCGGCGCACCCGACCTCGCCCTCGTCGTCAACGGGGGACCCGCCTTCGACTCGGCCAGCGTCTTCACCGCCAACCGGTGCAAGGCCAACCCGGTGCTGTGGAGCGAGCAGGTCGCCAAGGACGGCGTCGTGCGCGCCGTCGTGCTCAACTCCGGCGGCGCCAACTGCTACACCGGTCCCGAGGGCTTCCAGACGACGCACGCCGTCGCCGAGCGGGTGGCCGAGCGCTGCGGCGTCGGCGCGATCGACGTCGTCGTCTGCTCGACCGGGCTGATCGGGCTGGCCAACCCCCGCGCGCACCTGCTGGCCGGTGTCGACGCCGCCGCTGCCGCACTATCCCCGGACGGCGGCGCCGACGCCGCGGCCGCGATCATGACCACCGACTCGGTGAGCAAGCAGGTCGTCGTCGAGGGCGCCGGCTGGTCGATCGGCGGGATGGCGAAGGGCGCGGGCATGCTCGCCCCCCAGCTGGCCACCATGCTGGTCGTGCTGACCACCGACGCCGTCGTGCCCGCCGCCGAGATCGACACCGCCCTGCGAGCGGCCACCCGGGTCAGCTTCGACCGCCTCGACTCCGACGGCTGCATGTCGACCAACGACACCGTCACGGTGATGGCGAGCGGTGCCAGCGGCATCACCCCCACGACCGCCGACTTCACCGACGCGCTCACCCGGGCCTGCACCGACCTCGCGATGCAGCTGCTCGCCGACGCCGAGGGCGCCGAGCACGAGATCGCGATCACGGTCCTCAACGCCGCCAGCGAGGACGACGCCGTCGAGGTGGGCCGCAGCGTCGCCCGCAGCAACCTCTTCAAGGCCGCGGTGTTCGGCAACGACCCCAACTGGGGCCGCGTGCTGGCCAGCGTCGGCACCACGCGGGCGGCCTTCGACCCCGCCGACCTCGACGTCGCGATGAACGGCGTCCGGGTGTGTCGGCGGTCCACGCCGGATGCCGACCCGGCCACCGTCGACCTGACCGGCCGCGACGTCACCGTCACCGTCGACCTCAAGGCCGGCACCGATCGCGCCACGGTGTGGACCAACGACCTCACCCACGCCTACGTCCACGAGAACAGCGCGTACTCCTCATGAACCTCGAGAAGGCTCACGTCCTGGCCGAGGCGCTGCCCTGGCTGATGAAGTACCACGGCAGGACGATCGTGGTGAAGTACGGCGGCAACGCCATGACCGACGACACCCTCAAGCGGGCGTTCGCCGAGGACATCGCGTTCCTGCGGTTCGCCGGGTTCAAGCCCGTCGTCGTCCACGGCGGCGGCCCGCAGATCTCCGCGATGCTCGACCGGCTCGGCATCGAGAGCGAGTTCCGCGGCGGCCTGCGGGTCACCACGCCCGAGGCGATGGACGTCGTCCGGATGGTGCTCGTGGGCCAGGTCCAGCGCGAGCTCGTCGGGCTCATCAACCAGCACGGGCCCCTGGCGGTCGGCCTCTCCGGGGAGGACGCCGGGCTCTTCACCGCCCGGGCCACCAACACCGTCGTCGACGGCGAGGAGGTCGACCTCGGCCTCGTCGGCGAGGTGGCCAGGGTGCGACCGGAGGCGGTGCGCGACCTCGTCGAGGCGGGCCGCATCCCGGTCATCTCCAGCGTCGCCCCCGACGTCGACGGTGTCGTGCACAACGTCAACGCCGACACCGCCGCGGCCGCCCTGGCGATCGCGCTGCAGGCCGAGAAGCTGCTGGTGCTCACCGACGTCGAGGGGCTCTACCGCGACTGGCCGCACAGCCAGGACGTCATCTCCGAGATCAGCCCCGAGTCGCTCGCCGAGCTGATGCCCAGCCTGGCCAGCGGGATGGTGCCCAAGATGGGCGCCTGCCTGCAGGCCGTGCAGAACGGCGTGCCCCGCGCCACCGTCGTCGACGGCCGCGAGGCGCACGCGGTGCTGCTGGAGATCTTCACCGCCGAGGGCGTCGGCACCCAGGTGCTGCCGGGCGTCGACACCTTGGTCCGCACGGCAGGAGGAGCCCGATGAGCTACCAGGAGCGGTACGCCGCCTCGATGATGAACACCTTCGGCCCCCCGAACGCCGTGCTGACCCGTGGCAGCGGTGCCCGCGTCTGGGACGACGCGGGCCGCGAGTACCTCGACCTGCTGGGCGGCATCGCCGTCAACGCCCTGGGCCACGCCCACCCCGCGATCGTGGAAGCCGTCACCACGCAGCTCCAGACCCTCGGGCACGTCTCGAACTTCTTCGCCACCGCACCCCAGGTGGAGCTGGCCGAGCGCCTGGTCGCGCTGCTCGGCACCCCCGGCAAGGTCTTCCTCAGCAACTCCGGGGCCGAGGCCAACGAGGCGGCGCTCAAGCTGACCCGCCGCACCGGCCGCACGCAGGTCGTCGCGGCCACCGGCTCCTTCCACGGCCGCACCATGGGCGCGCTGTCGCTGACGAGCAAGGAGGCCTACCGGCTGCCCTTCGAGCCGCTGCCCGGCGACGTCACCTTCGTCCCGTACGGCGACGCGGCAGCGCTCGCCGAGGCGGTGACGCAGCGCACGGCCGCGGTCGTGCTGGAGCCGATCCAGGGCGAGGCCGGCGTGGTCGTCCCGCCCGACGGCTACCTCGCCGCCGCCCGCGACCTGACCATCCGGGCGGGCGCGCTGCTGTGGCTCGACGAGGTGCAGACCGGCATCGGCCGCACCGGGCGCTGGTTCGCCCACCACGCCGTGCCCGAGCTGCTCGACGCGGCCCCCGACCTGGTGACGCTGGCCAAGGGCCTCGGTGGCGGCATCCCGATCGGTGCCACCATCGCCACGGGAGCGGCCGCCGACCTGCTCGAGCCCGGCAACCACGGCAGCACCTACGGCGGCAACCCCGTCGCCTGCGCCGCCGCCCTGGCCGTGCTCGACACCATCGCCGCCGAGGGCCTGCTCGACCAGGTGGCGCGCACCGGCAAGCGCCTCGCCGACGCCGTCGCCGAGGCGCCCGAGGTCGCCGCCGTGCGCGGCGCCGGCCTGATGATCGGCGCCGACCTCCACGCCGACCTCGGTCCCGCGGTCGTCGAGGCGGGCCGGGAGGCCGGGTTCATCCTCAACAGCACCGGCCCGCGGACGCTCCGCTTCGTCCCGCCGCTGGTGCTCAGCGACGCCGACGTCGACGCCTTCGCGCAGGCCTGGCCGGGCATCCTCGCCGCGGCGGGAGCCCCGCGATGACGCGCCACTTCCTGCGCGACGACGACCTCAGCCCGGCCGAGCAGGCCGAGGTGCTCGCCCTCGCCGCCGACCTCAAGCGGGCGCCGTACGCCGACCGGAGCCTCGCCGGCCCGCGCACCGTGGCGATGATCTTCGACAAGCAGACCCTGCGCACCCAGGCGTCGTTCGCCGCCGGGATCGCCGAGCTCGGCGGCTTCCCGATGCAGGTGGACGGGAGGCTCGCGGGGATCGGCGAGCGCGAGTCCGTCGCCGACGTCGCCCGGGTGCTGGGGCGGCAGGCGTCCGTGGTGGTGTGGCGCACCAGCGGGCAGGAGCGGATCGAGCAGCTGGCCGCCCACGCCGGCGTGCCGGTCGTCAACGCGCTGACCGACGACTTCCACCCCTGCCAGCTGCTCGCCGACCTCCAGACCGTGCAGGAGCACCTGGGCCGCCTGGCCGGCGTGACGGTCACGTTCCTCGGCGACGGCTGCAGCAACATGGGTCACTCGTGGCTGCTGGCCGGGGCCACTGCGGGCATGCACGTGCGGATCGCCGCGCCCGGGGGCTTCGCCCCGCAGGCGGACGTCGTCGCGCGCGCCGGCGAGATCGCCGCGACGACCGGTGGGAGCGTCACCCTGGAGACCGACCCCGGCCTGGCCGCGACGGGGTCCGACGTGCTCGTCACCGACACCTGGGTGTCCATGGGTCGCGAGGCCGAGTCCGCCGACCGGCTCGCCGCGCTGGCGCCGTACCGCCTCACCGAGGAGCTGGTGGCGCTCGGATCGACGGAGGCGATCGCCATGCACTGCCTGCCCGCCTACCGCGACAAGGAGATCGCGGCCGAGGTGATCGACGGGCCGCGCAGCGTGGTCTGGGACGAGGCCGAGAACCGCCGGCACGCCCAGAAGGCGATCCTCGCGTGGCTGCTGCGAGAGGGCGGAGCGGCGTCGTGAGCAGCACCGCGCAGAGCCCGGTGACCAAGAACGCGCGGCACCAGCAGATCATCGACCTCGTGTCCCGTCACGAGGTGAGGTCGCAGACCGAGCTCGCCGACCTGCTCGGCGACCGCGGCGTGCACGTCACGCAGGCGACGCTCTCCCGCGACCTCGTCGAGCTCGACGCCGTCAAGGTGCGCGCCAGCGGCGGCGCCCTCGTGTACGCCGTCCCCGGCGAGGGCGGCGACCGGAGCCCGGCCGGGCACGAGACGACCGCGGCGGCCAGCGCCCGGCTCGCCCGGCTGTGCGCCGAGCTGCTCGTCAGCGCCGAGGCCTCGGCCAACCTGGTGGTCCTCCGCACCCCGCCCGGTGCGGCACAGTTCCTCGCCTCGGCCTTCGACCGGGCCGAGCTCTCCGGCGTCCTGGGCACGATCGCCGGCGACGACACGGTCCTGGTCATCGGCCGCGACCCCGCCGGCGGCGACGACCTCGCCCGCCGCTTCCTCGCCTACGCGAGCTCCCAGCCGGCTACAGAGAAGGAACCCACACCGTGAGCAAGGTCCTCACCAGCCTCCCCGCGGGCGAGCGCGTCGGCATCGCGTTCTCCGGTGGCCTCGACACCTCCGTCGCCGTCGCCTGGATGCGCGACCGCGGGGCCGTGCCGTGCACCTACACCGCCGACATCGGCCAGTACGACGAGCCGGACATCTCCGGCGTCCCTGCCCGCGCCCGGGAGTACGGCGCCGAGATCGCCCGCGCCGTGGACTGCCGTACCCAGCTGGTGGAGGAGGGGCTCGCCGCGCTGGCGTGCGGCGCCTTCCACATCCGCTCCGGCGGCCGCAACTACTTCAACACCACCCCGCTGGGCCGCGCGGTGACCGGGACGATGCTGGTGCGCGCGATGCACGAGGACGGCGTCGACATCTGGGGGGACGGCTCCACGTTCAAGGGCAACGACATCGAGCGGTTCTACCGCTACGGCCTGCTGGCCAACCCCGACCTGCGGATCTACAAGCCCTGGCTCGACGCCGAGTTCGTGCACGAGCTGGGAGGTCGCGCCGAGATGAGCCAGTGGCTGACCGAGCACGACCTGCCCTACCGCGACAGCCAGGAGAAGGCGTACTCCACCGACGCCAACATCTGGGGCGCCACCCACGAGGCGAAGACCCTCGAGCACCTCGACGCCTCGCTCGAGACCGTCGAGCCGATCATGGGCGTGCGGTTCTGGGACCCCGGCGTCGACATCGCCCCCGAGGACGTCACAGTGCGCTTCGAGGCCGGTCGCCCGGTCGCGGTCGACGGGCGCACCTTCCCGGACCCGGTCGCGCTGGTCCACGAGCTCAACGCCATCGGCGGCCGCCACGGGCTGGGCATGTCCGACCAGATCGAGAACCGCATCATCGAGGCGAAGTCGCGCGGCATCTACGAGGCGCCGGCCATGGCCCTGCTCTTCATCGCCTACGAGCGGCTGGTCAACGCCATCCACAACGAGGACACCATCGCCAGCTACCACGCCGAGGGGCGCCGGCTCGGCCGCCTGCTCTACGAGGGCCGCTGGCTCGACCCCCAGGCGCTGATGCTGCGCGAGTCGATCCAGCGCTGGATCGCCTCCCTCGTCACGGGCGAGGTCACGATCCGGCTGCGCCGCGGCGAGGACTACACCGTGCTGCGCACCGACGGCCCCGCGTTCTCCTACCACCCCGACAAGCTGTCGATGGAGCGCACCGAGAACGCCGCGTTCGGGCCGACCGACCGCATCGGCCAGCTCACGATGCGCAACCTCGACATCGCCGACTCGCGCGCCAAGCTCGAGCTGTACGCCTCCCAGCCCCTCGACCAGGGGCAGGTGCTCGTCGAGCACGGCACGCTGTACGGCGAGCTGGAGGCCGGGGGAGCCGACCGCATCGCGTCCAACCCGGCGGCCCGCTCGGCCGAGGACCTCGCCCTCGACAACGCCGCCATGGAGTTCGGCACCGACTGACCTCCCGCCGTCTGCTAGAAGGAACCCGTGACCGATACCGACAAGACCGAGGCCACCCGCACCGGCACGCTGTGGGGCGGCCGCTTCGCCGACGGCCCCTCGCCGGAGCTCGAGGCGCTCTCCCGGTCCACGCACTTCGACTGGAGGCTGGCGCCCTACGACCTGGCGGGGTCGCGTGCCCATGCCGACGCCCTGCACGTGGCCGGGCTGCTCACCGACGCCGACCACGCCGAGCTGCTCCGCGGGCTCGGCGTGCTGGGGGAGCGGTACGCCTCCGGCGAGCTGCGCCCCGACCCCGCCGACGAGGACGTGCACGGTGCGCTCGAGCGCCTGCTCCTCGACGAGGTCGGCGCCGACGTCGGCGGACGCATCCGCGCCGGGCGCAGCCGCAACGACCAGGTGGCGACCCTCTTCCGGATGTTCCTGCGCGACCACGCCCGGGTGGTCGCCGGCCAGGTGCTCGACCTGGTCGAGGCGATCGCGACGCAGGCGCACGACCACCTCGACGTGATCATGCCCGGGCGCACCCACCTCCAGCACGCCCAGCCGGTCCTCCTCGCGCACCACCTGCTCGCCCACGCCTGGGCGCTGCTGCGCGACGTCGACCGGCTCCACGACTGGGACCGGCGCGTCGCCGGCGGGTCGCCGTACGGCGGGGGAGCGCTGGCCGGGAGCACGCTCGGCCTCGACCCGTCCGCGGTGGCGACCGCCCTGGGCTTCACCGGGTCGGCGGCCAACTCCATCGACGGCACCGCGGCCCGCGACTTCGTCGCCGAGCTCGCCTTCGTCGGCGCCATGGTCGGCGTCGACGTGAGCCGCCTCGCCGAGGAGGTCATCCTCTGGTCGACCAGGGAGTTCGACTTCGTGACGCTGCACGACTCCTGGTCGACGGGGTCGAGCATCATGCCGCAGAAGAAGAACCCCGACATCGCCGAGCTCGCCCGCGGCAAGGCGGGCCGGCTGATCGGCAACCTCTCCGGCCTGCTGGCCACCCTCAAGGCGCTGCCCCTGGCCTACAACCGGGACCTCCAGGAGGACAAGGAGCCGGTCTTCGACTCCGTCGACACCCTCGAGGTGCTGCTCCCCGCCTTCACCGGCATGGTCGCCACCTTGCGCTTCAACGCCACGCGGATGGCGGAGCTGGCGCCCCAGGGCTTCTCCCTCGCCACCGACGTCGCCGAGTGGCTGGTGCGGCAGGGGACGCCCTTCCGGGTGGCCCACGAGCTGGCCGGGGCCTGCGTGCGCCGGTGCGAGCAGCTCGGCATCGAGCTGCACGAGCTGAGCGACCAGGAGCTGGCGGCCATCTCGCCCGAGCTGCGACCGGAGGTGCGCCGCGTCCTGACCGCCGAGGGCTCGGTGGCGGCGCGCTCGGGTCGCGGCGGTACGGCGCCCGCCCGCGTCCGCGAGCAGCTGGCCGAGCTGCGGGAGCGTGTCGGGGAAGCGCGTGCCCGGCTCGCCTGACCTCCGGGCGTTCCTCGAGCGTCCCGTCCTCGAGGTGGCGCCCGCCCTGCTCGGCTCGGTGGTACGCCACGGCGAGGTCGCCGTGCGCCTGACCGAGGTGGAGGCCTACGCCGGCCCCGACGACCCCGGGTCGCACGCCTACCGCGGCCGGACCGAGCGCACCGCGGTGATGTTCGGGCCGCCCGGCCACCTGTACGTCTACTTCACCTACGGGATGCACCACTGCGCCAACGTGGTGTGCGGCCCCGAGGGCACCGCCTCCGCCGTGCTGCTCCGCGCCGGCGAGGTCGTGGAGGGCGTCGACCTCGCCCGAGCGCGTCGGGCACGGGGCGGCGACCGCGATCTCGCGCGGGGGCCCGCCCGCCTTGCGCAGGCCCTGGGCATCGACCTCGGGCACCGGGGCGCGGACCTGGTCGACGGACCGATACGCCTCGTGCTCGCGGACCCCGCCGACCTCGACCACGTGATGACCGGTCCTCGCGTCGGACTGCGCGGTGCCCCCGATCGACCCTGGCGGTTCTGGTTGCGCGACGAGCCGACGGTGTCGGCGTACCGGCCGGCCAAGGTCATCACACCGCGCTGAGCAGCCCAGCACGCCGCTGACCTGCGGGTATGCGCGAAGCGACCCCCGACTTTGAAACACCGCGCAGCCGGGTGCTACTGTTTCACCCGTCGCCGCAAGCGGCTCCCGCCTCGGCCGAAGGCCAGCAAACGCGGGGGTCCGCACGCGCTGCGGCCGGAAGCGCCTCTCGGCTCAGCACCACGCCGGTCACGTCAAGTTGACTGGCACGCGCTGGACGG
>NZ_CADCUP010000206.1 GCF_902805925.1 uncultured Nocardioides sp.
CCTGGCCGACCAGGTGCGCAGCGTCACCGGCTACGCCGACGAGGGCTCCATCCCGCTCCTGCTGCTCATCACCGGGCTCAACGGCATCGCCGAGGAGCTGTTCTTCCGCGGGGCGCTGTATGCCGCGATCAGGAGGCACATGGTCGCGGTGACCGCCGTCGCCTACGCCCTGGCCACCGCCGCCACGGGCAACCTGATGCTGGTCTTCGCCGCGCTGCTGCTCGGCGCGGTGGTCGGGCTGCAGCGGCGGGCGTCCGGCGGGATTCTGGCACCGATCCTGACCCACCTGTCGTGGTCGCTCCCGATGCTGCTCGTGCTACCGCTCGTGCTGTGAGGACCGCGAATCCTCGAGCGCGCGGCGCACGGCCTCGGCGTAGCCCAGCGGCTCCCCGGGCACGACGTCGCGGATCGACTGCTCGGAGACCACGACCTCGGTGCTCATCGAGTCGATGAGATTGCGCCCCGTGGTGGCGTCGACGTCGGTGACCAGCGCCAGCCAGTACGACGACAGCCGGGGTGTCAGCACGGGCACCCGGATGATGGGCACCTCGGAGCCGGTGTCGACCTCGGAGGCGATGCGGAGCATCTCGATGTAGGTCAACCGGTCGGGCCCGCCGATCTCGAAGATCCGGCCGAGCGCCTCCTCGTGGCCGCACACGCCGACGAGGTAGCGCACGACGTCGTCGAGGGCGATCGGCTGGGTGCGCGTGCTGGCCCACCTCGGGACGATCATCGCCGGGAGGTTCTTGACGAGCTGGCGGGTGATCTCCCACGAGATGCCGCCCGCGCCGACGACGATCGCAGCGCGGAGCACGGTGACGGGCACGCCGGCCTCACCGAGCAGTCCCTCGACCTCGCGGCGCGAGCGCAGGTGGGCGGAGAGCTCCTGGTCGTCGCTGCCCAGGCCGCCCATGTAGATGATCTGCCGCACGCCCGCCTCGGCCGCCGCCCGCCCGAACGCCCGCGCCGCGTCGGCGTCCTTGCGCTCGAAGTCCTTGTCGTCGAGGGAGTGCACCAGGTAGTAGGCGACCTCGACCGCGCGCAGCGGCTCGACCAGGGACGCGGGGTCGTGCACGTCGCCCTGCACGCCCTCGCCCGGGCCGTCGTACGAGGCGGCCCGCCGCGTCATCGCGCGGACCTCGTGACCCTCCCCGACCAGTGCGGGGACGAGGCGGCGGCCGATGAACCCGGTCGCGCCGGTGACGAGGATGCAAGCCATGCGACTCAGCCTAGGGTGCCCGGGCCAGCTCCCGGCCCGCCGGCAGCGCAGCCTTGCCTTGCTTGCCAGCGCTCCGGTGGCCTCGGACGATGGAGGCCATGACGACCGAGTCCGCCGACGCCCGGGTCGGCCCCCACGACGACGAGCCGCACGACGGGGCGTTCGCCGCCCGGCTCAACTGGCTGCGGGCCGCGGTGCTCGGCGCCAACGACGGCATCGTGTCGACCGCGGGCATCGTGGTCGGGGTCGCCGGCGCCACCGAGGCCCGGTCGCAGATCATGGTGGCGGGGGTCGCCGGCCTGGTCGCGGGGGCGATGAGCATGGCGGCGGGCGAGTACGTCTCGGTCAGCACCCAGCGCGACTCCGAGCGGGCCCTGCTGAGCAAGGAGCGGCGCGAGCTGCGGGAGATGCCCGAGGAGGAGCTCGCCGAGCTGGCCGAGATCTACGCCGGGAAGGGCCTCGAGCCCGACCTGGCCCTCGAGGTCGCGCGCCAGCTCACCGCCCACGACGCCCTCGGCGCGCACGCGGAGGCCGAGCTGCGCATCGACCCCGACGGGCTCACCAACCCCTGGCACGCCGCCTGGGCCTCGATGCTGTCCTTCGTGCTCGGGGCGCTCCTGCCCCTGCTCACGATCCTCGTGGTCCCGGCCGGCGCACGGCTGGCCGTCACGGTGGGCGCCGTCCTCGTCGCACTGGCCCTGACCGGGTGGGCCAGCGCCGTCCTGGGCCGCAGCCCGGCGGGCCGCGCGGTGGCCCGGAACATGGCCGGTGGGCTGCTCGCGATGGCGGTGACGTACGGCATCGGGTCGGCGGTCGGCGTCGCGCTGTGATGCCTGCTGTGCGGTGACCGCGGGGGTTGACCGCGGGGGTTGACCGCGGGGGTTGACCGCGGGCTAGTTAGGCGCAAAACGGCTGTCTCACGGCCCCTGCGACGACCACTTCGCACCTAACTACCCCCGCGCCCGGCCGCACCCCCGACGCCTCGACTACCCCGTCACCGCCACCGTGACCGGCACCGGCACCGGACCGGTCGAGCCACGGAGCACCAGCTCGGGCTTGAAGACGTACTCGTGCGCCGGGACGGGTACGCCGTCGATGGCGTCGGCGAGGGCGGCGACCGCGGCGGCGCCCATCGCCGAGACAGGCTGGCGGACCGTGGTCAGCGGCGGGTCGAGGAACTGGATGAGCGGGGAGTCGTCGAAGCCGATGACCGACACGTCGGCCGGCACCGCGCCCCCGGCCTCCCGGGCCGCGCGCACGGCACCCAGCGCCATCAGGTCGGAGCCGCACACCACGGCCGTGGCGCCCCGGTCGAGCAGTCCTCGAGCAGCGGCGGCGCCGCCCTCGACGGAGAACAGCCCCTCCTGGATCCAGCTCTGTGCCTCCTTGGCCGACTGGCCCAGCGACCCCATCAGGGCACCGAGGAAGCCCTCCCGCTTGCGCGCGGACGGCACGAACCGCTTTGGGCCGATCGCCAGGCCGATCCGGCTGTGCCCCAGCTGCACGAGGTGCGACACGGCGAGGTCCATGGCGTCGCGGTCGTCGGCGGAGAAGAACGGCGCGTCCAGCCCCTCGGCGTACCCGTTGACGAAGACGATGGGCAGGCCCCGGCTCAGCAGGGTGCGGTATCGCTCGTGGTCGGCCCGCGTGTCGGCGTGCTTGCCCGAGACGAAGATGATGCCGGCGACGCCGTGGTCGAGCAGCGACTCGACGTACTCGTCCTCGGAGATGCCGCCCGGCGACTGCGTGCACAGCACCGGGGTGAAGCGGCGCCGCGCCAGGGCGTCCTCGATGACCTGGGCGAACGCCGGGAAGATCGGGTTCTCCAGCTCCGGCACGACCAGCCCGACGAGGCCGGCGCTGCGCTGTCGCAGGCGCGCCGGACGCTCGTAGCCGAGGACGTCGAGCGCGGTCAGCACGGAGCTGCGCGCGCCGTCGCTGACACCGGGCTTGCCGTTGAGCACGCGACTGACCGTCGCCTCGCTCACGCTCGCCTCGGCAGCGATCTGGGCCAGGGTTGCCATGGACGGAATGAAAGCCTCTTTGCAAGCATATTGCAAGGGCTTCCATTTCTTGCAAGAGACTTGCTAATCTCGGGCGACCCGGATCATACGTTCGGGCACCTCCATCGGCTCACCCCTCATAGGAGCACCACATGCGCCGCATGTTGCCCGGCATCGCCGGCATCGCTGCCCTCGCCCTGGCCCTCGCGGCCTGCGGCGGGGAGGACAGCAGCAACGAGTCCGACACCCCGGCGGCCGGCGGGGACGCCGACCCGAGCAGCCTCGAGGCCGAGCTCACCTGGTGGGACACGTCCGACCCGACCAACGAGGCACCCACGTTCGAGAAGCTGATCTCGCAGTTCAACGAGACCTACCCGAACGTCACGATCAACTACCAGTCCGTGCCGTTCGGCGAGGCTCAGAACAAGTTCAAGACCGCGGCCGAGGCCGGATCGGGCGCGCCTGACATCCTCCGCGCCGAGGTCGCGTGGGTGCCCGAGTTCGCCGCGAGCGGCTACCTCTACGCCCTCGACGGCACGCCGGTCCTCGACGGGAACTTCCTGGAGACCCCGCTCTCCAGCAACGTCTACGACGGCAAGACCTACGGCGTCCCGCAGGTCACCGACACCCTGGGCCTGATGTACAACAAGCAGCTGTTCGAGAAGGCCGGCATCGCCGAGGCCCCCACCACGTGGGCCGAGGTCGCCGACGCCGCGAAGGCGCTGAAGGAGCAGGCCGGCGTCGAGGGCCTCTACATCAACAACGGCGGCTACTTCCTCCTCCCGTTCATCTACGGCGAGGGCGGCGACATGGTGAACGTCGACGACCAGGCCATCGCGGTCAACTCCCCGGAGAACTCCGCGGGCATCAAGACCGCGCAGGACCTGGTGAAGTCCGGCGCCGCCGTCAAGCCCGACGCCAACGACTCCTACGGCACGATGATGACCCTCTTCAAGGAGGGCAAGGTCGGCATGATCATCAACGGCCCCTGGGAGGTCGCCGGCATCGACAGCGACCCGAAGTTCGGCGGCTTCGACAACCTCGGCGTGGCCCCCGTCCCGGCCGGCTCCGCCTCGGCGGGCTCCCCGGTCGGCGGTCACAACTACGTCGTCTACTCCGGCATGGACGAGTCCAAGGCCGACGCCGCCCTGGCGTTCATCGAGTTCATGAGCTCGCCCGAGTCGCAGGCCTTCGTCGCCGACGAGCTGGGCCTGCTGCCCGGCAACGCCGACGCCTACGAGCAGGTCGCCGACAACGAGCGCATCACCGCCTGGCAGCCCGCGCTCGACGTCTCGGTCGCCCGGCCGTGGATCCCCGAGGGCGGCCTGTTCTTCGGCCCGCTCGACGAGATGGCCACCAAGGTGCTGATCCAGGGCTCCGAGGTGCAGCAGGCGCTCGACGAGACGGCCGACAAGTACAAGTCCGACGTGGTCCCCGACTACTCGCTGCAGTGACCCACCGCTAGACCCGGTCGCCGGGGGGTCGGGAGCGATTCCCGGCCCCCCGCGCCGTACCAGCACGACATCCCCCGCACGAAGGACGCCTCGATGAGCGCAGCAGCAGTCGCCCCCACCCGGGACCAGGGCAGGTTCCGTCGCAGCTTCGACAAGAACTGGTACGCCTGGGTGATGGTGGTCCCCACCGTGCTCGTCCTCGGCGTGCTGGTGCTCTACCCGCTCTTCCAGGGCATCTACCAGTCCTTCACCAACCTCAACGAGGGCAACAAGCAGGAGGTCATCTGCACCAAGACCCTCGGTGGCGGCGAGGACTGCCGGGACAACCCCAAGAAGTCGCAGTTCGTCGGCGTCGACAACTACGTCGACCTGCTGACGGGCACCCGCGGCAGCTTCTGGCTGCAGTTCACCAACACCATCGTGTGGACCGTCTCGTGTGTCTTCTTCCACTTCACCATCGGGCTCGGCCTGGCGGTGATGCTCAACCGGCGATTCAAGGGCAGAGCCTTCTACCGGGTGCTGCTGATCGTCCCCTGGGCGGTGCCGGCCTTCGTCAGCGCCTTCGCCTGGAAGTTCCTGTTCAACCCCAGCTTCGGACTGATCAACACCATGCTGTCCGGCGTGGGGATCGACCCGGTCGCCTGGTTCGACTACCGCTGGACCTCCATGTTCACCGCGATCGTCACCAACGTGTGGCTGGGGGTCCCCTTCATGATGGTGGCCATCCTGGGTGGTCTCCAGTCGATCCCGCACGACCTCTACGAGGCGGCCGAGATCGACGGCGCCTCGCCGTGGCAGCGGTTCCGCAACATCACGATGCCGGGCCTGCGACCGGTCAGCTCGACGGTGATCCTGCTCGGCACCATCTGGACCTTCAACATGTTCCCGATCATCTTCTTCGTCACCGGCGGCCAGCCCGCCGGGCAGACCGAGATCCTGGTGACGGGGGCCTACCGCGCGGCCTTCGAGGGCCTGCGCAACTACTCGCTCGCCGCGACGTACGGCGTGCTCATCCTGTCGATGCTCATGGTGTACGCCGCGGCGTACCGCCGGGTGCTGCGGGCCCAGGGAGAGGTGTTCTGATGACCGAGATGCTGCCCGCCCAGTCGCTCGACCGCGCGGCCCCCGAGGAGACCTCCCCCACCTTCTCGCCCGAGCCGCCCAAGCCCCGGCGCGAGCGCAGCACCGGCGCCTCGATCGCGCTGCACGCCACGCTCATCGGCGCCACGATCATCGCGCTGTTCCCCGTGGTGTGGGTCTTCCTCAGCTCCCTCAAGCCGCGCAACTCGATCCAGACCAGCGAGATCACCTTTTTGGACAACCCCACGCTGGAGAACTACCGACGCGTGCTGTTCGACACCAGCTTCCCCACGTGGTTCCTCAACTCGGTCATCGTGGCGCTCTTCACCATGGCGATCGGCATCGCGATGTCGGCGACCGCGGGCTACGCGCTGAGCCGCTTCAACTTCCCCGGCAAGCGGGGCCTGATGTGGGTCTTCCTGATCACCCAGATGTTCCCGGTGGCGATCCTGATCGTCCCCATCTACACGATCATGAGCCGGCTCGGGCTCATCGACACCAAGGCGTCGCTGATCATCGCCTACTGCACCGTGGCGGTGCCGTTCTGCGCCTGGATGCTGCGCGGCTACTTCGACACCATCCCCAAGGAGCTCGACGAGGCCGCGGCGCTCGACGGCGTCGGCCCGTTCGGCACCTTCTGGCGGGTCATCCTCCCGCTCGCGCGGCCCGGCCTCGCGGTCACGGCGTTCTACACCTTCCTCACCGCCTGGGGCGAGGTCGCCTACGCCATCGCCTTCCTGCAGACCGAGGAGACGCTCACCCTGGGCGCCGGGCTCCAGCAGTTCGTGCCGCGGTTCAACCCCCAGTGGGACCTGCTGACCGCCGGCTCGATCCTCATCATGCTGCCCGCCGCCATCGTCTTCTTCTTCACCCAGAAGCACCTCGTCGGCGGCCTCACCGCCGGCGGCACCAAGGGCTGACCCACCCTCGGGCGACACACCCGGGGGCCCGCCGGGTGCCCGCAGGCCCCCGCGTCCCATAGGTTGCGACCGTGAGGATCGCAGTGGCCGTGGAGACCCGTGACGGCGAGGCCCGTGTGGCGATGGTGCCCGAGCTGGTCGGGAAGCTGACGGCGCTGGGCTACACCGTCGTCGTCGAGGCGGGAGCCGGGCGTCGCGCACTGATCAGCGATGCGGAGTACGTCGAGGCAGGCGCGGTCGTGGAGGCCGACGCCCTGGCCGAGGCGGAGGTCGTGGTGTCGGTGCAGCCGCTGCCGGCCGACGTCGCACGCCGTCTCCGTCCCGGCACCGCCACCGTGTCCTTCCTGCCGGTCAACGCCGAGCACCACCTGGTCGCCGACCTGCGCGACCTCGGGATCACCTCGTTCGCGATGGAGCTCGTCCCGCGCATCTCCCGCGCCCAGTCGATGGACGCCCTGTCCTCCCAGGCGCTGGTGGCGGGCTACCGCTGCGCCGTCGTGGCCGCCGGCCTGCTGCGCCGCTTCTTCCCGCTCAACATGACCGCCGCCGGCACGGTGCAGCCGGCCCAGGTGGTCGTCCTGGGAGCGGGCGTCGCCGGTCTCCAGGCGATCGCCACCGCCAAGCGCCTGGGCGCCGTCGTCCGGGCCTACGACGTGCGCTCCGCCGCCGCCGAGGAGATCGCCTCCATGGGCGCCAAGCCGATCGTCCTCGAGCTGGAGACCCTCGAGGGCGCCGGCGGCTACGCCCGGGAGATGACCGAGGAGCGTTCGGCACGCCAGCGCGAGCTGCTCGCGCCGTACATCGCCGCGGCCGACGCCCTCATCACCACGGCGGCCGTGCCCGGCCGGCAGGCGCCGGTGCTGGTGACGGCCGCCATGGTCGAGCAGATGGCGCCCGGCTCCGTGGTCGTCGACCTCGCCGCCGAGAGCGGCGGCAACGTCGAGGGCTCGGTCGCCGGCGAGGTCGTCCGGATCGGCAACGCCCAGGTGTGGGGTGGTCGCAACGTGCCCTCGCAGATGCCGGGCCCGGCGTCACGGCTCTACGCCCAGAACGTCGTCAACCTGCTGACCCTGATGACCCACGAGGGCGCCTTCGCCCCCGACTTCGACGACGAGATCGTGGTCGGCGCGTGCGTGACGCACGACGGCGCCATCCGGCACGAGCCGACCCGCGAGGCCATCGAGGGCCCCGCCGAGCCGCCACCGCCCGACCCGGCGGCGACGCCGTACGACCAGCAGACACCGCCATGAGCGAAGCGAGAGGGCGCGGCGGCCCCACCCCCGACAGCGCACCCCACCGTTGCGCCCGAGCTGCGAGCGAAGGATCCAGAGCATGAGCGAAGCGAGAGGGCGCGGCGGCCCCACCCCCGACAGCGCACCCCACCGTTGCGCCCGAGCTGCGAGCGAAGGATCCAGAGCATGAGCGAAGAGATCGTCTGGCTGACCATCTTCGTCCTCAGCGTGTTCGTCGGCATCGAGGTGATCTCCAAGGTCTCCTCGACGCTGCACACGCCGCTGATGTCGGGCGCCAACGCCATCCACGGCGTCATCCTGCTCGGCGCGATCATCGTGACCGCCCACATGGACGGCGTCGGCCTCGCGGTCGGGCTCGTCGCCATCGTCCTGGCCACCATCAACATGGTCGGCGGCTTCGTCGTCACCGACCGGATGCTCCAGATGTTCACCCGCAAGAAGACCCCGACCGCCGGCGGCGCCAAGTGATCCCGGTCTGGGCGCAGCTGGCCTACCTGCTCTGCGCCGTCGGGTTCATCCTCGCGCTCAAGGGCCTCTCCGGCCCCCGCACCGCGCGCACCGGCAACCTCGTCGGTGCCGCCTCCGCCGTGGTCGCGTGCGCGCTGCCGTTCCTCTACCTCGACGACATGGACAACGTCGTCCTGATCCTCGCCGCCATCGCGATCGGCACCGTCGGCGGCGTGTACGGCGCCCGCACCGTGCAGATGACCCAGATGCCGCAGATGGTGGCGCTGTTCAACGGCGTCGGCGGCGGCGCGGCCGCGCTGGTGGCGCTGCTCGAGCTCGACGAGATCATGCCGTTCGCCGGGTCGGTGAACTGGTTCGTCCTGGTCGCCACCGCCTTCACCATCGTGGTGGGCGCGGTGTCGTTCGCCGGCTCCGTGGTCACCTTCGCCAAGCTGCAGGAGCTGATGACCTCACGGCCCGTGGTGTTCCCGGGCCTGCCCATCGTCTTCGGCGCCGTGGCGATCGCCTCGGTGGTGCTGTCGGTCCTGCTGGTGCAGGGCCCGGCGATGTGGATCGGCATCGTGCTCGGGCTGCTGGGCCTGGCCTTCGGCCTGCTGCTCGTGCTGCCCGTCGGCGGTGCCGACGTCCCGATCGTCATCTCCCTGCTGAACGCCTTCACCGGTCTCACCGTCGCCGCCGGCGGCTACGTCCTGGAGAACACCGTCCTGCTGGTGGCCGGCACCCTGGTCGGCGCCTCCGGCACCTTCCTGACCCTGCTGATGGCGAGTGCCATGGGCCGATCGGTCGCCAACATCCTCTTCGGCGCGCTCAAGGGCGGCTCGACGCTGGGCGCTGGGGAGGCGTCCGACCGGCCGGTGCGCTCGGCCGGTCCCGAGGACGCCGCGATCATGCTGGCCTACGCCGACCGGGTCATCATCGTCCCGGGCTACGGGCTGGCGGTCGCGCAGGCCCAGCACGCCCTGCGCGAGCTGGTCGACCTGCTCGTCGAGCGGGGTGCCGAGGTCGACTACGCGATCCACCCGGTCGCGGGCCGGATGCCCGGACACATGAACGTGCTGCTCGCCGAGGCCCAGGTGCCCTACGAGCAGCTGCAGGAGATGGACGAGATCAACGGCGACTTCAAGGACGCCGACGTCGTGCTCGTCGTCGGTGCCAACGACGTGGTCAACCCGGCGGCCAAGACGACGCCCGGCGCGCCGATCTACGGCATGCCGATCCTCAACGCCGACGAGGCCCGGCAGATCATCTTCATGAAGCGCTCGATGCGGCCCGGGTTCGCCGGCATCGAGAACGAGCTGCTCTTCGACGAGAAGACCTCGCTGCTCTTCGGGGACGCCAAGGACACCATGGGCAAGCTGCTCAGCGCCGTCAAGGCGCTGTAGACGGGGCACCCCGAACGCCCACGCGCCCTGGTGCTGGCTGCGGTCCTCTCACCGGCCACGGCACCCTCGGGTCGACCGACTCCGCGATCGGGTTCACGCTCGCGTGCTCCCGCGATGCGGCCGTCGCCGCGTGGCGCCAGGTCAGTCGACGATGCCGTACAGCCGGTCACCCGCGTCGCCGAGCCCCGGCACGATGTAGCCCTTGTCGTTCAGCTTCTCGTCCATCGCGCCGGTGACGATGGTCACCGGCACGTCGATGTCGGCGATCTTCTCCTCGAGGCGCGCGCAGCCCTCGGGTGCGGCCAGCAGGCAGATGGCGGTGATGTCGTCGGCGCCGCGATCGGTCAGGAAGCGGATCGCCGCCGCGAGCGTGCCGCCGGTGGCCAGCATCGGGTCGAGCACGTAGCACTGGCGACCGGAGAGGTCGTCGGGCAGCCGCTCGGCGTACGTCGAGGCCAGCAGGGTCTCCTCGTTGCGGACCATGCCGAGGAACCCCACCTCGACCGTCGGCAGGAGTCGCATCATGCCGTCGAGCATGCCCAGCCCCGCCCGCAGGATGGGTACGACGAGCGGCTTGGGCGAGGCGAGCTTGACCCCCGTGGTGGCGGCGACCGGGGTGGTGATCTCGACCTCGGTGACCCGCACGTCCCGGGTCGCCTCGTAGGCCAGCAGCGTGACCAGCTCGTCGGCCAGGCGCCGGAAGGTCGGGGAGTCGGTCGACTCGTCGCGGAGGGTGGTCAGCTTGTGGGCCACGAGCGGGTGGTCGACGACGTGGATGCGCATGGCCGGAACCCTAGTGCAGCCGCTACCGCGGATCTGCCCGGAACGGGGTTGGCCCGGGGGTCCGTCGTCTGCCACCCTGGAACGGTTCGGGTGCAGGGGCGCGCAGCGAGAGGGATCGACATGGCTGACTCGATCGACGACGTCGACTTCGCCCTCGCTGCCTACCGCGAGGACGGCGTCTGGCAGGTCCAGGAGGTGGCCCACCCGGTCCTGGAGTCGGTGGACTCCCTGGCCCACGCCCTGCGCCGCTTCCCCGGCGACGGCGGCGCCGTGGGCATGGTCGCCGTCGACGAGGACTTCTTCGTGATCGTCCGCGTCGCCGGTGCCAGCACCCGCGTCCTGCTCTCCGACGTCACCGCCGCCGACGAGTACGAGCTCGCGGGCTCGGCCGTGGCGTTCCTGGGGCTGCCGGTCCCCGACGACGAGGACGAGCAGGTGCCCGCGGGCGACCTCGACCTCCTGGGCGACCTCGGCATGCACGCCATGGACATGGGCGTGCTGCTCGACGACGTCGAGCTCTACCCGGACGAGATGCTGTCCGACATCGCGCGCCGTCTCGGCTTCGGCCGGCTCTTCGACGACACCGTCGGGCTCACGTCTGCATGACCTCCCGCGACTGGGCGCCGGCCATGCGGCTGGCGCTCCTCGAGGCGCGCACCGCCCTCGACACCCACGACGTGCCCGTGGGCGCCGTGGTGGTCTCCGACACCGGCGAGGTGCTCGGCCGTGGTCGCAACGTCCGCGAGGCCCAGCACGATCCCACGGGCCACGCCGAGGTCGTGGCGCTCCGGCAGGCCGCCCGGGCCCTAGGCGGGTGGCGACTGCAGGGCTGCACGCTGGTCGTCACCCTGGAGCCCTGCACCATGTGCGCCGGTGCCGCCGTGCTCGCTCGGGTGGCCCGCGTCGTCTTCGCCGCCCACGACGAGAAGGCCGGAGCGGTCGGCAGCCTCTGGGACGTCGTCCGCGACCGACGCCTCAACCACCGGCCCGAGGTCGTCGCCGGCGTGCTGGCCGCGGAGAGCACGGCGCTGATCGAGGAGTTCTTCTCCCGCCACCGCCGCTGACGTCGAGCGCCGTCGTCAGGATCGGCGGAGGACCCCGCTGACCACGCGCGCCGCCTCGACGAGGCTGACCCCCGCCCGGACGGCGACGTCCTGGAGGGCCGTCCGTGCGGTCATGATGTCGGTGTCGTCGCGCACCGACAGCATGCCGAGGGCGATGTCGATGTCGCGCTGCTCCGCCGCGGCGGCGGGGGCCCCCATCGCGATCTCGCGCGTCGAGAAGTCCAGGTCGGCGTCGGCGATGGCGCACTCGGCCGACGCGCCGAGCGCCTCGGCGAGCTGCTCGTGGTGCCCCGCGAACGCGCCGGTCGTCGCGGCGTACAGGTTGATGCCTCCGATCGCGCGCTCGCCGTGCACGATCGGCAGCGACAACGTGCTCGCCACGCCCTCGCTGGCGCTGGCCCGCGCGAAGGCCGACCACCGGCCCTCGTCGAGCACGTCGGGGACCTCGATCACCTCGACCCGGTGGGCTGCGGTGACGCACGGGCCCCCGTCGAGGTACTGAGCGGCGTCGATGCGTGCCAGCCGGTCGTGCGAGGCGACCAGGGTGAAGGTGAGCCCCTCGCGCAGCAGCGCCAGGCTCAGCCCCACCAGCGACGGGACCAGCTCCTGGGCCCGGTCGCCCATGCCCAGCAGCACGGGCCTGAGGTCGTCGCCGTACCGGCTGAGCTCCTCGAGCATGCGGTCGGTCTCCGGCAGTGGTTCCACCAGCGCTCCTCTCTCGCACGCCTGGGTACCCCGGCACGGCCGCCCCGATTCACGACCAGAGCCGTTTCTGCGCGCCGGTGCGCTCCCGGGCGAGGCTCAGGAGCTGCGCTTCCCGCCCGTCATCGCCTCGGCGCCGCCGACCAGCAGCAGGGCCGCCACGACGGCCAGCACGAACCCCAGGAAGTCGAGCTCCCAGATGCTGCCGGTGCCGATGAGATAGGCGATGGTGCCCCCGATGAGGGAGCCGACGACACCGAGCGCGAGCGTCGCGAGGATGCCGAGGTTCTGCCTTCCGGGCTTGAGGAGCCGAGCGAGCGCCCCGATGATGAGCCCGGCCACGAGGAATCCGATCATGCCCAGAGAATATCTCGGAGCACCCGCCACCAGCCGCAGGTGAGTAGCCGTGCGCATCCGGCGGCCACCGCCGGCCGCCGACGATGTCGGGGTGACCGCCTCGTCCGCACTCCTGTGCCCCCACTGCGCGACCGACCTCCCCACCGGCGCGCCGGCCTGCCCCTCGTGCGGCCTCCGTCTCCTCGGCCCCGCCGCCGCTCGCCTGTGGCAGGTGACCCAGCAGATCGCCGGCCTCCGGTCGGAGGCCGACTCCCTCGTCCAGGTCCTCCTGGTGCCGGCGGCTGCCGGGGAGCGGGCCGCGGCGTACGCCGTCGCCCCGACCCCTGACGACCCGTCCCCCGACGACCGGACCCGCCCCTCGTCGCGGGCGGCTCGCGGACCGTCCGGGCAGCAGGTGCTCCTCGGGCTCGGGGCGCTGCTCCTGCTCTCCGCCGCGGCGTTCTTCCTGCTCGTGGTGTGGTTCGTGGTGGGGCTGGCCGGCCAGGCGCTGATCATGGCCACCCTGACGGCCGCGGCCGTCGCCGGCTCGGCCGTCGCCACCAGGCGTCGCCTGCATGCCGCCGCCGAGACCGCCGCGGTGGTCGCGACGGGCCTGCTCACCCTCGACCTCGCCGCCGCCCACTGGCTCGACCTCGCGGGTCTGGGCCACCTCGCCACCGACGCGTACTGGGCCGGCGCCGGGCTCCTCGGCGGCGTGCTGCTGCTCGGCTTCGACCGGCTCGTGCCCCGGACGCACGACGGTGCCGCCCTGCGACGGGTGCTCGTCCACCGGCCCGCCGCGACGTCGATGCTCGCGGTCGCCGGCTGGTCGGCCGTCGCCGCGACGGATCCGGCTCCGGTCGCGCTCTGCGGGCTGGCCCTGCTGCTCGCCGTCGGCAGCGGTGCCGGCGCGTGGGCGGCGTACCGGCTCGACGACGCGGCGCCGGCGCTGCGCGTCCCGTGGTCCAGCGTGCCGCTGCTGGTATCGACGGTCGTCGCGCTGGCCACGCACGTGCGCACCGGGCTCGGCGTGGGGTACGGCCACGACTCGTCGGTTCCGGAGGCGTACGCCGCCGCCGCGCTGCTCCTCGTCGTGCCGGTCGCGGCGCTGCTCCTCGGTGGCTGGGTCGCGGGGCTCCTGCGGCCGGCCGCGGTCGCGTGGCTGGTGCCGGTGGTGGGCATCCCGCTGCTGGACGCGCCCCGGCTCGTCGTCGTCGCCGTCTCGGTGGTCCTGGGTGCGGCGCTGGCCGTGGCCGCCGTACGCCGGGTGCTCCCCGACCGCCCGTGGGCCACCGCCGTCACCGCCGTGGCGTGGGCAGCGCAGCCCGCGCTCCTCCTCCTCGTGCTCGCGCTGTCGGAGGAGGGCGCGAGCACCGGCCGGCTGCTGGCGGCCGGCGTGACGGACGCGCCGCCGGCGGGCTGGCTGCTCCCCGTGGTGCCGGCGCTCGCCTGGTCGCTGCCGGCCGTGCTCGCCGCGGTGCGTGCCCGGTCGCTCCTGTGGGTGGCGCTCGCCGAGACCGCCGTGGCGGCCACCGCGTGTACCGCGCTGCGCGACTCCGAGGCCGTCGTCTGGTGGCCCGTCGCCCTGGTGCTGGTCGCCGGCAACGCCGCCCTCGGCTCCACGTGCGCCCGGGCACGCAGCAGCCACCGTGGGGTGGAGGGAGCCGCCGTCGGCTTCGGGTCGCTCTGGGCCGTGACGGCCGTGCTGACCGCCGGCGAGGCGCCGTACCAGCTGGCGGGGGTGCTGGTGACGCTCGGCGTCGTGACCCTGGCGTACGCCGCGTCGCCCGGTCGGCTGCCGGTCGCCTACCTGGGCTCGCTGGCCGTGTCTGCCGGGCTCTGGGTCCTCCAGTGGGAGGCGGACGTGACGACCGTGGAGGCCTTCACGGCGCCGCTGGTGGTGCTGCTGGCAGGGATCGGCCGGGTGCAGTGGTCGCGCGACCACCGCCTGCCGACGTTCCTGACCGCCGGACCGGCGCTGTCCGCGGCTCTCGTCCCCTCGGCGATGCTCGCCGTCGCGGAGGGGAGCGCCCTGCGGCTGGCGGTCGTCACCGCCGCCGCCGTCGTGGTGCTCGGCACCGGCCTCCTGAGGTCCTGGCAGGCGCCGGTCACCGTGGGCGGCGTGGTGCTGGTGGTGGTGGCGCTCACCCAGGGCGGGCCCCTGGCGTCGTACGTGCCGGGCTGGGCCGTCATGGGCGCCTCCGGAGCTGCCCTGCTGGCAGCCGGCGTCGCCTGGGAGCGGGCGGTGCTCGCGGGACGACGCGCGAACGCGTGGTACGGCACCCTCCGCTGAGGGCGGCCGCTCCCCGGGTTTGCCGTTCCCGCAACACAGGTTGCGTGACGGCCATCCGGAGCACACCCTGGACCAGACGACGAGGGGGTCGGATGACGCACGGGTTCGACAAGGACTACTGGGAGTCGCACTGGAAGCAGGCGCCGGGCGCTGGGCACGAGCCGGCACCGCACCCCTACCTGGCGCGCGAGACGCACGACCTGGTGCCCGGTACGGCGCTGGACGCCGGCTGCGGGGAGGGAGCGGAGGCCGTCTGGCTCGCCGCCGCCGGGTGGCGAGTGACGGCCGCGGACATCTCCTCCGAGGCGCTCGCCCGCGCCCGGGCCCGCGCGGCCGGCCACCCGGCGGGCGACGCGATCACCTGGGTGGAGGCCGACCTCGGCGCCTGGCAGCCCGAGCAGCGCTTCGACCTCGTGACCACCCACTACGCCCACCCGGCCATCCCGCAGCTGCGGTTCTACGGCCGGCTGGCCGGCTGGGTCGCTCCCGGCGGCACGCTGCTGGTCGTCGGGCACCTGCGCGGGCACGGGCACGGACCGGGCGACGAGCACCCGCCGGAGGAGGCGACGGCGGACGCCGCGGGCATCACGGCGTTGCTGGACCCGAGCGCCTGGGAGGTCGTCACCGCGTCCGAGCACGAGCGGCCGGTGGTGCGGGGTGACCGGACGACCGTCCTGCACGACGTGGTCGTGCGCGCCAGGCGCCGTACCCGACTCGATCCGGGGTAGCCGGGGTGGTGTCGCGTCCGGCTCGATGGCGGCATCATGAGCACCATGTCCGGCGCCCCGCTCCCACCGATGCCGCTCGATCCGTGGATCGAGACCAAGGAGACCCTGCACCGCTTCCTGCAGGTGGTCGGGAAGGTCAAGCTGGACCAGGCCCCGCCTCGCAACCACTGGTGGCACGTGCCCTTCCACCTGACCGGTCGCGGCATCACCACGCGGCCCATGGGCCGGGAGGTGATCTTCTGCATCGACCTCGACTTCCTGGACCACCGGCTCGCGGTGACGACGGCGCCCGGTCCGTCGAGGTCCTTCTCCCTGGAGGGGCTCTCGGTCGCCGCGTTCCACGAGCGCCTGTTCACGGCGCTGCGCGAGGTGGGGGTCGATGCCGCCATCCGGCCCGTGCCGTTCGACCTCACCGACCGCACGCCCTTCCCCGAGGACCATGCGCACGCGACGTACGACCCGCAGCAGGTGACCCGCTACTGGCACGTGCTGAGCGCAGCCAGCCTCATGCTGGAGGAGTTCGCCGGCCGCTGCTTCGCCAAGACGAGCCCGGTCCACCACTTCTGGCACACCTTCGACCTCGCCGTGACCCGCTTCTCCGACAAGCGGGTCGTCCACGGCCCCGACGTCGACCCGGTCACGCGCGAGGCGTACTCGCACGAA
>NZ_CADCUP010000207.1 GCF_902805925.1 uncultured Nocardioides sp.
AGGAGACCTGCTGCTCCTCGATGGTCACGTGGCGGGAGTCGGCACCGCGGGCGGCTTCCAGGGCCGCCCGGTCGGGGTGGAACCGGGCGATCGCGGCATCGACGAGCCGGTCGACGGTGGTGGTGGAGGTGCGGTGCGCGAACGGGGCGAGCTGCCGGTCCACATACGCGGCGGCTTCTTGGGACAGGTCGGCGTGGATGGTGGTCTCGGCGACCCGACGGGCCTTCCAGGCGGGCAGCTCACCGGCCTGCACCCGGCGCCACAATCGCGGGAGGCGGTGGCGGAGCTCGAGGGCCTGGCCGATGAGCCGCTTGGCTGCGACTGTGGACATCCCGAGGGCGGCGCCGAGCTCGGCGATGCAGAACTCCGCCACCAACGGCGCACCCGGTCCGGCGACGGGCTCCTCGTGCTCACCGCCACCGGGCATGGTGAAGGTCGCGGCGGAGTCCTCGGTGGCGGGGTGGAGGTCGGCCCACTGGCACGCCGCGACCAGCAGCTCCGCCTCAGCAGCATCAGCCAGAGCACGACGCGAACGGGCGTAGCCGAGCACCGCAGCCGCGGTGTCGGGGAGCTCGTTGGTCGTGGTGGCCATAGGAGAACTCAACCACCGAGCACCGACATTCTGAGACGTGCACGAGCGGCCTGTGGACGACCGATCCGGATGGATCGAGCCTTGGTTGTGGAGGACGTCGCTGACGCGTCTCGCCCCTCGACCGACGGTCGCCGGCGGGCCCCCCTTCTCACCTCGACCAGGCACAGTCGTCGACTGATCGGTCACGTCAACCACCGGGCGCTGGGCAGTCAACCTCCGCCCAGCCCGGCGCAGGCCAGGCCAGCAGGTTCGGGGCTGCACACCGGTTGTCCGCAGACCGCCGTTCGAGCCTTGGCATGTCGGTGCAGACGCGCGTACGACGCGTCGTACACCTCGTGGACGAAGTCGAGGTCGCTCATCCGTCCCCCTCGGTGCGGCCGGTGCTCTCGACATGACGACTCCCGGCAGGTCCGCCAGGTTGCACGGGTGGAAGAATCCCGCCCATGCCGAGCATCGCAGGAGAACCCGCCACGCAGACGCAGACGGGCGGCGGCACCGCCCGGCCGCGGGTGCTGTCGGGCATCCAGCCCACCGCCGACTCCTTCCACTTCGGCAACTACCTCGGCGCCCTGCGTCAGTGGGTCGACCTGCAGGCCGAGCACGAGCCGTTCTTCTTCATCGCCGACCTGCACGCGATCACCCTCGAGCAGGACCCCAAGGTCCTCCGCGAGCGCACGCTGCGCGCCGCCGCCCAGCTGATCGCCATGGGAATCGACCCCCGGCACTCGGCGATCTTCGTGCAGAGCCAGGTGCCCGCCCACGCCCAGCTCGGCTGGGTGCTGCAGTGCCTCACCGGCTTCGGCGAGGCCCGCCGGATGACGCAGTTCAAGGACAAGTCGGCCAAGGGCGGCGAGGGCGCCGCCAGCGTCGGGCTCTTCACCTACCCCGTGCTGCAGGCGGCCGACATCCTGCTCTACCGGCCGCACTACGTGCCGGTCGGCGAGGACCAGCGCCAGCACCTCGAGCTCACCCGTGACCTCGCGCAGCGCTTCAACCACCGCTACAGGAGGACGTTCCGGCTGCCCGAGCCCTACATCCTCAAGGCGACGGCCAAGATCACCGACCTCCAGGAGCCGACCGCGAAGATGTCGAAGTCGGCGTCATCGCCGGGCGGCATCATCGAGATGCTCGACGAGCCGAGGGTCAGCGCCAAGAAGATCCGCTCGGCGGTCACCGACTCCGGCTCCGAGATCCTCTTCGACCCCGAGGCCAAGCCGGGTGTGAGCAACCTGCTCACGATCGCCTCCGCGCTCACCGGCACCACCGTGACCGACCTCCAGGAGCAGTACGCCGGCCGCGGCTACGGCGACCTGAAGAAGGACCTCGCCGAGATCGTGATCGACTTCGTCACCCCCTTCCGCGACCGCACCCTGGAGCTGATGGACGACCGCACCGAGCTCGAGTCGGTCCTCGCCGACGGAGCCGCGCGGGCGGGAGCCGTGGCGGAGGCGACGCTGCGGGACGTCTACGACCGCGTCGGCTTCCTCCCGGGTCGGTAGGCTCCTCGGATGCCCGTGTCCACGATCGGAGTCGCCGTCGCCATCCCCCAGCCCTGGGCGAGCGACCTGCAGGACTACCGCGCCGCCCTGGGCGACGAGACGGCCACCAAGATCCCCACGCACATCACCCTCATCCCGCCGGTGCAGGTGAGCCCCGCCGGGTACGCCGCGTGCGAGCGCCACCTGCTCGACGTCGCGGAGGCCCATCGCGGCTTCACCGTCCACCTGCGCGGCACCGGCACCTTCCGCCCCGTCTCGCCGGTCGTCTTCGTGGCCCTGGCCCGCGGGATCTCCGAGTGCGAGCGGCTCGCCGAGGACGTTCGCCAAGGGCCCCTGGAGGTCGACCTGACCTATCCGTTCCACCCGCACGTCACGATCGCCCACCACCTCGACGACCCACGTCTCGACCGGGCGTTCGACGACCTGGCCGGCTTCGAGTGCGTCTTCGACGTGACCGAGTTCCACCTCTACTGCCACGACGTCGACTCGGGCTGGCGTCCCGACCGCGCCTTCCCCCTGCGCCCCGCGGAAGCGTGAGGCGGCCGTGCCCTCGCTGAAGGAGCGCCTCGAGGACGTGCGCGAGCAGCACCCCCTCCTCGACCACGTGCTGCGCATGAACGAGCACTACGGCCGGGTCAAGGGCAGCCTGCAGGCGGGCGCGGTCACCTACTTCGCCTTCCTGTCGTTCTTCCCGGTGCTGGCGGTCTCGTTCTTCTTCGTCGGGTACGTCGCCCGCGTCTACCCCGATGCCCGGGACAACCTCGTCGAGGGCATCGGGCAGCTGCTGCCCGGCATCATCGGCGCCGGCGAGGGCCAGATCAACCTCGCCGACATCGAGCAGTCGGCGGGTGCCGTCGGTCTCGTCGGCCTCGCCGGCGTGCTGTACGCCGGCCTCGGCTGGCTCTCCGCGATGCGTGACGCCCTCGTCGTCGTCTTCGAGGTGGAGCAGCGCGACCAGCCCAACATCGTCATCGGCAAGCTGCGCGACCTCGTGACGCTGGCCCTCATCGGCACCGTCCTCATCGTGAGCGTGGCGATCTCGAGCCTCGTGAGCCGCTTCTCGGAGCAGATCCTCGACTGGGTCGGGCTGGCCACCGAGCTGTCGCCGCTGTTGAAGCTCGTCACGGTCGCGCTGGGCATCGGCGCCAACATGGTGCTGTTCTTCGCCCTCTTCGCCCTGCTGGCGCAGCCGCACACGCCCCGGCGCTCGCTGTGGTCGGGCGCGCTGCTGGGTGCGCTGGGCTTCGAGGTGCTCAAGCGGCTGTCGGGTCTGCTCCTGGGGCTGACCGAGAACTCGCCCGCCTTCCAGGCCTTCGGGATCGCGCTGATCCTGCTCGTGTGGATCAACTACTTCTCGCGCGTCGTCATGTACGCCGCGAGCTGGGCGCACACCTCGCCCGCGGCCCGGGCGGAGGCCGCGGAGCGCAACCCGCCCGCCCTGCCCGAGGGACCCGCGGTCGGGCCGGTGCTGTTCGAGCCCGCCGTCGGTGCCGGCGAGGTCGCACCGAACGGGCTGCGGGCGCCGGCCGCGGCCGCCGTGCAGGACACCCGGACGGGCGTCGCGTTCGTCGCCGGCGGCACCGCCGCCCTGGTGCTCACCGCCGTACTGAGGAGGAACAAGCAGTGAAGCTCGAACGCAGGCATGCCGTCCTGCTGCTCGCCGTCGCAGCCTGGAACGTCGTCACCTTCGGCAACTTCGCCAGGAACCTGTACTCGGCCTACGAGTCGGGGGAGGAGCGCGCCACCGGCTACTGGGTCGCCCACTCCGTGCTCATCGTGGTGAACGTCGCGATCGCGGCGCTGCTGGGCTCGCTGGGCTGGAAGGCCCTGCGCTCGACCCGCGACTGACCGATGGCGTACGACGGACGACCCGGCACCCTCGCGGGGGGCCGGGTCGTCGTACGTCGCGGAGCGCCTGGTCAGAGACCGTGCCGCAGCGCGGTGCGCAGGTCCTTGTTGAGCTGGGAGATGACGTCGAGCGGGATCTCCTTGGGGCACGCGGCCGTGCACTGACCGATGTTGGTGCAGCCACCGAAGCCCTCGTGGTCGTGCTGGGCGACCATGTCGACGACCCGCTGGTCGCGCTCCGGCTGACCCTGGGGCAGCTCGCCGAGATGGGTGATCTTGGCGCCCACGAAGAGCTGGGCCGAGCCGTTGGGGCAGGCGGCCACGCACGCGCCGCAGGAGATGCAGGCCGCGGCGGTGAACGCGCGGACGGCGTGGTCGCGCGGGACCGGCACCGAGTGCGCCTCGGGGGCCGAGCCGGTGTTGACCGAGATGTAGCCGCCCTGCTGGATCATCCGGTCCAGCGAGCCCCGGTCGACGCACAGGTCCTTCATGACCGGGAACGCGCTGGCACGCCAGGGCTCGATCGTGATGGTGTCGCCGTCCTTGAACGAGCGCATGTGCAGCTGGCAGGTCGTGGTGACCTCCGGGCCGTGCGCCTCGCCGTTGATCATCAGCCCGCACATGCCGCAGATGCCCTCACGGCAGTCGGAGTCGAACGCGATGGGCTCATCGCCCTGGGAGTTGAGCTGCTCGTTGAGGACGTCGAGCATCTCCAGGAACGACATGTCCTCCGAGACCTCGTCGATCTCGTAGGTCTGCATGGCGCCCTTGGAGGCGGCGTCCTCCTGACGCCAGATCTCTAGGGTCAGCTTCACTTCTCGTCCGTTCCCTCGATGGGCCGCAGGCTCGCGGCGGTGGTCGGGTTGAGGCCGTGCCGGCCCCGGGCAGCGGTCACTTGTAGGACCTCTGCTTCATCTCGATGGCGGTGTAGACGAGGTCCTCCTTGTGGAGCACGGGAGGCTCCTCGTCGCCGGTGAACTCCCACGCCGCGACGTAGGCGTACAAGTCGTCGTGGCGCAGCGCCTCGCCGTCCTCGGTCGAGGACTCGGTCCGGAAGTGGCCGCCGCACGACTCGCGCCGGTTCAGCGCGTCGATGCACATCAGCTCACCCAGCTCGATGAAGTCGGCGACACGGCCGGCCTTCTCCAGGCTCTGGTTGAGGCTCTGGTCGTGCCCCAGCACCCGGACGTTGCGGTAGAAGTCGTCCTTGAGCGTGCGGATGAGGTCGATCGCCTTCTTGAGGCCGTCCTCGCTGCGCTCCATGCCGCAGTACTCCCACATGATGTTGCCCAGCTCGCGGTGGTAGGAGTCCACGCTGCGCGTGCCCTTGGCGGTCATGAAGTGCCGGATGCGCTCCTCGACGGCGGCGAGGGACTCCACGACGGCCGGGTGGTCCTCGGGGACGACCTCGAAGGGACCGTCGGAGAGGTAGTCGCGGATCGTGTGCGGGAGCACGAAGTAGCCGTCGGCCAGGCCCTGCATGAGCGCCGAGGCGCCCAGCCGGTTGGCGCCGTGGTCGGAGAAGTTGGCCTCGCCGGTCACGAACAGGCCCGGGATGGTCGACTGCAGGTCGTAGTCGACCCACAGGCCGCCCATCACGTAGTGCACCGCCGGGTAGATGCGCATCGGGACGTCGTAGGGGTTCTCCCCGGTGATGCGGGCGTACATGTCGAAGAGGTTGCCGTACTTCTCCCGGATCGCCGGCTCGCCGAGGCGGTCCATGGCGTCGGCGAAGTCGAGGTAGACGCCGCGGCGCGCACCCTCGACCTCGGGCCCGACGCCGCGACCCTCGTCGCAGACGTACTTCGCGGCGCGCGAGGCGATGTCGCGGGGCACCAGGTTGCCGAAGGCGGGGTAGATCCGCTCCAGGTAGTAGTCGCGGTCCTTCTCGGCGATGTCACGCGGGTCCTTGGTGCAGTCGGCCTGGTTCTTCGGCACCCAGATGCGGCCGTCGTTGCGCAGCGACTCGCTCATCAGGGTCAGCTTCGACTGGTGGGAGCCGGACACCGGGATGCACGTGGGGTGGATCTGGGTGTAGCAGGGGTTCGCCATGTAGGCGCCCTTGCGGTAGGCCCGCCACGTCGCGGTGGTGTTGCTGCCCATCGCGTTGGTGGAGAGGTAGAAGACGTTGCCGTAGCCGCCGCTGGCGATCACGACCACGTCGGCCAGGTGCGTCTCGACCGAGCCGGTCACCATGTTGCGGGCGATGATGCCGCGGGCCCTGCCGTCGACGACGACCAGCTCGAGCATCTCGTGGCGGGTGAACTCCTCGACCGTGCCGGCGTGCACCTGGCGCTCCATCGCCTGGTAGGCGCCGATGAGCAGCTGCTGGCCGGTCTGGCCGCGGGCGTAGAAGGTGCGGGACACCTGCACGCCGCCGAAGGAGCGGTTGTCGAGCAGGCCGCCGTACTCTCGCGCGAAGGGGACGCCCTGGGCGACGCACTGGTCGATGATGCTGGTGGACACCTCGGCGAGGCGGTAGACGTTCGACTCGCGGGAGCGGTAGTCGCCGCCCTTGACCGTGTCGAAGAAGAGGCGGTGCACGGAGTCGCCGTCCTCCTTGTAGTTCTTGGCGGCGTTGATGCCGCCCTGCGCGGCGACGCTGTGGGCACGACGCGGGGAGTCCTGGTAGCAGAAGGACTTCACGCGGTAGCCGGCCTCGCCGAGCGTGGCCGCCGCCGAGCCTCCGGCCAGCCCGGTGCCGACGATGATGACCGAGAGCTTGCGGCGGTTGGCCGGGTTGACCAGCCGGGCCTCGAACTTGCGCGTGTTCCAGCGCTCGTCGATGGGCCCGTCGGGCGCCTTGCGGTCGACCAGCGGCTCACCCGGGGTGTAGTAGCCCATGGCGTCGTCGGACCCGTCGGCGGGCGCGTCGTGCGAGGGGTGGGAGGTGAGGGTGGTGTCCGGCATGTCTGTCATGGGAGGCGCAGCCTTACTTCTCGATGACGCCGGCGACGACGGCGAGCGGGACGAGCGAGAACCCGACGGCGACGACGACCGCCAGGGTGAGGGAGACCCGCTTGGCGCGGCCGCGGGAGCGAGCGGTGTTGGTGAGGCCGAGCGTCTGGCAGGCGCTCCAGAACCCGTGGTGGATGTGGGCGCCCAGCGCCAGCATCGCGGCGAGGTAGATCGCCGTCATCCACCAGACGTCGAAGGAGTCGACCATCAGGTTGAACGGGTCGTTGGTGGCACCGCCGGCAGGATTGATCTTGGCGATCGTGAAGTGCAGCAGGTGCCACACGATGAAGAGCAGGAGCGCGAGGCCGCCCCAGCGCATGAACCCGCTCGCCCAGATCGCGCCGGTGCGCTTCTTCCTGGCGTACTTGACCGGCCGGGCGTTCTGAGCGCGGCGCCACAGCGTCATGGAGGCGTAGACGTGGGTGAGGACCGCCATGATCAGCACGGCGCGCACCATCCACAGCAGTCCGCCGCGGGGCAGGATCGGCTCGCCGAACGTGCGCAGGTGCTCGGCGTACTCGTTGAACGAGTCGTGACCGGCGAAGGCCTTGAGGTTGCCGTACATGTGCAGCAGGACGTAGCCGATGAAGATCAGTCCGCTGAGGGCCACGAGGAGCTTCAGGGCGATGGTGGAGCGAGAGGCGCGTGCTCCGGTGACCAGGCCTGGGCCGGATATTTGGGTTGCCACGTACCTCACGGTACTGCCGCGACACACCCGGGAGCAGCGCAGGACGTGTGACAAATGTCCGTCCCGCTTCCATGCGCGGCGACGTCGGCGGAGACCGTGCTGGCTCGATCGGGACAGCACCGGCCACGGCCGGTCGGCCGGGTAGTCGAGCGACGACGACGCCGGCCTGGTGGAGGGCCGCCGGCCCGGGTCGGCCGAGGCCCACCAGAGCACCGCGGCGGATCGAGGTGAGGGTCTCCAGGATGGCGGCCTCGCGGTCGATCCACCCGTTCGCGGCGCCCCCGTCGCGCCGTGCAGCAGCGCTGCGAGCGCTGCGAGCGTGCACAGCGAGGCGACGTACGGCACGCGCCACCACCACGCGCCGGCCTGGCGGTAGGACTCCTCCAGCTCCGCACCGGTGATCGGCAGCGCGAACGGCGCGGCCTGGTGGTGCAGCGTGGCCAGGAGGCCGGACGTGGTGACGCCGGATGACACGGACCAGGCGACGAGCCCGACGGCGGTGACGGTGAGGTGCCAGGTGCCGGTCGTTCCAGGCGGCCGTGAAGTTCAGAGGCCTCCGAGGAGGGGCGTCAGGGCCGTCAGCCGGCCTGGCTGCCGATGATCACCATGATGCTGAGCACCACGATGATCGTGATGAGGATGCCCAGCAGGAAGAAGGGGCGTCCGGACTGCTTCGTCGGGTCGACGCTGTCGGGGTCTTCCACGGGGCGGACCATGCCGTCCGGTGCCCACGACCGGCCCCGCCCATGCGCCCGGGTGCTACGCCCTGCGTGAGAGGGTGGACCAGGCAGGCACGATGCCGCTCGCGCGCCCTCTTCCGCTGGGGTGTGGCACGCGTCATAGTCGGGTCCTCGCCGAACGCTCGGAGGAAACGTGGCAACGACCGACACGGGAGTGACCGGCCCGACGAGGGCCCGGATACCGCAGAGGACGCTGCGCCAGGACCGTTGGTGGCTGGCGCCCCTGGCGACGTTCGTGGTGTTCGCGGCCTTCGTCGTCTACGCCTCGGTGCGCGCGTTCATGGGCCGCGACTACTACGCCTCGCCGTACCTCTCGCCGTTCTACTCGCCGTGCCTGGGCGACTGCGTGGAGGGTGCCTCCGACTTCGGCCAGCCGTTCCGGGCGTTCCCGTTCTCGGCGGCCCTGCTCGTCCTGGTGTTCCCGCTGGGCTTCCGGATGACCTGCTACTACTACCGCAAGGCCTACTACCGCGCCTTCTGGTTCTCCCCGCCCGCGTGCGCCGTCGCCGAGCCGCACAAGACCTACTCCGGCGAGACCCGCTTCCCACTCCTGCTGCAGAACGCCCACCGCTGGTTCTGGTACGCCGCGGTGCTGGTCGGCCTCGTGCTGACCTTCGACACGGTGCTGGCATTCCGCAACGAGGACAAGGAGTGGGGCCACATGGGCCTCGGCACGCTTCTGATGCTCGTCAACATCGTGCTGATCTGGCTGTACACGCTCTCCTGCCACTCGTGTCGCCACGCGGTCGGCGGACGGCTGCGGCACTTCTCCAAGCACCCGGTGCGCTACCGGCTCTGGACCTGGGTGTCGCGGCTCAACGCCCACCACGCCCGCTACGCGTGGTACTCCTTGTTCTCGGTGGCACTGGTGGACCTCTACGTCTACCTGCTGGCCACCGGGACGATCGAGGACGTGAGGTTCTTCTGATGGCGGCCGGATCGACGAGGCACCCCATGACCGGCAACGAGATGTCGGCCGGCGGGACCGGCGGCATGGAGCGGCACGCCTACGACGTCGTGGTGGTCGGCGCCGGCGGGGCCGGGCTCCGGGCCGCGATCGCCGCGCACGAGGCGGGCGCCCGCACGGCCATCGTGTGCAAGTCGCTGCTCGGCAAGGCCCACACGGTGATGGCCGAGGGCGGCATCGCCGCGGCGATGGCCAACCGCTGGCCCGAGGACAACTGGGAGGTGCACTTCCGCGACACCATGCGCGGCGGCAAGATGCTCAACAACTGGCGGATGGCGCAGCTGCATGCCCAGGAGGCGCCCGAGCGGGTGCTGGAGCTCGAGGACTGGGGCGCGCTGTTCGACCGCACCGACGACGGCCTGATCTCCCAGCGCGACTTCGGCGGGCACAAGTACGCCCGCCTCGCCCACGTCGGCGACCGCACCGGCCTGGAGATGATCCGCACGCTCCAGCAGCGCGCCGTGCAGCTGGGCATCGACGTCTTCATGGAGCTCACCGTCACCGAGCTGCTCCTGGACCGCGGAGCCGGGGACGCGAGGATCTCCGGTGCCTTCGGCTACTGGCGCGAGACCGGCCGGTTCGTCGCCTTCGAGGCCCCCAGCGTGGTGCTCGCCACCGGCGGCATCGGCAAGTCGTTCAAGATCACCTCGAACTCCTGGGAGTACACCGGCGACGGCCACGCCCTGGCCCTGCGGGCCGGTGCCTCGCTGATCAACATGGAGTTCGTGCAGTTCCACCCGACCGGCATGGTGTGGCCGCCGTCGGTGAAGGGCCTGCTGGTCACCGAGTCCGTGCGCGGTGACGGCGGGGTGCTGAAGAACTCCGAGGGCACCCGCTTCATGTTCGACTACATCCCCGACTACTTCCGCTCCGAGACCGCCGACACGGCCGAGGAGGCCGACCGGTGGTACGACGACAAGAACAGCAACCGCCGCCCACCCGAGCTGCTGCCCCGCGACGAGGTGGCTCGCGCCATCAACTCCGAGATCAAGGCCGGGCGGGGATCGCCCCACGGCGGCGTCTTCCTCGACATCGCCTCGCGCCGCTCGCCCGAGTTCATCCGCAAGCGCCTGCCGTCGATGTACCACCAGTTCAAGGAGCTGGCCGACGTCGACATCACCGCCGAGCCGATGGAGATCGGCCCCACCTGCCACTACGTCATGGGCGGCGTCGAGGTCGACCCCGACACCGAGCTCAGCGCGGTCCCCGGCCTGTACGCCGTGGGGGAGTGTGCCGGAGGAATGCACGGCTCGAACCGGCTCGGCGGCAACTCGCTGTCCGACCTGCTCGTCTTCGGCCGCCGGGCCGGCGAGGCCGCGGCCTCCTACGCCGACGGGCTGGCCGGGAGCCGCCCGGTCGTCGTCGAGGACGACGTGAAGGCGGCGCAGGTGAGCGCGCTCGCCCCGTTCGAGGTCTCTGCCGGTCCCCACGGAGGCGGCGAGAACCCGTACGCCATCCAAGGCGACCTCCAGCAGTCGATGAACGACCTGGTGGGGATCATCCGCACCGCCGAGGAGCTCGAGCGGTCGTTGCAGGCGATCGAGGAGCTCAAGGCGCGGGCGGCCGCGATGGTCGTGGAGGGTCACCGCCAGTACAACCCGGGCTGGCACCTCGCCCTGGACCTGCGCAACATGCTGCTCGTCAGCGAGTGCATCGCCAAGGCCGCCCTGGCGCGCGAGGAGTCCCGCGGCGGGCACACCCGCGACGACTTCCCCGGCCCCGAGGAGGAGTGGGCCACCAAGAACCTCGTGGTGACCATCGACGCCGACGGCAGCGGCGTCGACCTGCACGAGCAGCCGCTGCCGGAGATGCCCGAGGTGCTCAAGAAGCACTTCGAGCCCGCGTCGGTCGAGAGCCCGGCCGCCAGCAAGGAGGGGAAGTAGCCATGGGGTACGACCTGACCATGCGGATCTGGCGCGGCGACCAGGAGGGCGGTGGGCTCGGCGACTACACCGTCGAGGTCTCCGAGGGGGAGGTCGTGCTCGACGCCCTGCACCGGGTGCAGGCCACCCAGGCCGGCGACCTCGCCATCCGGTGGAACTGCAAGGCCGGGAAGTGCGGGTCGTGCTCGGCGGAGGTCAACGGCCGGCCGCGTCTGCTGTGCATGACGCGGCTGAGCGACTTCGAGGAGTCCGAGATCATCACGGTGACCCCGCTGCGCACCTTCCCGGTGATCCGCGACCTCGTCACGGACGTGTCCTACAACTACGAGAAGGCCAAGGAGCTGCCCTACGCCGACCTCGGCCCGCGCGATGCCGACGGCAAGCGCCGGATGGCGCAGATCGACGTGGAGCGGGGCCAGGAGTTCCGCAAGTGCATCGAGTGCTTCCTGTGCCAGAACACCTGCCACGTGGTGCGCGACCACGAGGACAACAAGCCGGCGTTCGCGGGGCCCCGGTTCTTCATCCGGTACGCCGAGCTGGACATGCACCCCCTCGACACCCACGACCGCCGGGCCCTCGCCCAGGACGCGGCCGGCCTGGGCATGTGCAACATCACCAAGTGCTGCACCGAGGTGTGCCCCGAGGGCATCAAGATCACCGACAACGCGATCATCCCGATGAAGGAGCGCGTGGTGGACCGCAAGTTCGACCCGCTGGTGTGGCTGGGCAGCAAGATCGGGCTGCGCAACCGGGACGACGAGGGCCGCTCGGAGGTGTGAGGGCCCGGTCTAGGGTCGAGGGCATGGCTGTCACGACACCGAGGTGCCGCCTGTGACCCCGACCCCTGCGACTCCGACCCCTGCCCCCGACTGGTGGAAGTCCGCCGTCGTCTACCAGATCTATCCCCGGAGCTTCGCCGACTCGAACGGCGACGGCATCGGTGACCTGCGCGGCGTCCTGGGCCGGCTCGACCACCTCGAGCGCCTCGGCGTCGACGTGGTGTGGCTGAGCCCGGTCTACCGCTCGCCGATGGACGACAACGGCTACGACATCAGCGACTACCACGACGTCGACCCGGTGTTCGGCACGCTCGAGGACCTCGACGAGCTCATCGCCGAGGTGCACGCGCGCGGCATGCGGCTGGTGATGGACCTCGTGGTCAACCACACCAGCAGCGCGCACGCCTGGTTCGCCGAGTCGCGCTCGGGCCGCGAGCACCCCAAGCGCGACTGGTACTGGTGGCGGCCGCCACGGCCCGGCCACACCGGTGGCGAGCCGGGCGCCGAGCCCACCAACTGGGGCTCGGTGTTCTCCGGCTCCGCCTGGGCCTGGGACGAGGCCAGCGGCGAGTACTACCTGCACCTGTTCGCCGCCAGCCAGCCCGACCTCAACTGGGAGAACCCGGAGGTCCGCCGTGCCGTCCACGCGATGATGCGGTGGTGGCTCGACCGGGGCGTCGACGGCTTCCGGATGGACGTCATCAACCTGATCTCCAAGGTCACGGTCCAGGAGCCTCCCGGCCTGCTGGACGCGGAGCCGGGGGTCCGCGGGGCGGGCGGCGGCGGCATGGTCGACACCACGCTGTACGGCGACCCGGCGCCGTACGTGCTGAACGGCCCGCGCGTGCACGAGTTCCTCCAGGAGATGCACCGCGAGGTGTTCGCCGGCCGCCCGCCCGGGCTCATCACCGTCGGCGAGACGCCGGGTGCGACCGTCGAGGACGCGCGGCTCTACACCGACGCCTCCCGGGCGGAGGTCGACATGGTGTTCCAGTTCGAGCACGTCGACCTCGACTCCGGCCCGGGCGGCAAGTGGGACGTCCGACCGATGGCGATGATCGACCTCAAGCGGTCGCTGGGTCGCTGGCAGGAGGGGCTCGCCGACGTCGGCTGGAACAGCCTCTACCTCGGCAACCACGACCAGCCGCGCTGCGTCAGCCGGTTCGGCGACGACTCGCCGGAGCACCGGGAGCGGTCGGCCACCGCGCTGGCGACCGTGCTGCACCTGCACCGGGGCACGCCCTACATCTACCAGGGCGACGAGATCGGCATGATCAACGCCGGCTTCACCGACCTGGTGCAACTGCGCGACATCGAGTCGCTCAACGCCCACCGGGCCGCCATCGCCAAGGGCGTCGACGCCGAGACGGCGATGGCGGCCATCCGCTGGAAGGGCCGTGACAACGCCCGCACGCCCATGCAGTGGGACGACGGCCCGCACGCGGGGTTCACGACCGGCACGCCGTGGATCGCGGTCAACGACGACCACGCCGCGGTCAACGTCGCCGCCCAGGTCGACGACGAGGGGTCCGTGCTGGCCCATCACCGGCGCCTCGTGGCGCTGCGCCACGACGAGCCGGCCGTGGCCCACGGGAGCTTCACGATGCTGCTGCCCGACGACGAGCGGGTCTACGCCTTCATCCGCCGCCACGGCTCCACCGAGCTGCTGGTGGTCGCCAACCTGTCGTCCGAGGACGGCGTGGAGGCGCCGGTCGACGACGCGGCCGGCTGGATCGACGCCGAGCTCGTGCTCACCAACGCCGGCGGGCCGGAGTCGGGCGCGCGTCTGGTGCTGCGCCCGTGGGAGGCCTGGATCCTCCGGAGGTCGTGACGGATTCCGGTCAGGAGCTGGCCGGTTGCCTCCCTAGGGTCGGGGCATGGACATGAAGCTGGAGCTGGTGATGGTGCCCGTGACCGACGTCGACCGGGCCAAGGAGTTCTACGAGAGGGTCGGCTTCGTCGTCGACCACGACCAGACGGTGAGCGAGGCGGTCCGCTTCGTGCAGCTCACCCCGCCCGGGTCCGCCTGCTCCATCGCGGTCGGCCGGGGCCTGACGCGGATGGAGCCAGGATCCCTCGACAACCTGCAGATGGTGGTCGAGGACGCCGACGCGACGTACGCCGACCTGCGCTCGCGCGGCGTCGAGGCGACGGGCGTCGACGAGCTCGCCTGGGGCCGCTTCGTCGGCTTCACCGACCCCGACGGAAACCGCTGGGCCCTCCAGCAGCTGCCCGACTGGTCCGCCTAGGCCGCGACAGCGCCGCCCAGCAGCTGCGCGTGGACGGCGTCGAGCTCGGCGCACGCGTCGCCCCAGGTGCGCTCCGCCGCCACCTCGCGCCCGCGCGCGCCCAGCAGGTGGCGCCGGCGGTCGGCGGCCACGGCGGCCACGGCCCGGCGCAGGGCGTGCGGGTCGCCGGCGTCGTAGGTCACACCGGTCTCGAGGGGCCGGACGACGCCGACCACCCCTCCGGCGCGGGGAGCCACGACCGGGATGCCGGAGGCCGCCGCCTCCCGGTGCACGTGGCAGCAGGTCTCCTCCGTCCCCGGGTGCACCAGGACGTCGAGGGAGGCCAGGGCGGTGGCGAGCTGGCCGGTGGGGAGGGGGCCCAGGACCTTGGCGCCGGGGAGGTGCCTCTCCAGCCACCCGCGCTGCGGTCCGTCGCCGATCACGACCAGCCGGATGCCGGGCAGGTCGGCGAGCTCGGCGAGGCGGCGGACGCCGTGGCGCTTCTGCAGGCTGCCCGCGTAGCCGACCACGACGCGCGGGCCGCCGGCCGACCGGGCACGCGCCCACCTGTCGTGCAGCCACCGGTCGCGCAGCGCGGGGGTGAACGCCGCGGTGTCCACGCCCGGCTGCCACACCCCCGCCTCGACGCCGAGCGCGGCCAGCCGCGCCGCCATCCACGGGCTGGTCGCGAGCACGCGTCCGGTCCGCAGCCGCGCGCCGGCGGCGGACACGGGCGAGTGCTGCACCACGAGGGTGGGCGTGCCGAGGCGCTGGGCCTGGGCGAGCGCGCGGCGGCCGACCGCCCCGGGGCTGGCGACGTGGACGAGGTCGGGGGCGAAGCCGGCCAGCGCGGCGCGCACCTGCGCGCCGCGGCGGCCCGGGACGATCCGCGCCACCGGCATCGAGCGGTACGACGACTGTCCGGGCCCCGGCGCCACGACGAGCACCTCGCGACCCGAGTCGAGGAGGTGGTCGGCGACCTTGCGCAGCGTGGTGGTGGTGCCGTCGACCTCGGGCTGGAAGGACTCGGTCACCAGGGCGATCCGGTGGGGGGCCATGGCAGCAGCGTGCGGTCGGCACACCAACCGGGGGAGGCCGCGGAACGACGCCGCGGTGAACGCCGGTCGGGGACTCGCCCGTGCCGGAAACCTCACACCCGGTGGTCGCCGACGAGGGGTGCTGCCTATTGTTCGCAGCATGAGTGGTCTCGAGGAGCCCGAGGAGCTCGCGCCCGAGCAGGGCTCGCTCCGCCTGGCCTCGCCGGACGACACCGCGACGGTCGCCGACTGGGAGAGGGCGAGCGCGGCGGTGCTGCGCAAGGCCCGCCGGCTGCGCGAGGACGAGCCGGACAGCCTGGTGTGGGACCGGCTCGCGCGCACCACCCTCGACGGCATCGAGGTGCCGCCGATCGGTCAGCCCTCCGACCTGGAGGGCCGGACCACGTCGGGCCGCCCGACCCGCGCCGGTGCCTGGGACGTGCGCACGCAGGTCGAGGTGACCGACGCCGGGGCGGCCAACGAGGCCGCCCTGGTCGACCTCGAGAACGGCGCCACCTCGCTCCTGCTCCACCTCGACGGCCACGAGCCGCCCCACTGGGAGACGCTGCTCGACGGCGTGCTCCTCGACCTGGCCGCGGTGACCCTGGACCGTCCCACGATCGAGCAGTCCGAGTCGTTCCTGGGCTTCCTGGAGCAGCACGACGGCTCCGTCCACCCCGGCACCAGCCCGGGCTTCGACCCGGCGACCCTGGAGATGCTGCCCAGCCCTGTGCGTGACGACGGCCGCGGCCCGCACGACGTCCTCCTGCCGCTCGTGCGCCGAGCGGTGCGGCTCGGCGTCCGCGCCCTCGTCGTGGACGGCACCGCCCTGCACGACCAGGGCGCGAGCGACGGGCAGGAGCTCGGCTGGACGATGGCCGTGGGCATCTCCTACCTCCGGGTCCTGGCCGAGGCGGGCCTCTCCGTCGGCGAGGCCGCCCGGCTGCTCGAGTTCCGCTACGCCGTGACCGACGAGCAGCTCCCGGCCATCGCCAAGCTCCGCGCGGCCCGGCGGCTCTGGGCCCGCGTGCTCGAGGCGTCCGGCGGCGACGACGTGCCGCAGGCCCAGCACGCCGTCACCAGCCGGCCGATGACGTCCAGGCACGACCCGTGGGTCAA
>NZ_CADCUP010000208.1 GCF_902805925.1 uncultured Nocardioides sp.
CGACGAGGTCGCGCTGGCCTCCGACCGCGAGTACTCCTATGCCCGGCTCCTCACCGAGGTGGCCGCGTTCGCGGGAGCCCTGCGGGCCTTCGACCTCACCGTGGGCCACGAGGTGCTGGTGGCCGGGCTGCCGCCGCTGGAGCACGTGATCGCCACGCTGGCCTGCGCCCGCCTGGGGCTGGTGGTCCACGACACCGAGCCGCCGGCCCCCGCGATGGCGGTGCTCGGCACCCGGCCCGGGGCGCCGGTCGGCGAGGCCCCGGTCATCACCGCCGACGGCAGCGGCGAGCTCACCTGGGACACCGCCATGGCGGCGGGCCGGACCGATCCCGCCGCCTGTCTCGACGTGCCGGGCGACGCGCCCCTGCGCGTGGTGGACGGGCGTGCCGTGCCGGTCGCCGCCCACCTCGCCGCGGTGGCCGCCGGCCAGGTCGAGGACGCGGTGTTCGGCCCCCTGCTCGGCGGCGGGACCATCCACCTGGCGGGGTAGTCCGCGGACCTGCCGGGCGGCCGGCCTCAGGGGTCGACGACCAGCAGGGAGTGGGCTCGACCCCGAGGCGCACCCGGTCGCCGACGGCGAGCGCCCGGACGTTGCCCTGGAGAAACTGCACCCGAGCACACGGGAACCGGCAGGTCCACGACCGATGTGGGGAAGCCGTGCTGGAAGGATGGCGGCCGTGCAGAGACGTGACGTCGTGATCCTCGGCTCGACCGGATCGGTGGGGACCCAGGCCCTCGACCTCGTCCGGGCCCATCCCGAGCGGTTCCGGGTCGTCGGCCTGACCGCCGGCGGTTCGCAGCCGGACCTGTTCGCGGCCCAGGTGGCGGAGTTCGCCCCGCTGCACCACGGGCTGGGCGGGGCCGCATCGGTGGAGGCCGCAGCAGCCGACTGCGACGTCGTGCTCAACGCCATCACCGGCGCGGCGGGGCTGCAGCCCACGCTGGCCGCGCTCGACGCCGGCACCACGCTCGCCCTGGCCAACAAGGAGTCGCTGATCATGGGCGGCCCGCTCGTGCTCGACCGCGCCGCTGCAGGCCAGATCGTGCCCGTCGACTCCGAGCACGCCGCCCTGGCCCAGTGCCTGCGCGGCGGCACCGCCGGGGAGGTGCGCCGCCTGGTGCTGACCGCCTCCGGCGGCCCGTTCCGCGGCCGCACCCGCGAGGAGCTCCTCGACGTGAGCCTCGAGGAGGCGCTGGCGCACCCCACCTGGGCGATGGGGCCGGTCATCACCATCAACTCCGCGACCCTGGTCAACAAGGGCCTCGAGGTCATCGAGGCCCACCTGCTCTTCGGTGTCCCCTTCGACCGCATCGAGGTCGTGGTGCACCCCACCAGCGTCGTGCACTCCATGGTGGAGTTCGTCGACGGCTCGACGCTGGCCCAGGCCAGCCCGCCGACCATGCTCATCCCGATCGCGCTGGGCCTGGGCTGGCCCGACCGGCTGCCCGGAGCGGGGCCGTCGGTGGACTGGACCACCGCGCAGGCGTGGGAGTTCTTCCCGCTCGACGACGCCGCCTTCCCCGCGGTGGAGCTGGCCCGGGCGGCGGGGGAGCGCGGATCCACGGCGCCGGCGGTCTACAACGGCGCGAACGAGGTGTGCGTGGAGGCGTTCCGGACGGGACGTCTGCCATTCGTCGACATCATCGACACGGTCCGCTCCGTGGTCACCGCTCACGACGTACCCTCGAGGGATCACCTGACCGTGGACGACGTCCTCGCCGCCGATGCCTGGGCGCGCGAGGAGGCCGCCCGTCTCATCAGTCCAGCACAGGGGACCCGCACTCCATGACCGCCTTGTTCTACACCCTCGGCGTGGTCGCCTTCGTGGTCTCGATCCTGGTCTCGATCGGCCTGCACGAGCTCGGGCACATGATCCCGGCCAAGAGGTTCGGCGGGAAGGTGACGCAGTACTTCATCGGCTTCGGCCCGACCGTGTGGAGCAAGCAGGTCGGCGAGACGGAGTACGGCGTCAAGGCGATCCCGCTCGGCGGCTACGTCAAGATCGTCGGGATGCTCCCCCCGGGCGCGGAGCAGCTCGCCGACTCGGTCGAGGTCGACGCCGGGGGCAACCGGGTCGTCAGGGTCCGCAAGTCCAACACCGGCATGTTCACCCAGCTCGTCTCCGACGCCCGGGCGGCGGAGTGGGAGACCATCGGCCCCGGCGACCAGGACCGGCTCTTCTACCGCCTGCCGTGGTGGCAGAAGGTCATCGTGATGGCCGGCGGCCCGACGGTGAACCTCGTGATCGCGCTGGCGATCTTCGCCCCCGTCTTCGCCACCTACGGCAACACCGGCGACCCCAAGGTCGGCGTGACCGTCGCCGACGTGGCCGGCTGCGTGGTCCCGGCCGGCGAGGCCGACCGCGAGTGCCGCCCCGAGGACCCGCCCACGCCGGCGCTCCAGGCCGGCCTGCAGGCGGGTGACGAGTTCGTGGCGTTCAACGGAGAGCCCGTCTCGACGTGGGAGGAGCTCTCCGGCCTCATCCGCGGCAACGCCGACGGCGCGGCCAGCCTCACCATCCTGCGCGACGGCCGGCAGATCACCGTCGACACCGACACCACGGTGGCGGCCCGCCGCTCCGATGACGGCGAGAGGCTGGTGCAGGTCGGCTTCCTCGGCGTGACGCCGACCGTCGAGCCCACGACCGGCGGGCTCGGCTACACCCTCGAGCAGATGGGCCACATGACCGTCGACACGGTCCAGGCGTTCGCCCAGCTCCCGGCCAAGGTGTGGGGAGTGGGCCGGGCGGTGGTGGGGCTGCAGGAGCGCGAGCTCGACAGCCCGGTGTCCATCGTGGGCGGCGGCCGCTTCGCCGGCGAGACGGTGTCCCACGAGCGGTTCGACGTGCAGCAGAAGGCCGTCTTCCTGCTCATGCTGATCGCGGGCTTCAACTTCTTCATCGGCATGTTCAACTTCCTCCCGCTGCTGCCGCTCGACGGCGGCCACATCGCCGGGGCGCTGTGGGAGGCCGTGCGCCGCGGCTGGGCCCGGCTCCGGGGACGCCCCGACCCCGGCTATGTCGACGTGGCCCGCCTCCTGCCGATCGCCTACGTCGTCGGGCTGAGCCTGCTGGTGATGGGCGTGGTGCTCATCGTCGGCGACCTCGTGGTGCCCCTCCACGTCCCCGAGTGACCCGCCCGACGGTGGGCACCATCGGCGTCCACCGTCCGGCTCCTAGACTGCAGACATGACTTCCACAGGCCAGGCCATCGGTCTGGGCATGCCGCCCATGCCGCCGCCGGTCCTCGCGCCGCGTCGTACCACCCGCCAGATCCAGGTCGGCAAGGTCGGCGTCGGCAGCGACCACCCGATCTCGGTGCAGTCGATGACCACGACGCTGACCAGCGACGTCAACACGACCCTCCAGCAGATCGCCGAGCTGACCGCCGCCGGGTGCGACATCGTGCGGGTCGCCTGCCCGAGCCAGGACGACGCCGACGCGCTCCCCCAGATCGCCCAGCACTCCCAGATCCCCGTCATCGCCGACATCCACTTCCAGCCGAAGTACGTCTTCGCCGCCATCGACGCCGGCTGCGCGGCCGTGCGCGTGAACCCGGGCAACATCCGCAAGTTCGACGACCAGGTCAAGGAGATCGCCAGGGCGGCCAAGGACCGCGGCACCTCCCTGCGCATCGGCGTCAACGCGGGCTCGCTCGACAAGCGGATCCTCGACAAGTACGGCAAGGCGACCCCCGAGGCGCTCGTGGAGAGCGCCGTGTGGGAGGCCGGGCTCTTCGAGGAGCACGACTTCCACGACTTCAAGATCTCGGTCAAGCACAACGACCCCGTCGTGATGGTGCGCGCCTACGAGCTGCTGGCGCAGGCCGGCGACTGGCCGCTGCACCTGGGAGTCACCGAGGCGGGCCCGGCGTTCCAGGGCACCATCAAGTCGGCCACCGCGTTCGGTGCGCTGCTGAGCCAGGGCATCGGCGACACCATCCGCGTCTCGCTCTCGGCGCCGCCGGTCGAGGAGGTCAAGGTCGGGCTCCAGATCCTCCAGTCGCTCAACCTGCGCGAGCGCAAGCTCGAGATCGTCTCCTGCCCCTCGTGCGGCCGCGCGCAGGTCGACGTCTACACGCTGGCCGAGCAGGTGACCGCCGGCCTCGACGGCCTGGAGGTCCCGCTGCGCGTCGCGGTGATGGGCTGCGTCGTCAACGGTCCGGGTGAGGCGCGCGAGGCCGACCTGGGCGTCGCGTCCGGCAACGGCAAGGGGCAGATCTTCGTCCGGGGCGAGGTCATCAAGACCGTGCCGGAGTCGCAGATCGTCGAGACCCTGATCGAGGAGGCCATGCGCATCGCCGAGGGCATGGAGCCCGTCGACGGCGCCACCGCCGCCGTCTCGGTGTCCTGACCGCGCTCGTCGGGGCGATCTCGCGGGTCGACGACCGGCCCGCGACCCGGCGGTGGCGCGGCTGACGCCGTCCCGCGTCGCCGGATGCTTTACTCCACCGAGTTGCTGCTGGACTCTCGGAGGACGCATGGCGCGCACACGCAGGACCCTGGTGGTCGACGGAGGCCCGGAGGGCGGCGGCACACCGATCCGCCGGGTCGCCGCGGCCAGCCTCATCGGCTCGGTCATCGAGTGGTACGACTTCTTCCTCTACGGGACCATGGTCGGCCTGGTCTTCGCCACCCAGTTCTTCCCGACCGAGGACCCCGCCACGGGCACCCTGCTGGCCTTCACCACCTTCGCCGCGGGGTTCGTCACCCGGCCGTTGGGCGGCGTGATCTTCGGGCACCTGGGTGACCGGCTCGGCCGCAAGCCGATGCTCGTCGTGACGATGATGATCATGGGGCTCGCGACGTTCGCGATGGGCCTGCTCCCCACGTACGAGACCATCGGCGTGGCGGCGCCCGTCCTGCTCGTGGCGCTGCGGATGCTGCAGGGCATCGGCCTGGGCGGCGAGTGGGGCGGCGCCGTGCTGCTGTGCGTGGAGCACGCCCCCGAGGGCCGGCGCGGCTGGTACAGCTCCTGGCCGCAGCTGGGCGTGCCCATCGGCCTGCTGCTCTCCACCGCCTCGGTGCGCCTGCTGGGCGGGCTGGGCGACGAGGCCCTGGTCGAGTGGGCCTGGCGCCTGCCGTTCCTCCTCAGCATCGTGCTCGTGGCCATCGGCCTGTTCATCCGCCTGCGCATCACCGAGCCCGAGACGTTCCGCGAGGTCCTGGCCAGCGACGACCGCGCCACGCTGCCCGCCTGGGAGGCACTGGTCCGTCACCCGCGCGCGACGCTGCTGGGCATGGGCGTGCGGATGAGCGAGTCGGTGACGTTCAACGTCTACAACGCCTTCCTCGTCGCCTACGTCGCGACGCTGGCGCTCGCGCCCAAGGTGATCCTCGACGCGCTGCTGGTGGCGGCCGTCGTCGGGTTCTTCGCGATCCTGGGCTCCGCCCGGCTCTCCGACCGCATCGGACGGCGGCCCGTCTTCGCCATGGGTGCGGGCCTGGCCCTCGTCAGCGCCTTCCCGATCTTCGCGCTCGTCGACACCGGCGAGCAGCTGTGGATCACGGTGGCGGTCGTCGTCGGCTGGGGCCTGGCGGCCTGCACGATGTTCGGGCCGGAGGGGGTGCTGTTCGCCGAGCTCTTCCCCACCCGGGTGCGCTACAGCGGCATGTCGACGGTCTACCAGCTCGGCGTGCTGCCCTCGGGTGCCGTCGCCCCGGCCGTCTGCACCGCGCTGGTCGCCAACGCCGGCGGTGCATCCTGGCCGGCAGCGGTCTACGTGATGGCGATGGCGGTGGTGAGCCTGGCGTCGCTGGCGTTCCTGCCGGAGACCTTCCGTCGCCCGCTCGGTGATGCGGCGGAGCCCGCCTCGCAGCCGGCGGGAGGAACCCGGTGAGCCGCCCCGACATCGTGCTCGTGCTCGCCGACGACATGGGCTTCTCCGACATCGGGTGCTACGGCGGGGAGATCGCCACGCCGCACCTGGACCGGCTGGCCCGTGAGGGGGTGCGGTTCACGCAGTTCTACAACACCGCGCGGTGCAGCCCGTCGCGCGCCTCGCTGCTGACGGGCCTGCACCCGCACCAGGTCGGTGTGGGGATCCTGAACTTCGACGACGCCCCGGACGGCTATCCCGGCGACCTGACCGATGAGTCGGTGACGATCGCCGAGGCACTCGCGGAGGCCGGCTACTCGACGTACCTCTCGGGCAAGTGGCACGTGTCGAGCGAGATGGACCGGCCCAGCCACAGCTGGCCGACCCGCCGTGGGTTCCAGCACTTCTTCGGCACCCTGGAGGGGGCGGGCAGCTTCTACCAGCCGCGCACGCTGACCCGTGGCGAGGAGAACGTGGAGCGCGAGGGCGAGCAGCCGGGCTGGTTCTACACCGATGCGATCACCGACGAGGCGGTGCGGTTCATCGGCGAGCACCACCGCGACCGGGCCGAGGACCCGCTGTTCCTCTACCTCGCCTACACGGCCCCGCACTGGCCGCTGCACGCCCACGACGACGACATCGCCCGCTACGACGGCCGGTTCGACGCCGGCTGGGACCGCCTGCGCGAGGAGCGGCTCGCCCGCCTGGTCGACGAGGGCATCCTCGAGCCGGGCACGGAGCTGGCGGCGCGCGACCCGCGGGTGCCGAGCTGGGAGGAGCAGCCCGACCGGGACTGGGAGGCGCTGAGGATGCAGACCTACGCCGCCCAGGTCGACCGGATGGACCAGGGCATCGGCCGCGTGCTCGCCGAGCTCGAGCGCACGGGCCGCCTCGACGACACGATCGTGGTCTTCCTGTCCGACAACGGCGGCTGCGCGGAGGAGATGCCGCCCGAGTCCGTGGCCGAGTTCGTCACGGCGTTCGTGCCGCTGAAGGAGCGGACCCGGGAGGGTGAGACGGTGGTGCCGGGCAACGTGCCTGGGCTGCGGCCCGGCCCCGAGTCGACGTACATGTCCTACGGCCGCTCCTGGGCGCACCTGTCGAACACGCCGTTCCGCGAGTACAAGCACTGGGTCCACGAGGGGGGCATCGCCACCCCGCTCATCGTGCGCTGGCCCGCGGGCCTGGTCGACCCGCCGTCGCTGTGCCGGACGCCGTCGCAGCTCGTCGACGTCATGCCGACCCTGCTCGAGGCAGCCGGCGCGACGTACCCCTCCGCGCGGGACGGGCACGCCGTGCCGAGCCCCGAGGGCACGAGCATGTGGCCGGCGATCCGCGGGGACGAGGTCGACGAGCGCCGGCTCTTCTGGGAGCACGAGGGCAACGGCGCGGTCCGGGAGGGTCGCTGGAAGCTCGTGCGCAAGCACGACCGGCCCTGGGAGCTGTACGACGTCGAGGCCGACCGTGCAGAACAGCACGACCGCGCCGGTGAGCACCCGGAGCTGGTGGAGCACCTCGCGGCTGCCTACGACGCGTGGACCGAGCGGTGCGGGGTGATCGACAGGCAGCAGGTGCTCGACCTGTACGCGGCCAGGGGGCGCGGTCTGCCTCCCGAGTGACGCCGTGTTCCGCGTAGGCTCCTCACGTGCTGACGACCCGTCGGGGAGTCCGGGTGCTGGGCGCCGCGGACCTCGCTCCGTTCACCGCGCTGGCCGCGCGGGACGCGGTCGCGAACGTCTTCGCCGACTACCGGGCCCGCACCACCAACCTCGACCCGCGGTGGCTGGGCGGTGAGGTGTGGGGCTACTTCGAGGAGGGCGAGCTGACCGCGGCGTGCCACGTCGCGGCCAACCTGGTGCCGGTGCAGTGCGACGCGGTGGCGGCCCAGGCCTTCGCCGAGCGCGCGCTGGCCCGCGGTCGCACGTCCTCGACCATCGTGGGCCTCTCCGAGCCGGTCGGCGTGATGTGGGACGTGCTCGCGGGGGAGTGGGGCCCGCCGCGGGAGTGCCGGTGGCGGCAGCCGCACCTGGTGATCTCCGGCGACCCCGTCATCGAGCCCGACCCGGAGGTGCGGCCGTGCAGGCGCGAGGACCTGGTCAGCCTCTACCCGGCGTGCGTGGCGATGTACACCGAGGAGGTCGGGGTCTCTCCGGAGGCCGGGGGCGGCGCCGACTACTACCGCGCCCGCATCATGCAGCTGATCGCGCGCGGCTGGTCCTTCGCCCGCTTCGACGACGACGGCCGGGTGCTCTTCAAGGCCGAGGTCGCGTGCGTCACCCCGCACGCGGCCCAGGTCCAGGGCGTCTTCGTGCCGCGCGAGCTGCGGGGTCGGGGGCTGGCCACCGCCGGCATGGCGGCCGTCGTGGCCGCCGTACGCCGCGACATCGCGCCGACGGTCTCCCTCTACGTCAACGAGTGGAACGGCCCCGCGCGGGCCGCCTACGAGCGGGTCGGCTTCCAGCAGTCCGGCACCTTCTCGACCATCATGTTCTGAGCGCCCTCGGCCCGGCCGTTAGGTTGTCGGCCATGACCGCGCCCCCGACCGCACCCCTGAGCAGGGACGTCGCCGCGCTGGCCGGCCTGTTCGCCGTCTCCGGCACCGTCCACCTGGTCCGGCCGGAGGTCTACGAGCCGATCGTGCCGAAGGCCCTGCCGGCCAAGCGGGCGCTCGTGCACGCCAGCGGGGTGCTGGAGCTGCTGTGCGCGGCGGGCCTGCTGCACCCCCGCACCCGCCGCGGGGCCGGCTGGGCGAGCGCCGGCCTGCTGCTGGCGGTCTGGCCGGCCAACGTCACGATGGCCAAGGACGCCCGGCGCAGCCGCCGTACGGCGCTCAGGGTCGGCACCGTCGTGCGACTGCCGCTGCAGGTGCCGATGATCCGCACCGCCCTCCGGGCGGCGCGGGGCTGAGTCGCGCTCTCCCGGGGTGGCGTCGCCCCGGGGGGCCTCCCGGGCGTTGCTGGAACGTTCGTGCAACACGCGTTGTACGAACGTTCCAGCAACCGGCGAGCCTGTCCGTGATCCCGCGGGCGACCACCCCTCACCGGAGCGGACCGGTCCGGCGACCCGTCGGCCGGACCGGGACGAGGGCTCCTCGGTGGGCCGCGTCGGGCCGGTGCGCTCGCAGGTGTCGGCGACGCACCGCACCGTGGCGGTCACCCTCCGGCCGGCGGCCTCCAGCAGGAGCGCCTCCTCCGACTCCCAGGTGATCGCCCCGAACCACCCGCGCACGGAGTACTCACCGACCAGCGCGCCACCGTCGCGGCGGGCCCAGACGTGCTGGGGCCCGATGCCGTCGCTCAGCTTGTCGACGGTGGCCATCCGCCCGCCCGGGCCGAAGACCTGCACCGCCTCGCGGCACGAGCGCCACAGGACGCGCCCGGGCCGGGTGACGCTGGTGACGACCGTGCACCCACCCCGGTACGGGTCGCCGGTGAAGGACGCCATCCGGTCCACGGAGAGGTCCACCCGGTAGGCCCGCCGGTCGCTGAGGCGGGTGGTGGCGCCGTCCGAGAGGCGCCACAGCGAGGTGCGCGCCGGCGCGTCGCCGGAGAGCACGACGCGGTCGGCGTCCGCGGCGAGCGCCGTGACGTAGCGGCCCGAGCGCTTGCGGTGCAGCACCTGGCCGGTGGCCGCGTCGAGAACGACCTGCACGCTGCGGCGGGCGCGCAGCCGCGACTCCACCAGGACGCTGCCGTCGTGGGCGAGCACCAGCGCGCCGGCGGTGCGGTCCAGGAGCACGCGATGGGTGCCGTCGGGCTCGACCCGGAGCACGCGCTGCTCGCCGGAGCGGCTGCTCGTGGCGACGACGTATGCCGTGCCGGAGCGGCCGAGGAGGAAGGGGTTGCGGCCCGGGAGGGTCAGGCGCCGGTCGCCGTCGACGAGCGTCCGGTCCTCGACGACGGGCACGGTGGGCGCCGCGCCCAGCGGCAGCGAGCCGGGGCGGAGACGGGTCTCCTCCACCGCCGCGGCGGCGGGGGAGAGGTGGGCGACGGGGGCCAGGACGAGGGTGGCCGCCAGCGTGACGAGAGCGGTGGTGATGCGCATCGCGTGCCTTTCGGAGGTGGTGCGGTGGAGGCTGTCACCAGGAGGACGGCACGGGGGCGGCGATGGTTGCAACTGGTTCGCGGGCCGGGACGCCCTGCCCGTACCCTTCCCGCATGATCCTGCGGATGTCCCAGCTCTTCGTGCGCACCCTTCGCGACGATCCCAACGACGCGGAGGTGCCCAGCCACCGGCTGCTCGTCCGCGCCGGCTACATCCGCCGCAACGCGCCGGGCATCTACACCTGGCTGCCGCTGGGCCTGCGGGTGCTGCGCCGGATCGAGGACATCATCCGCGAGGAGATGAACGCCATCGGCGCCCAGGAGATGCTCTTCCCGGCGCTGCTGCCCAAGGAGCCCTACGAGGCCACGAACCGGTGGACCGAGTACGGCGACGGGATCTTCCGCATCACCGACCGCAAGGGCGCCGACTACCTCCTCGGCCCCACCCACGAGGAGATGTTCACCCTCGTGGTCAAGGACCTGTACTCCTCCTACAAGGACCTGCCGCTCTCGATCTACCAGATCCAGACCAAGTACCGCGACGAGGCGCGTCCCCGCGCGGGCATCCTGCGTGGGCGCGAGTTCGTCATGAAGGACTCCTACTCCTTCGACGTCGACGACGCCGGTCTCGACGCCGCCTACCAGCGGCACCGCGACGCCTACATCAAGATCTTCGACCGCCTCGGCTTCGAGTACGTCATCGTCAAGGCGACCTCCGGCGCCATGGGCGGGTCGAAGTCCGAGGAGTTCCTCGCCAAGGCCGACGTCGGCGAGGACACCTACGTCCGCTGCACCCACTGCGACTACGCGGCCAACGTCGAGGCCGTCGCGGTGCGCCCGCCCGCGCCCCTGCCGTACGACGACGCGCCCGCCGCCCACGCGGAGGACACCCCCGACACCCCGACGATCGCCACGCTGGTCGACCACCTCAACGCCGAGCTGCCGCGCGAGGACCGGCCGTGGGAGGCCGGCGACACCCTCAAGAACGTGCTGCTCGTGCTGCGCCACCCCGACGGGACCCGTGAGCCGCTGGCCATCGGCCTCCCGGGTGACCGCGAGGTCGACCAGAAGCGGCTCGAGGGGCAGCTCGAGCCGATCGAGGTCGAGGCGATGACCGAGGAGGAGCTCGCGGCGCACCCCGCGCTGGTCAAGGGCTACATCGGCCCCCAGGCGCTGGGCGAGAAGTCGGCCTCCGGCATCCGCTACCTCGTCGACCCGCGGGTCGTGGAGGGCACCCGCTGGGTCACCGGCGCCAACGTCGCGGGGTCCCACGTCGTCGACCTCGTCGCGGGCCGCGACTTCACCCCCGACGGCACCATCGAGGCCGCCGACGTGCGCGACGGCGACGCGTGCCCCAGCTGCGCCGAGGGCACGCTCCAGGCCGCGCGGGGCATCGAGATGGGCCACATCTTCCAGCTCGGCCGCAAGTACGCCGACGCCCTCGACCTGCGCGTGCTCGACGAGAACGGCAAGCTCGTCACCGTCACCATGGGGTCCTACGGCATCGGTCCGTCGCGGGCGGTGGCGGCGATCGCGGAGAACACCCTGGACGAGCTCGGCCTCTGCTGGCCGCGGGAGGTGTCGCCCGCGGACGTGCACGTGGTCGCCGCGGGCAAGGACCCCGCGATCTTCGAGGCGGCCGCGACCCTGGCCGGCGACCTCTCGGCCCGGGGCCTCGACGTCATCTACGACGACCGTGCCGGGAAGGTGTCGCCGGGCGTGAAGTTCAAGGACGCCGAGCTCCTCGGCCTGCCCACGATCCTCACGGTCGGCCGCGGCCTGGCCGACGGCACGATCGAGGTCAAGGACCGCCGTACCGGCGAGAGGACCGAGGTCGCCGTGGCCGACGCCGCCGACCACGTCGTGGGGGTCGTGCGCGGCTGAGGCGGCGCGCCTCGACGTCACCGGCAGCGTCGACCGCTGGTCCGGGGCGCCACACTTCTGCAGGTTTGCGCACTGCAGGAACCTGCGGTCGCCGAGCCCTCGCCTCCCGCCACCGGGTCCTGCATGATTTCGCATGTGAGCAGGGGCGACCCGCTCACCGGGGTGATGCTGACCAGCCCGAAACGGTCCGCGTGCTCGCCACACCCTGGGGCAGATCTCGGGACTGTCCCAGGAGGCTGAGCACGCGGACCGTTGCTGTTCCCGCCTCACCCCACCGCACGGTCGGTGTCGCCGTGCCGGGCGCACCTGACGACGAGAGGACTGGACGTGGCCACACCCATCACCCGCTCCGCGAGCAGGACCGCGGCGCTCACCATCGCGTTGGCGAGCGTCCTTGCCGTCGGCTCGGTCAGCGAGTCCGCCTCGGCCCGCGTCATCGCCGAGCACGACGTCGCCCACGTCTGCCACACCGACACGGGTGACTCCGCGCGCGGCGGCCACGGGGACGACCACCGCGACGTCTCCGCCAGCGAGCAGCGAGCCATCGAGGCCCGCACCGCTCGCATCCTGCGTGGGAGGACCGGTGCGTCGACCTCACCCTCGCTCGCCGCGGCGTCGATCCCCGTGCACGTGCACGTGATGCGCACCGCCAGCGGCGGCGACGACGTGACCGACACCCAGATCGCCCAGCAGATCGACGTGCTGAACCGGACCTACGCCGGCCAGGAGTCCTCGACCGCGGCCGACACCGGCTTCACGTTCTCCCTCGCCGGCACCTACCGGTACGACAACAGCACGTGGAACCGCGACGGGTCCTCCACCAAGTACCGCTCGCAGACGCGCAAGGGCGGCGCCAACGCGCTGAACATGTGGCTCGTCGACTTCAGCTACCTGGGCATCGCCACGTTCCCCTGGGACTACGCCCGCAACCCCTCGGTCGACGGCGTCCGGGTGCAGTACTCCTCGCTGCCGGGCGGCTCGGCGACCAACTTCAACCTCGGTGAGACCGCCACCCACGAGGTCGGCCACTGGCTGGGGCTCTACCACACGTTCCAGGGCGGCTGCACGAGCACGAACGACGAGGTCGCCGACACCCCGGCGCAGGGCAGCGCCTCCAGCGGCTGCCCGGCCGGCCGCGACTCCTGCACGCTCCCGGGCCTGGACCCGATCCACAACTACATGGACTACAGCTACGACTCCTGCTACACCGAGTTCTCACCCGGCCAGAGCTCCCGGATGTCCTCGATGTACACCGCGTACCGCGCTTGAGCGCAGCGGCCCCCGCAACACGCACTGACCCGCCCGGGCGCCCGGGCGGGTCAGCTCGTCGTGGGGCCCAGCTCCGGTGCGCCGGGGAACGCCTGCGGCACCCCGCCGAACGCCAGCTGCCTGACCGCCGCATCGGTCAGCGCGGTGATCGCCCACCGTCGGTCGTCCCCGACGGATCCGGCCACGAGCGAGGAGTACGTCGCGGCGCAGCCCTCCTCCACGCCGAGGGCGACGCGGCGCACCTGGGCGACGTCGGCGAGCGGCTCGGGCAGGTCGTACGCCGGCGCGGCCGCCACCGGCTCCGCACCGGCGTCGCGGACGAGGCCGGTCAGCTGGTCGCGGCGGGCGCGGTGCCGGCGGTAGCCCTCGACGAGGCCGTCGTACAGCGCCGGCTCGCCCGCCTGGGACGTCTGCGCGCCCAGCACGCCGTAGAGCCAGACCGCGGCGTGCTCGGCCGCGAGGGTGGTCTGGAGCCCCTCCACGAGCCTCATGGGGCCACCCTCCGGTCCAGGGCCAGCAGCTCCTGCTGCACGGCGGCGGACATCACGGCCAGCAGGCGCGCGAAGGCACCGCTGTCGGCCCGCAGCGCGCCCCCGGCCAGGGCAGTGGCCAGCGCGCTCTCGGACCGGCGGAGGGCGGCCAGCGCCTGCGCGCGCACCGGCGGGACGGAGGGAGGCGTGGTCGTCGCGGTGTCCTGCGGCCGGTCGGCGGCGCCGTCGAGGGCGCCTCGGTGGGCGGTGTGCAGCTCACCGAAGGCCGCGAGCCGGGGTCCCAGAGCGGGGTGGGCGGAGATCGTGGCCGCCACCAGGGCCGCAGCGGCGTCGGTGGCGTCCACGACGGCGCCGAGCGCGTCCAGGTCGGGGTCCTCGGGGGGTGCTGGGGCGTCCGGCTCCGCGCGGCCCGCACGCGGGTCGAGGTCGCAGGAGGTCAGGGCCAGCGCCAGCCCGGGGAACGTGAGCACCAGCGCGCGCCGACCCACGGGGACGTCGGAGGGCAGGGCGGCGCGGCACACGCGCCCGACCCTATCGCCGGGGTCGGCCGCCGCGGCCCCTCCCGCTATCGTGGACGGACACAACAGCACAAGGAGGTCGGCCCGTGGGCTCGCACGACAGGACGAGAGCAGACGCCGTTCGTGACCGCGTCGAGGCAGAGCTCGCCGGACCCCTCGGCACGCTGGGGTTCGACATCGAGGCGCTCGAGCTGAGCCCGGCCGGCAAGCGGCGGGTGCTGCGGGTGGCGGTCGACCGTGACGGCGGCGTGACGCTCGACGACGTCGCCGACGCGACCCGGGAGGTCTCGCGCGTCCTCGACGAGGAGTCCGACGTGATGGGCGAGATGCCCTACACCCTGGAGGTAACCTCCCGCGGGGTCGACCGGCCGCTCACGCTCCCGCGCCACTGGCGGCGCAACGCAGACCGGCTGGTCGCGGTGACGCTCGTCGACGGCGGCGAGGTCACCGGCCGCATCCTCTCCTCCGACGACACCTCCGCCACCCTCGACGTCGACGGCACCCACCGCGACGTCGCCTACGCCGAGGTGTCGCGAGCCCTGGTGCAGATCGAGTTCAACCGCCGCCGGTCCGGCACCGACGGCGACCCCGAGGAGGACGACGCCTGATGGACATCGACCTGAACATCCTGCGGATGCTGGAGCGCGAGAAGGAGATCTCCTTCGACGTGCTCGTCGAGGCCATCGAGCAGGCCCTGCTGACGGCGTACCACAAGACGCCGGGGGCCCGGGAGAAGGCGCGGGTCCAGCTGGACCGCCGGACCGGGCACGTCACCGTGCTGGCCACCGAGGTCGACGAGGAGGGCAACGAGGTCGCGGAGGAGGACGACACCCCCGACGGCTTCGGCCGGATCGCGGCCACCACCGCCAAGCAGATCATGCTGCAGCGCCTGCGCGACGCCGAGGACGACATCCGCTTCGGGGAGTTCTCCGGCAAGGAGGGCGACATCATCTCCGGGGTGATCCAGCAGGGCCGCAACCCCGACGACGTGATGGTCGACCTCGGCAAGCTGGAGGCGCTGCTCCCGCTCGGCGAGCGCGTGCCCGGTGAGACCTACGAGCACGGCACCCGGATCAAGTGCATCGTCGTCTCGGTGCGCAAGGGCATGCGTGGGCCGCAGATCACCCTGTCCCGCACCCACCCCAACCTGGTGAAGAAGCTGTTCGCCCTGGAGGTGCCCGAGATCGCCGACGGGACCGTGCAGATCGCCGCCATCGCCCGCGAGGCGGGCCACCGCACCAAGATCGCGGTCTACACCGAGGCGCAGGGGGTCAACGCGAAGGGCGCCTGCATCGGCCCGATGGGCCAGCGGGTGCGCAACGTGATGGCCGAGCTCCACGGCGAGAAGATCGACATCGTCGACTGGTCCGAGGACCCCGCCGAGCTGGTGTCGCACGCGCTGTCGCCGGCCCGCGTGTCGAAGGTCGAGATCGTCGACCTCGCCGCCCGGTCCGCCCGGGTGGTCGTGCCCGACTTCCAGCTGTCGCTGGCCATCGGCAAGGAGGGCCAGAACGCCCGGCTGGCCGCCCGCCTGACCGGCTGGCGCATCGACATCCGCAGCGACGAGGCGCCCGACCCCGCCTGACGCGTCCGCCTGTGGACGCCGGCGGCACAGCGGGTTCGTGGATGAGCCGGGGACCCGGTAGGGTTGATGCAGTGGCCGGCGCCCGCAGCACCCCTGTGCGAACCTGCATCGGATGCCGGGAGCGGGCCGCGAAGAGCGAGTTGGTGCGCATCGTGATCGGCACGGACGCGACCGGGAGACCGGCCGCCGTACCCGATCCGGGCGGCACCGCACCCGGTCGCGGAGCGCACCTGCACCCCACGACCTCGTGCTTCCAGCTCGCGGTGCGCCGGAAGGCGTTCTCCCGGGCCCTGCGGGCGCGAGAGGCACTGACCAGCACGCCGGTGGGGGACCACCTCACCTCACCACGCACCGAGATCGCCACCGAGATCGCCACCGTGATCGACCGACAAGAAACTGGAGCAGGCAGCTCATGAGCACTCGATGAGTTTCTTCCGATGAGCCAGCACCACAACTAACGGATCCGAGACACCCTCCAACTGGTGCTCGGACCAGAAGGAGCAACGTTCCAACGTGGCCAAGACCCGAGTCCACGAACTCGCCAAGGAGTTCAGTGTCGAGAGCAAGTTCGTTCTCGAGAAGCTCAAGGAGATGGGGGAGTTCGTCAAGTCGGCGTCGTCGACCGTCGAGCCCCCCGTCGAGATGCGTTTCAAGAAGCAGTACGGCGCCGAGCTGAAGGCCGCAGCGGCCTCCGCGCCCGCCGC